>JABXIM010000097.1 GCA_013373085.1 Oceanospirillaceae bacterium | reverse complement strand
CGCACACCGCACACCGCACACCGCACACCGCACACCGCACACCGCACACCGCACGCCTCACGCCGGATCCACAATGGCGCGGGCCGGCGGGATGCCGGCGAAGATGCTCGGTTTCAGCCAGCGCTCGACGTGACGCGTCAGCTCCGGCGGTCCGACAAGCTTGAGCACGCCGTCGGCGATTGCCTTGCGGTAACTGATATCACCCATCCATAGCTGGCACATGACCTTGAGACAGACCGTGAAGTAGACATCGACTTCCTTGCCGGGGTCGTGCACGCAGACATCGACGTCGCCGCCGCTGACAACAATCCACCAGTTCGGGTACTCGCCGACGTCATTGAAGTTGAAGCGGATCACGGTTTCGTTGCCAATCAGTTGGTCGGGGCAGACACTGCGTTCGAGATAGAGCATCAGTAGCTCCAGATCGTAGTCGCCTTCGGTCATCTGTTCCCGGGCCCAGCGCATGCCCCAGTGCCCGATTTGCTCGATCAGCGGCTGCAGTTCGCGGCAGGCGTCGGTGGGAAAGTACTCGTAACCGCGCTGGCCGGGGATGCGCCTGCGCACCAGCAGGCCGGCCTCTTCCAGGCTCGCCAGGCGCTTGGTCAGCAGGCTTGGCGACATCTGGCGCAGACCGCGCTGAAATTCGTTGAAACGGGTAGAGCCCATCAGCAGTTCCCTGACCAGCAGCAGGGTCCAGCGCTCGCCCAGCACGTCCATCGCCTTGGCAATCGGGCAGAACTGTTGATACGTCATGGCTCGGCTCCCATTCTCAAACTACAACCGCAGTAGCTGATTACTACAAAAACTGTAGTGGGTTTCTCCAGATTGTGAAGTAACAAGCGGCCGCCGTTTTCTTTAGTCTTTATTTCGTGAACGGGATGAAATGAAGCGGAGGTGCAGCATGTGCCGATTGATTAGAAAGAATATCGATATAACCGAACTGCGTAAAACGATGGGTGTCTGGACCACCGGTGTCGCTGTAGTGACAACGCGGGATAGTGACGACAAGCCGGTTGGCATGACGATCAACAGTCTGGTGTCCATATCACTGACCCCCGCCCTTATCGGCTGGTGCATCGATCGTGGCGCAGCAAGCTTCGATGTCTTTGCCCGCTGCCGTGTTTTCTCCCTCTCCATTCTGAGCGGTGATCAGTTCGAGCTGGCGCAACGCTTCGCCACGCGCGGCGCCAACAAGTTCGAAGGTATCGCGGATGCCGAGGGTGGGGGTGATGTGCTGATTCCCGGTGCCTGCGCCTGGGTCCGCTGTCGCTTGTACCGCCTGGTGCCCCTTGGCGATCACCTGATGCTGATTGGCGAGGTTATGGATTTTGCGAACGAGGGCCGCCTGCCGCTGGTTTTTTCCCGGGGCGCATTCGTGGCACCTGTAAATATCGAACATGCAGCCTGATGAAGGCAATTTAGCAAAAGCGAGCGCATTGCCGAAAATGCCCATTCGCACTGCAAACCTGAATATAACGTGCTGCTGAAAATAAAAAATTAACCCGAGGATCACTCAATGAAAACCCGTCAATTGAATCCGAAATTGGCCGCCATACTGGATCGCATCGGCGAACAGTTCGCGGAGAACGGCAAGTCCGCTGACGCCCGGGAGCGGTTTTCGCAAGAGAATTGCGAGTTGCTGAAATCGGAAAAGGTTTTCTCGGCGCTGGTGCCGGAGGAATGTGGTGGAGGCGGCTATGCGTTTCGCGAAATCTGCGAGTTTCTCGGCGCGCTGGCCGCAAGGCACCCGTCGACCGCATTATCCTGCTCGATGCACCAGCACATTGTCGCGGCCAACCGTTACAACGCCCGGCACGGGCGCCCCGGACAAGCGCTGCTGGAAAAAGTGGCGGCTTCCGAGCTGGTGCTGGTCAGTACCGGCGCCGGCGACTGGTTGGCGTCCAACGGCAGCCTGGAAAAGGTCGAGGGTGGTTTTGTGCTCAACGCTGTCAAGCACTTCGCCAGCGGCTCGCCGGCCGGCGATGTGCTGGTGACGTCCGCACCCTGGCAAGATCCCGACGCGGGTTGGCAGGTGCTGCATTTTCCGGTGTCGCTCAGAGGAGAGGGGGTCAGCGTGCTGGATAACTGGCATCCGCTGGGCATGCGGGGTTCGGGCTCCAACAGCGTCAAGATCGAAAATGCCTTCGTGCCGGAAGCCAGCATTGTCGTTCGCCGTCCGCGGGGCGACTTTCACATGATCTGGTCCGTTGTGCTGCCGGTGGCGCTGCCGCTGATCATGTCGGTCTACTGTGGTGTGGCGCGTGAAGCCGCGGCCCGCGCCCGGGAACGCTGCCGCACCAGCCCGGATCCGGTTACGCCCTACCTGCTTGGAGAGATGGAAAACGCCCTGACTGCGGCGGAGCTGGCGGTCGAAAGCATGATCATGCTAACGGACGAGTTCCGGTTCGAGGCGAACCTCGAAACCGTTAACGAAGTGGTCAAGCGCAAGACCATCGCCGCCGAGGCCTGCAAGCTGACCACAGCCAAGGCCCTGGAAGCCTGCGGAGGTCCGGGGTTCATGCGCGGCAATGGGATCGAAAGTCTGTTCCGCGACGTGATGGCCTCGCATTTTCACCCGATCCAGGAGAAGCGCCAGCACCTGTTCACCGGTTCGCTGGCAATGGGGCAGCAGCCTCCCGGACAGGCTTTTTAGATCGCCTGGCCTTTTTATCGGCCGGTGGCCCTGGCGGTCGCCGGCCCTGAAATCGGAGTCTTCGTCATGAAACGATTGATAAACACCCTGCGGTCGCTGTTCGGCTGCGATAGTGAGCCGGTCGAGCATCTCGATGTACGGGTGCGACGTGATATCGGTCTGGACGCGATGTCCGCGCAATATCTCAGGGATGAGCGCCTCTGGCGCGAACTTGCTGCCTGAGCTTTTACAAATCTCCAGACGAACGCCGGTCGGGGAAAAGCTTGCCGGCGTTTTGCTGCAGAATGTTCAGGCCGCCGCGGAAACGTCCGGAGGGCCGCAGGCCCGACCGGGACTCAGTGCAGGCCCAGCAGTCGTGCCCGGGTCTCTTCGTAATTGAAGTCTTGTCCTTCGCTTTCCGCAGCATGCCGCGCTTCGTCGAGTTGCTGAAAGATCTCGATCTCATCGTCGGGCATGTAGTGTAGGCACTCGCCGCCGAAGTACCAGAACAGGTCGCGTGGCAGCAGCGGGACCAGTTCCGGATAGTGGCGCACCAGACGGGACAGAATTTGCTGCCCGGATTCGATATAATCCCCGCGCTGCTGTTCGACCGCTTCGACCAGTTCCTTCAGTTGTTGACGAAACTGGGCGTCATTCTCCGAGAGGTCGTCATGACAGAAGGGGTCGTGGCGCAGCAGATTGTTGTAGGCCAGCTTGAGCAGGTTGAGATGGAAAGGGTGGTAGTCGCTGATCATCGCAGGATTCCTGATTGGCTTCGCTGGGCATTTTAGGGGACAGCGCTAAGAGAGCCAACAATCGCCGCTTTTTTGGCCCGATCCGAATGTGGGTCGCGGCGGACGTTTCGGCACCACGGCGCGGTGCGCGCCGGGAACCCCGGATGGCACCAGTATAGGCTCGGGCCGGTGGAACCGGATCAGGATCACTAGCCCCGGATCTGCCAACCTTTTCGGCCACCCGCTGCGCCAAACGGTTGAAATTTGGTCGCTGCACCCCCATCTAGTCGGAGCCCGGGGACCAAGATTAACAGGAAGAACTGATGACCGCTGCGCTATCGATTCGCAACCTCCGCAAGACCTACGATAACGGTTTCGAAGCCCTCAAGGGCATTTCGCTCGAGGTCCAGCAGGGCGATTTCTTCGCGCTGCTCGGTCCCAACGGGGCCGGCAAATCGACCACCCTCGGCATCGTCTCGTCGCTGGTCAACAAGTCGGCCGGCGAGGTCGAGGTGTTCGGCCACAGCCTCGACAGCGACAAGGCAAAAGCCAAAACGTGTCTGGGCGTCGTGCCGCAGGAGTTCAACTTCAACCAGTTCGAGAAGGTCATCGATATCGTCATTACCCAGGCGGGTTATTACGGCATCCCGCGGTCGCTGGCACGCGAGCGCGCCGAGTTTTACCTGAAGAAGCTGGGACTCTGGGATAAGCGAGACCAGGTTTCGCGGATGCTGTCCGGCGGCATGAAGCGCCGTCTGATGATCGCCCGCGCGCTGGTGCACGAGCCCCAGGTGCTGATCCTCGACGAGCCGACCGCCGGTGTCGATATCGAGCTGCGCCGCTCGATGTGGAGTTTCCTGCGCGAGATCAACGCCGCCGGGACCACCATCATCCTGACGACGCACTACCTGGAGGAGGCCGAAAGCCTCTGCCGCAATATCGCCATCATCGATCATGGTCGCATCATCCAGAACACCAGCGTGCGCGAGCTGCTGCAACAACTCAATACCGAGACGTTCATCCTGGATATCGACCCGCCGCAGGGGGCTGTGCCGTCTCTGAACGGCTATCCGGCGAAGCTCGACGACGACCATACGCTGGTGGTCGAGGTGGAGAAAAATCAGGGTCTGAGCAGACTGTTCCAGGAACTGGCGGAGCAGCGCATCGAGGTGCGGTCGATGCGCAACAAGGCCAACCGTCTCGAGGAACTGTTCGTCAGCCTGGTCGACAAGAACCTCGCCACCGAGGCGACCCGCTGAGATGACCCCTTTTGCACACACCTTGGCCGGATGCCAAGCCTGACAGGAGATAGTATGAACTCGAGGGAAATCTTCATCGCGTTCTGGACCATCGTGGTCAAGGAAGTCCGCCGCTTTACGCGCATCTGGCCTCAGACGCTGCTGCCGCCGGCCATCACCATGACGCTCTACTTCATCATCTTCGGCAACCTGATCGGCAGCCGGATCGGTGAAATGGGCGGCTTCGACTACATGGAATACATCGTGCCGGGTCTGATCATGATGTCGGTGATCACCAACTCCTACGGCAACGTGGTGTCGTCCTTCTACGGCACCAAGTTCCAGCGCCACGTCGAGGAGCTGCTGGTTTCGCCCATCCCGAACTGGGTAATCCTCAGCGGCTATGTCGTTGGCGGCGTCTCCCGGGGTCTCGGCGTGGGGCTGATCGTCACGTTGCTGTCGCTGTTCTTCACCGACCTGCAGGTTCACCACCTGTTCGTAACGGTCGGCACCGTGCTGCTGACGTCGGTGGTGTTTTCGCTCGGCGGTTTCATCAACGCGGTATACGCCAACTCCTTCGACGATATCTCGATCGTACCGACCTTCGTGCTGACGCCCCTGACCTACCTCGGCGGCGTTTTCTACTCGATTCAGTTGTTGCCCGAGTTCTGGCAGGGCGTGTCGATGCTCAATCCAATACTCTATATGGTGAATACGTTCCGCTACGGTATTCTCGGAGTCAGTGACATCAACATCGTGTTTGCGTTCGGCATGCTACTGGTATTCATCGTCGCACTGTTCAGCTACTCGCTGTACCTGCTGCAAAACGGCAAGGGGATTCGCGCTTGAGTCATGAAGATCCGATCCTGCACCAGTCGCCGCTGGGCCAGGACACCCGTTACGTCAACACCTACGATCCGGCCCAGCTGTACCCGATCGAGCGTAGCCTGAACTGGGCCAGGCGCGGCATCGAGCGGGACACGCTGCCGTTCGTCGGCGAGGATATATGGAACGCCTACGAGGTCTCATGGCTCAACGCCCGCGGCAAGCCGGTGGTGCGACTGGCGGAGTTCCGCATTCCAGCCTCTTCCAGCCATATTATCGAGTCGAAATCGTTCAAGCTGTACCTGAACTCCTTCAATCTCAGCCGTTTCGACAGCGAGGCCAAAGTGGTCGAGCTGATGACGCGCGACCTGTCCGCGGCCGCAGGCGGCGACGTCAAGGTGCGTCTGATCGACCCGGATGCCGCCTTGCCGATCGAGCGTTTCGACGGCGTCTGCCTCGATGACCTGGATGTCGAGATCAGTCATTACCAGCCGGAGCCGGCGCTGCTGACGTCCGGTGACGAATTGGTCGAGGAACGGCTCTACAGCCACCTGCTCAAGTCCAACTGTCCGGTAACCGGCCAGCCCGACTGGGCCAGTATCCAGGTTGTCTACCGCGGCCCGCAAATCGACCGCGAGGGTCTGTTGCGCTATCTGGTGTCGTACCGGGAACATGGCGACTTCCACGAGCAGTGCGTCGAAAACATCTTCATGGACATCTGGCAGCGCTGCCGTCCCGAGGCGCTCACCGTCTATGCCCGCTATCTGCGGCGCGGTGGCCTCGATATCAACCCGTGGCGCAGCAGCCTGGCCGCACAGGCACCTAATCTGCGGCTTAACCGCCAGTAATCACCGCGCGGGTTGCCCAGATGGCGGCCCGTGATTTGCAAGGAGACTTTCATGGATGCACTCGATGCACTGATCAACCGCGTCTCGATCCCGCTGCTCGAGGCGCCGGGCCCGTCCGAAGACGAGCTGGCGGTGATGTTCCGCGCCGCGCTACGGGCGCCGGACCACGGCGCGGTCCGGCCCTGGCGTTTCTTGGTGGTCGAGGGGGAGGCGCTTGACCGGCTCGGCGAACTGCTGCTCAAGGGCGCGCTGG
This sequence comes from Oceanospirillaceae bacterium, assembly GCA_013373085.1. Lineage (GTDB taxonomy): Bacteria > Pseudomonadota > Gammaproteobacteria > Pseudomonadales > Balneatricaceae > Marinobacterium_A. The sequence goes on along the minus strand of JABXIM010000097.1, from coordinate 29,185 downwards.
CCGCGGAGCCGGACCTGCCGGAAGAGAAGTGCCAGAAGCTGCTGCAGGCGCCGCGGCGGGCGCCGACGGTGGTGGTGGTTATCGCTGCCACCCGCGAGCATCCCAAGGCGCCCAAGGTGGAGCAGCTTATTTCCGCCGGCTGTGCCGCCCACAGCATCCTGCTTGCCGCCCATGCCCAGGGTCTCGGCGCCATGTGGCGTACCGGCGCTCCGGCCTACGACCCGCTGGTGAAGCAGGGACTGGGGCTCGCCGATGGCGAGGAGCTGGTCGGTTTCATCTACCTCGGTACGCCGAGTCGCGGCAAGCCGTCGCCGCAGCTTGAGGTCGAGGATTTCGTCAGCCGCTGGGGCGGCGAGTAACATGAGTCAGGTCGATATCGCCGAATTCCGCACCTGGCTGCTGGGGCAAATCCCGCTGCTCGGGCATATGGGACTTGGCGACTTCGACTGGAATGGCCGCCGGCTGGAAATCCCGGCGAGTCTGGCGCCGAACGTCAACGACAAGGGCACCGGTTTTGGCGGTTCCCAGGCGACGCTGGCAACCATCTGCGGCTGGTCGCTGATCACGCTGCTGCTGCGCGAGCAGGGGCTGGATTGCGACCTGGTGATCGCCGACAGCCACCTCGACTACCGCGCGCCGGTCGACGGCGACTTCAGCGCCCGCACTGACCTGCCCGATACCACGGCAGTTGATAACTTCCTCAAGCGGCTGCGCAACCGCGGCCGCGCTCCTCTGGAGCTGACCATCGATGTCCGTCAGGGCGATAAGGTCGCGATGCAGATGAGAGGGCGGTATGTTGCGATCGCGAGAGGACCGCAAACAGTCGACAGCTAACAGCCGAGGGACCCCGGATCTGTAGGAGTTGCGCACCCAAAGGGCACTTCCTCGCGGCCTACAAATCCGGCACCGCGGTTATCACGCAGGAGCCGCGCGGCGACGCGAACACATCCGGCGCGGCGGTTATTCCCACCGGGGAAGCGCTCTTCGGGCATGGCGCTCCTGCATTTCGCAACTCAGTCCTGTTCGGCCTCCAGCGCCTCGATGCGTTGCTGGAACTGGCTGTATTCCGGTGAGCCCTCGCGGGCATAGTTGAGGTTCTTTACCAGCCCCGTCAGCTCGGTAAAGTAGCGCCGGGCGCTGTCTTTGTCGTCGAAGCGGTAGTCGCGGGAGGTCAGCCGCCAGAGCTGATCGAACTGCCGCTGTTGTCGTGGCAGCGGCACCGAGACGTCGACCGGGTCGAAGGCATCCTGCTGCAGATAGACCATATCGACCAGCAGCGCTTTCTGAAAGAGCACGAAATCCTCAAGCGTCACGCCTTCCTCGCCGGTGACCTGCATCATCTGCAGCACCTCGTCGCCGCGTTGCAGCAGATCGAGGGTACGGCGCACCCGCTGGTTCCAGTCCTCGCCCAGGTGTTCCTCGTACCAGGGGTGCAGCTGTTCCAGGTAGCGGGACCAGGAGATCAACGGGTCGACCGAGGGGTAGAAGCGCTTGTACGCCCGTTCGGCGCTGAGGCCGAGGAACGTCTTGACGGTGCCGAGGGTTGACTGGGTTACCGGTTCCTCGAAGTTGCCGCCCGCCGGCGATACGGTGCCAACCAGGGTCAGGCTGCCGCTGCTGCCGTCGTTGGTTCGCAGCAGCCCGGCGCGCTCGTAGACGCTGCGGATCGCCGAGTCGAGGTAGGCCGGATACGCCTCTTCGCCCGGAATCTCTTCCATTCGCCCCGACGTTTCGCGCATCGCCTGGGCCCAGCGCGTGGTGGAATCGGCAATCATCAGTACGTCGAGTCCCATCTGGCGGTAATACTCGCCGACCGTGATGCCGGTGTAGATCGACGCCTCGCGGGCGGCCACCGGCATCGACGAGGTATTGCAGATGATAATGGTGCGATCCATCAGCGTGCCGCTACCGCGCGGGTCCGGCAGTTGCGGAAATTCGGTCAGGGTCTCGACAACTTCGCCGGCCCGTTCGCCGCAGGCGACAATGATCACGATATCCACCGCCGAATAACGCGATATCAGGTTCTGCAGCACCGTCTTGCCGGCGCCGAAAGGGCCGGGAATGCAGGCGGTGCCGCCGCGGGCGATCGGGAAGAAGGTGTCGATCAGCCGCAGGCTCGTAATCAGCGGTTCGCAGGGATAGAGGCGCTCGCTCGAGCGCCGGCGCAGCAGTTCGGCCGGCAGTGGCCGGCGCACCGGCCAGCGCTGGGCCAGGGTAAGGCTGCGCTCGTGGCCCCTGGAGTCGCGGATACGCGCAATGGGCGTCTCTATGCTGTGGTTGCCGGCCTGAATCCAGCTCAGTTCGATCTCGTCGGGCAGGCCGAAGGGCACCATGATCTTGTGGCAGATGCTTCCCTCCTGCACCGTGCCCAGCACATCGCCGGCGCGCAGACGGGTGCCGGTGGTGACTTTCGGATCGAAGGACCATTTGCGGTTGCGGTTCAGGGTATCGGCCTCGACGCCGCGGGGCAGAAACAGGCCATGTTCGGCGGCGAGGCTTTCCAGCGGATTGAGCAGACCGTCATAGATATTGCCCAGCAGGCCGGGGCCGAGGGTGGCCGACAGCAGCCGGCCGGTCTGCTCCACCGGGTCGCCGACGGCGACGCCCCGGGTGTTCTCGAACACCTGGATATCGGCCATGCGCCCGCGCACGCGCAGCACTTCGGCCTTGAGCCGCTCGCGTCCGGCACTTTCGCCGCCGGGACAGACCAGTACCACTTCGTTTTTCATCAGCTGGGCGCCGTCGAGTGCCTCGATCCTGACGATATCTTCCTGGACAGCCGACACGCGGGCGCTGACTTGGGCAGTTGTCATCTTCAGCATTCACTCCTTTTATTAACCTGACGGGCAAATAGGTTCCCTACCTTTTTGCCCGTCTCCCCACAAAAAAGGCGCAAGTGCGCGGACGTGCCGGCTTTTGTGGGGTTCGCACTGGCCTGCGGCCAATGATGAAGCATCCATGCTTCATGTATTAACCCTCCGGGTTAATACCCCGAAAAAAGGTCGGCGAAACGATCCAGGCCCGCTTCGGTCAGGGCGTCGAATCGTTGGGTTGCGACCGTCTCGCTGTATCTGACCCAGCGGTCGATCAGGTTCCAGCGCAGTACGTAGACGACCACGGCGACAAAATCGAACCAGTGCTCCTCGCCGGCGCGGTCGAGCTGCCGCCAGACCTGTGCCAGCAGCAGCCGTTCCAGGCCCAGCGGATCATCGTCGGTGAGCAGCTTTTCGGCCTCCGGCAGCCAAGGGTAGAGCCCCTGCAGGCGGAAGCCCGGCTCCTGCCAGTAGCGGGCGATGGCTCCGGTCCAGCGCCCATACCCCCAGTTGCAGTGCCCGTCGAGCGGCGGTGCCGGCTCGCCGCGATGGCGCCGGCGCAACGCGGCGATCAGGGTGCGAAGTTCCAGCCGCTGCTCGACGATCGTCTGCAGCCGGGTATCGCCCAAAGTCGGGATCAGGTGTCGTGCCTGCTGCAGGATTTCGGCATCGGTGGTGTCGAATGGCAGCCGGTCCCAGTGCAGCAGCGACTCGATCCGGTCGAGCCGCTGGCGGTCCCCGGCTTCCAGCAGCTGCAGATGCTGCTCCAGGCGCAGCCGCGACAGCGGTGTCTGCCGGGCCCCGAACAGCGGGCCCGGATGGGGCAGGCTGGTGATCAGCAGGACATAGCGGGTCATCTATTTCACGATCCCGTCCATCAACGCACTGAACCGGGGCTGCAGGTGGGCTTTCAACAGCTCGGCGACGCTTTTGTCGGTCAGGTCGATGGTCACCCCGCGTTCGTTGAGGTGGATGCGCAGCCCCGGGGTGTCGTCGTCGCTCTGAACGAACGAGACGCCGTCACGCAGGCTCTCGCCAATCAGCTCCCGTACCAGCGCGGTCAGTTCGCCGCGGGCGACACTTTCCGGGTCGCGGCGCACGTCCTCGAGCCCGAAGACGTGACGCGGCAGCAGGACCTCCAGCCGCTCGGCGGATTCGCAATAGTCCCGGGTACGCCCGGCGATGGCCAGGATCAGCTCGCGCAGCAGCGTCTCGCTCTGCATCTGCGACTCGATCCGGCGGTCGAGTTCTCGGTTGAATACCTGGCTCAAACGGGCCTTGAGGCTGAGCACGGCATCGCGGGACGCGACCCGCAGTGCCTGATCACAGGAGCGGCGTTCCCGTTCGGCCGCTTCCACGGCGCTGCGCCGGATCAGCTCGGCTTCTTCTTCGGCCTGCTGCAGCAGCCAGTGGGCCCGGGCTTCGGCTTCTTCGATGATCTTGCGGGCGCCGGCCCGCCCTTCGGCAACCCCTTCATCCCGCAGTCGCTCGATCAGGCGTTCGACGCCATGGGAAACCGGCGGGGCCGGATGCTTCTGGTCGTTGCTCATGGCTGCAATCCCCCTCCCGGTATTCCGGCGCTGATCACCAGCGCAAAGACAAAGGCGAATACCGCAAAGCCCTCGACAATCGCGGCTGGCGCCAGCGACAGGCCGAATATTTCCGGCTTCGCCTTGGCGGCATGGATGGCCGAGGCGCAGCAGTGGCCCTGGCGGATCGCGCTGATCAGAAGTGCCACGCCCGTCAGGGTGCCGATGCCGAACAGACCGGCGGCCGATTCGACCGTGACGCTGCGGTTCAGCGTGAACATCACGACGATGCCGTAGATCACCTGGGACGAGGGCATCGCCGAAACCCCGACATAACGGCCGTAGCCGCTTTCGGTATCGAGCATCGCGCCGATCGCTGCCTGGCCGGCGATGGCGCAGCCAATGATCGAGCCCGCCGCCCCCAGCGCCAGCGGCGCGAACAGTCCAAGCCAGCCGAGCACTACGATGAAGTCATTCACTTGCCTGTATCTCCTTTTTCCCTGTCGGCGTCGACGATCGACCTGCGAAAGGCCTTGAAGGGATAACCTTCGCCGGTCTGTCCCCAGTTGTAGAATTCGATGAAATTCAGCCTGAGGCCGTGGACGACGCCACTCATCACCGCCAGGGCCAGGTTGAGGCTGTGCCCGAGCAACAGGATCATCAGGCTCAGCAAAAATCCGATGCCCGGCACCGACTGGCTGACCTGGTCGGCCAGCTGGTTGAGGGTCAGCGCCAGCGACGCGCTGGCCAGACCCAGCGCGAACAGACGCAGGTAGCTGAGAACGTCGCCGAACAGCCGGCTGATACCGCTCAGGGCTGTCAGACCCTTGAGCCAATGCAGCCTGCTTCGGCCACCGCTGCCGTTGCCCGCCACCACCGCCAGCAATCCGGCGCCCAGCAGCCAGGGGCCCGCGTCTGCCCACCAGGCCGGGCCATTGCCGAGGCGGCCGAAGCCGAGGGCCAGGCCGCCCGTCACGGCGAGGATCCAGCCCAGTCGGGCCAGGGCCTGCGGCTGACCGCGGTTGTGCCAGGCCAGGGCAGCGTTGGCCAGGATGATATGGCCGGCGCCGATCAGGATCGACAGCCGCATCATGCTGTCGAAATTTTTCAGATCGATCAGCTGCAGACCGGCGAGCCAGGAATCCGTCGGCGGGGCGGCTCCGAAGTAGCTTCCCGCCAGGAGTCCCCAGATCAGTGTGGCGCCAACCAGTACCGTGCCGAGGATCCGTAGCCGCCGGCGCAGCGTGTTGCGCCCGAGCCGTTTCCAGCCCAGTAGCAACAGTACACCCAGCACCAGGCCATAGCCGGCATCCGACAGAATCATGGCGAAAAACAGTACAAAGGAGCCGAACAGAATCACCGAGGGGTCCCAGCTGCCGTAGGCCGGTGTCTGGTAGAAGCGAACCAGCTCCTCGCCACCGGCCAGCAGGTCCGGATTCTGCAACAGGGTCGGCGGTGACTCCTGCGGCAGGGCCGCTTCGATCAGCCAGGCGAGGTGATGATCCTCGGCAAAGCGTTCGAGGGTTTCTACCTGCGCAACCGGCAGCCAGCCCTGTACGGCAAAGACCTCTCCGGCATCCAGCGTGAGGCCGCCGGCATGGCGCAGCGACGCCTGATCTTCGCTGTACGCGAGGTTCTGGGTCAGCAGCAGTATCCAGCGCGTCAGCGCCTGGCGTTCGGCGACCACCTCATCGAAGTCGATTTCGGTGTGATGCAGGTGGCGGCGCAATTCCGTCAGTGACAGCGGTCCGGTATGCACGCGGGGGACCGGCAGGGCGTCAGCCGGCGGTTCATCCCGGGCCACCACGACCAGATAGGCCTGGCGCTGGTCCTGGTGCACCATCTGCCAGACCAGTTCATCCCGGGGCAGCTGCCGGAGCTGGTGCAGCGGCAGCAGGTAAAACCAGAGCCGGTAACCGGCCAGCTCTGCCTCGTCCGGTAACTGGAAGTCGCCCCAGGGCTCCAGTTGCCGTATGTGCTGGCGCAGTGCGTCACGCTGGTCACTCAGGTCCCGGGCGCGCTGGCGCAGCGCCAGGGTACGCGAGACCACCGACGGGAGATCGAACGTCTCGCTGTCACTGCCTTCCAGCATGGCCGCGGTAATCTGGTGTCGCTTGACCGGGGTGGCCATCAGCCAGGCGAGTGCCTGGCGCACCTCGTCGGCTGTTTCCGGTGCTTCGGTTTCCGGTTCGCGTGGTGGTGGTCGCAGCGAACGCAGATGCAGGCAACCGAGCGCCTGCAGTTCTGTCAGCAGGGTCGACTTTTCGCTCATCGGTCCACAGAGGGTAACCTTTTTCAGTTCGACCACGCTCATGGTGCCTCCTCCAGGGTCTGGCGCAGCCGCTGCTTGGCCAGCTTGGCGCGGATAACGGCGGCGCGTTCGCTGTCGGCGAGGTGCACCTGGAGGCGTCGAATATTGCCGCGGGTACGGGGGATCAGAACCTTGTCGAACAGATTGACGCGCTGGGTGATCACCTGAACCGCCCGCTGCAGCAACGCGTGTCGGCGTCGCTCGACCTGCAGCCGCAGCTGCAGTTCGAGCCGCTGTGCCAGGCGTTCGGCGAGGTGGTCGACCCAGTGGGGCTTGGCCAGCAGGCTGTAGGCGCGCGTCCTGATGTGCACCGATTCGAGCGTTGGCAACAGGGTCCCGAGGCAATTTTCCTGGCCCATTTCGACGGCTTCGACGCGGGCCAGTCCCTCGAGATCCAGCAGTTCGTTGCCCAGCATCGGCAGGGTCGCGGCGGTTTCACGCTGCAGTTGCCGCAGGGTCTCGCGAGTGCCGGCAAGCTGTGCGCGGGCCTTTTCGCGCTCGGCGATCAGCTGGCGCCGCTTCAGGTCCAGCGCTGGCAGAAAGCGCTCGAAGGTGCGCAGTCGTTCCCGTTCGCGACTCAGAGCACTCTTGTTCAGGGCCAGGCGCGCCATCTAGGTTTCAGCCTCCCGCGCCGGCGTCTCCGGGCGAGCCGCTTGCTTCGGCGCCGGGAAGTACTTGTCGATCAGCGACTGCTTCATCAACAGATCCCGGGGCTCGAAGCATTCAGCCAGCGTTTGCCAGCACAGGTCCAGGGCTTCCTCGAGCGGCAATGAGACCCGCACATCCATGAATCGCTCACGGAACAACCGGCCGAAACGCAGCAGGCGCTGGTCATAGGCCGAGAGTTCGAACGCCATCGCCTGTTTCTGCTCGGCATCCCGGGCCGCAGCGTAAAGCCGGATCAGGGTGTTCATGATCTGGCCGTGGTCCTCGCGCGTGACCTTGCCGATCACATGCTGTTTCAGCCGCGACAGCGAGCCGAAGGGGTCGATCAGGCCATCGTGAAGATAGAGCTGGCCTTCGGTGATATAACCGGTATTGTCCGGTACCGGATGGGTGATGTCGTCCCCCGGCATGGTAGTGACCGAAAGGATGGTGACCGAGCCTGCGCCCTGGAAGTCGCAGGCCTTTTCGTACCGGCGCGCCAGCTGTGAATAGAGGTCGCCCGGGTAGCCGCGATTGGACGGCACCTGGTCCATGGCGATGCCGACCTCCTTGAGGGCGTCGGCGAAGGCGGTCATGTCGGTCAGCAGCACCAGGACCCTTTTGCCTTCTTCGACCGCAAAGCGCTCGGCAACCGCCAGCGCCAGGTCGGGCACCAGGATGCGTTCGACCACCGAGTCCGAGGCCAGGTTGACGAACATCACGGTGCGCGACAGCACCCCGGCCTCCTCGAAGGCGCTGCGAAAAGCGTGGAAATCGTCGAAGATCAGGCCCATGCCGCCGAACACCACAATATCGGCGTCGGCCTGTATGCCGATGCGTGCCAGTAGCGGATTGAAGGGTTCGCCGGCGACCGAGAAGATCGGAATCTTCTGGCTTTCGACCAGACAGTTGAACACGTCGATCATCGGCACGTCGGTGCGAATCATGCGCGACGCCAGCACGCGCCGTACCGGATTGACGGTGGCGACGCGAATCGGTATCCGGGGCTCCTGGTCCAGCGCCGGTCCCGCGTCTCGTGACGAGCCGTCGCCGCGAAACTGCCGGCCGAGAATATTGGCCGAGTAGGGTACCTGAAGCGGGTGTCCGAGGAAACGGACGCTGGCGCCGGTCGAAACGCCGCGGGTACCGGCGAACAGCTGCAGCGTCACGATATCCCTGTCAATGCCGATCACCTGGGCCAGCGATGCTGGCCCATCCTGGCCTTCGACCCGCGCCAGGTCGCCGAAGCGGATGCCGCCGTCGTCACCGGATGACCTGACCCTCAGAATATCGCCGACGATTTCGACGACCTCGGTGTAGCGCAGCAGTGTTGTATCCATGCGGTGTCCTTTGGCCGGAGACAAGTGACGCGTTACGGTTCCCTCACCGGTTAGGGTTGCAGGACGTAGCTGCCCGGTGCATCCAGCAGCGGCGGCAATCCGCGCTCGGGGGCGCCAATGCCCGGCGGATTCGTCATCTCGCCGGAGTGGGCCTTGAGCCACGTCAGGTATTCCGGCCACCAGGAGCCCTCGTGGACCGGGGTCGAGGCCTGCCAGGTATCGGGGTCGATGTAGTTGCAGCCGGCCTTGTGGGTCGATACCTGATAACGGCGGTGGTCGTGCCCCGGGGGACTGACGATACCGGCGTTGTGACCGCCATTGGTGAGCAGGAAGGTGACATCGATCGCCGGATGGGTGGTGATCTTGTAGACCGACTTCCAGGGAGCCACGTGGTCGCTGCTGGTGCCGACCACGAACATGGGCGTGCGCAGATCGGCCAGATTGATCGGGCGATCGTCGACGATAAAGCGTCCGCCCGACAGGTTATTGTTGAGGAACAGGCCGCGCAGGTATTCCGAGTGCATGCGATAGGGCATGCGGGTCAGGTCGGCGTTCCAGGCCATCAGATCGTTCATCGGCTGGCGCTCGCCCAAAAAGTAGTCTCGCACCATCCGCGACCAGATCAGGTCGTTGGAGCGCAGCAACTGGAAGGCGCCCGCCATCTGGTAGCCATCGAGGTAACCCTGTTCCCACATCATGCTTTCGAGATAGGCGACTTCGCTCTCGCCGATGAACAGCATCAGCTCGCCGGCTTCGCTGAAATCGACCTGGGTGGCGAGGGTGGTCATGGTGGCCAGGCGGTCGTCGCCGTCGCGCGCCATGGTCGCGGCCGCAATATTCAACAGGGTGCCGCCGAGGCAGTAGCCCATGGCGTGGATACCCGTGTCGGGGTTGATCGCCGATATCGCATCGAGTGCGTCCATCACGCCGTAACGCCGGTATTCATCCATGCCCAGCTCGCGATCCTCGGAGCCCGGGTTGCGCCACGAGATCATGAACACCGTGTGGCCCTGATCGACCAGGTATTTGACCAGCGAGTTGTGGGGCGAGAGATCGAGAATGTAATACTTCATGATCCAGGCTGGCACGATCAGCACCGGTTCGGGATGCACGGCCGCAGTCGTCGGCGCGTACTGGATCAGCTCGATCAGGTGGTTTCGAAACACCACCTTCCCGGGTGTGACGGCGATGTTCTCACCCACGCGATAGTCGTCGGCGCCGACCGGGCGTTTGCCGGCCATCGCCCGCTGCCAGTCCTCGTTCAGGTTGTGGAGGCCGCGCCAGAGATTGAGCCCGCCTTCGGTCATCGTGGCCTGCAGGATTTCCGGGTTGCTCCAGGGAAAGTTCGACGGTGCGAAGTGGTCCAGCAACTGCCGGAACACGAACGCCAGTACCTGCTGGCGCTGTGGCGACAGCCCGTCGATTTCGGTGGTGGCGTTGTGCCACCACTGCTGATGCAGCAGGAAGGCCTGGTGGATCAGGTTCCAGGGCCATTGCTGCCAGTGCTCGCCGGCAAAGCGCCGGTCCTGCGGCAGCGGCTCGATGCAGCTCGAACAGCCCGGGTTGACCAGTTGCTGATACGTATAGTTCATCAGCCGGGTGACCTTGCGGCCGGCCTTTTCCGCCAACGCCACCTGCTTGCCCGGTGAAATCGCCAGGTGTGCCAGCCAGTCGACATAGAGTGCAGTCAGTCCGGCAGGACTCAGACCCATGCTGAAACGGGCCAGCCCGGCCCGGAATGCGTGATCGAAGGCCCGGGTGCCGTAGGATCGATAGGACAGCGGGCCGTCGTCAAGCAAGGGCGCAAGTGGCCCCGGCACGTAACTGGTGTTGTCATGGTGTCGGGTCGCTGCAACCGCCTGGGGCGGACGCGCTTGCTTGAGGTCGGTATCCATACAGCCATCTCCGGTGTTCCGTGAGTCGTAGCCCCCGAGTCTAAACCTTGTTGCTCCAGCGCAGGCTGATGCCGGTCAAGTCGGGCCTGTATTCATTGCGCTGTTGCTGGCGTGTCTCCCGCCAACCGGCGCACTTCGGTGATGACCACCGGTGTTTCCGGCACATTACGGTGCGGGCCGACGATTCTGGTCGGTACCGCCGAGATTGCATTCACCACGTCCATGCCCTGGGTGACGCGTCCGAAGACCGTGTAGCCGGGCTGGTCACCCTGGGCGTCGAGGCGGGCATTGTCGACGCTGTTGATGAAGAACTGGGAGGTGGCGCTGTCGGGGTCACGGGTACGCGCCATGGCGATGGTGCCGCGGCCGTTGCTCAGGCCGTTGCCGGACTCGTTTTCGACCGGCGCCAGGGTGTCCTTGCGCTCCAGTGTTTCGGTGAAGCCACCGCCCTGGATCATGAAGCCGGGAATGACGCGATGGAAGACGGTGCCACTGTAGAAGCCCTGATCGACATAACGCAGGAAGTTGGCGACGGTCTTCGGCGACTGCTCGTCGAACAGCTCGAGCTCCACCGTGCCGGCGCTGGTTTCCATGGCCACCAAGGTACCGGCCTGGGTTGGCAGGGCGGCGCAGAGGCTGAGGGCGCAGCCGGCGGCGGCGCGGCGTAAAAGACGTTTCATCATGATGTTCGTGTCCTTGCTGGTCTGGAGACGGTTGGACCGGTGCTTCGGTCATCTGTTCCGGCGCGGCCGGCATTCGTGCTCGAAACGCCCGGCACTATCGATTGCGGTATGGTCACTAAGGAACCTAAGTCATTGAACGATAAATCTATTACAGAACGCATGACAATCGAAAGTATAGGAAACCTTAGAACAGGTCCCGGTTGTTATTGGTGGGGATCCGGCAACGCTGCGCCTGCGTATGCACAGGCAGGAGGTAGTGCAATGAACAGATGCTGTATGTTGCTCGCTGGATTGCTGGTCGGTGGCGGGGCTTGCGCTGCACAGGGGCCGTCCGAGCTGATGTTCGAAGTGCGGCGGGAAGGCGAAACGATCGGCTCGCACTGCGTGGAATTCAGCCGACGGGGCGACTTGCTCGATGTCGAGGTGGCAATGGAATTGCAGGTGCCGCTGCCGCTTTGGTTCGACTACCGATATAGCTACCGCGCGTCCGAGCGTTGGCAGGGCGGCCGGCTCCAGGCACTGGAAATCGTTATCGACGACGGTGGGAAGCAGCGGCGGATCGAGGCGTATCGACGCGCGGGAATCCTCGAAGTCGCGACCAATGACGGGCAGTGGCAGGTGCCCGGAGATCTGATGACGAGCAATCACTGGAACCCCGATGCGCTGGGCGAGCCGCACCTGCTGAATACACTTACAGGACGCGTCAGCCGAATCGACAGCGAGTACCTCGGCAGCGATCGGGTAACGATAGGGGACCGTGAGCTGGACGTGCGACGTTACCGCCTGGGTGGGGAACTGGGAGACTCTCTGGTCTGGTATGACCAGGGTGGCAGCTGGCGCGGACTCGAGTTCAGTGCTCGCGATGGCTCCCGGATACGATTGTACCCGCTGAGCACGGAACGCGTGGCAGCCCTGGATCCGTCCGAAACACCCTGGAGCCGGAACCCGCTATGTCGCCCTGGTCAACAGTCTGGATAACCGGTGCGTCGCGCGGTATCGGCGCGGCGCTGGCGCTGGAGCTCGCCACCCGGGGCTGCCAGGTCGCGATCAGCGCGCGCGGAACCGAGGCGCTCGATGAGCTCGTCGGCGAGAGCCTGCGCCGAGGAGTGCCTGGCAGGCTGGTGGCATACCCGCTGGATGTCACCGATGCCAACAGCTGTCTCAAGGTCGCCCAGGCGATAGAAGCGGAACTGGGACCAATCGAACTGGCCGTGCTCAATGCCGGTTCGCATCGTCCGCTGGCGTTGAAGGATTTTTCGCCAGCGCCGTTCATCGAGCTGATGCAGCTCAACTTTTTCGGTGTCGTCAACGGCGTCGCCGCGTTGCTGCCCGCCTGGCGCAAACGCGGTGCGGGTCACCTGGCGATTGTGGCGTCGGTGGCGGGCTATCGCGGCTTGCCGACTGCACCGGCCTATGGTGCGAGCAAGGCGGCGCTGATCAATTTCGCCGAAGCGCTACAGCCGGAATTTGCCGAGGCGGGGCTCGAATTGAGCCTCATAAATCCCGGTTTCGTGCGCACGCCGCTGACCGATCGCAATCCCTTCCCGATGCCCTTTCTGCTCGAGGCCGACGATGCCGCGCGGCGTATCGCGCACGGACTTGAAAAAAGGCGTTTCGAAATTGCCTTCCCGTGGCGCTTCGTGTTCTGGCTCAAGCTGCTGCGCCTGCTACCCTATCGGCTGTATTTCCCGCTGGTACGGAGGATTACCCGCCCGTGACGCCGCAAGTATGCTGTGACCGCTATATCGAGCTGTTCGAGAACCTGACGCCGCCACGACTCGATGAGCTGTCGCGGCTGGTCAGCGACGAGGTGCATTTTCGCGACCCCTTTAACGACGTGCGGGGACGGGCGGCAATGCGTCGGGTGCTGGAGGACATGTTCGAACGCACGCAGCAACCACGTTTTCGTGTATCGCAGCGGTCAGTGGAGGGGGACAGAGCCTTTCTGGCCTGGACCTTCAGTGCCCGGGCGCCGGTATTGGGGAACTGGTCCGTCGATGGCGTTTCACTACTGCAATTCGACGGCGCAGGCCGTGTCGCCAGCCATCTCGATTACTGGGATTCGGGACGCCTGTATGCCCGCTTGCCGCTGCTGGGTTGCCTGATTCGCCGCCTGCGCCGCCGGCTGTCGGCAAATTCCTGAATATCCGCGCCAGCTGGCCCGTTAACGGCTATGGTTTCAGTACCACTCCACGGAGTCGGATGCCGACACGGGAATACGTTATGGCCCTGGTGGATCTGCTGGGCGAGGAGAGTATCAAGCTGCGCCTCGAAAATCGGGAAAAGCGCGCGCTGCTGGCCGAACTGGTTGAGCTGCTCGAGCGCTCCGGCGCGCTGTCCGATGCCGACGCTTTCCTCGAGGCGGTACTGGCGCGTGAAGCCACCGGCAGTACCGGTCTCGAACAGGGCATAGCAGTACCTCACGCACGCTCCGACGCTGTCCGACGCCCTGCGGTGGCGCTGGGCATGGCGCCCGAGGGGGTCGAGTTCGAAGCCCTTGACGGGCAGCCGTCCCGATTTTTTCTGATGATCGCCGAACCTGCCGAAGCCGACAGTCAGCATCTGGAGATTCTGGCGTCGGCGTCCTGCCACCTGGTCGATCCCGCATTTCGAGAACGTCTGCTTGAGGCCGGTACGGCACGAGAGGTCCAGCAACTTTTCGCCAACGCCGAAGGAGTGGCGTTGCCGCCGCCCTCGGCGGTCGAGGGACATCTGGTGGCCGTGACCTCCTGCCCGGCGGGTATCGCCCACACCTATATGGCCGCGGAGCGGCTGCGCGAAGCGGCGCGGGAGCTGCATCTGGACCTGCGGGTCGAAACCCACGGCGCTGCGGGGGTGCGCGATGCCCTGACCGTGGAGGAGGTGCAGCGGGCGGACGCGGTGATACTGGCGGTAGACCGGGAAATCGGGCGCCAGCGGTTCGCCGGCAAACCGGTGCTCCAGGTGCCGGTGACGGACGCCATCCGGCACCCCCGACGGCTGCTGTTGCGTGCGTTACGGCAACCCGTTCCGCAGCAGGAGGCGGGCGAAGCACGACAGGATGTCGATGCATTCGACGGCTGGGGACTGTACCGTCACCTCATGACCGGCGTTTCCAGCATGCTGCCGTTCGTCGTCGGGGGCGGGATTCTGATTACCCTTTCGTTCCTGTTTGGCGTCGACGCGGCCGATTCGCAATCGCCCGAATTCCACCCGTTGGCCAAGCTGCTGGTCGCGCTGGGCGGTACCCAAGGCGCCTTTGGCCTGATGGTGCCGGTGCTGGCGGCCTTCATCGGCCGCAGTATCGCCGACCGGCCGGGCCTGATGCCGGCGATGGTCGGCGGTTTCATCGCCGCCCAGGCCGGTGCCGGTTTCCTTGGCGGCATGGTGGCGGGTCTGATTGGAGGCTATGGCGTACTGCTGATCAAGTGGCTGTGCCGGCCATTGCCCGAAGCGCTCGACGCCATTCGCACGATACTCATCTATCCGGTGGCGGGCCTGTTGCTGTGCGGCAGCCTGGTGATGCTGCTGGTGGAACCGATGACCACGGTCAATAGCGTTTTGGTGGACTGGTTGAACGGACTTAATGTCGGCAATCGCGTTGTCCTGGGAGCGTTGCTCGCGGGCCTGATGGCCGTGGATATGGGGGGGCCGGTGAACAAGGCCGCCTACACGTTCGGCCTGGCGGCGATTGAGGCGGGGAATTATTTCCCGCAGGCGGCGGTGATGGCCGGTGGCATGGTGCCGCCGCTGGGCCTCGGCTTGGCGACGCAGCTGTTTCCCGGCGTATTCTCGCGGCTCGAACGACAGTCGGGGCGCGCCTGTATGGTAATGGGAGCGTCGTTCATCACCGAAGGCGCCATCCCTTACGCGGTGGCGGATCCTTTCAGGGTACTACCGGCCTGTATCGCGGGTTCGATGCTGGCCGGTGCGTTGTCGATGTGGTTCGGCTGCCAGTTGCTTGCGCCCCACGGCGGAGTATTCGTGATACCGCTGGTGCGGCAATGGCCCTCCTATCTGCTGGCGATTGCCGCCGGGGCGTTGCTGACGGCCTGTCTGGTGGTGCTGCTGAAACGCTTTGTGCGCCCGACGGCAAAGCCATCTAAACCGTCTCAGCCCGGCGACGGCACGCCGGGTGCTAAAGTCTGAGCCGTTGTTTTGCATCCTCCGGTTTGACGAAGAACAGACGCACTTCGCCCAGCGTCAGGCCCCATTTGCTGACTGTCGCGCGATTGAGCAACACGCCGTCGGGCTGCAGCAGCATCCAGTCGTCGAATTGCACTCGCCAGTGCCGATCCCCCACCTTGAGGTCCATGCTGTAGCGCCAGTTGAGGGCATTGCCGGCGCTTTGGCCCTGCGCGGTGCCAACGATGTCGGCGGCGCGGCCGCGGTAGCCGCCCTGACCGTCGGGTGTAATCGTCCAGGTTCGGTGCTCTGTTTCGCCGTCGCTGTACTCGAAGGACTCGTCGAGTATCAGTTGCTGGCCGTCCCATTGACCATCGATGTCGACGAAGAACTGGCGTCGCACATTGCCGAAGCGGTCTTCGAACCATCCCCAGGCGAGTACCCGGCCATCGAAATAGCGTTCCAGCCGGAACTCCGGTGCGCTGTTTTGAAACTGTTCAATTCTCATGTCGCTGCATCCGGCCAGGGTCAGGGTCATCAGCAGTAACGGCAGCAGTCGTTTCATCGTGGGGCTCCGCCAGGTTTGCACGTGCCAGGCGAAGCCGGATCGCCCGGTGATGACGGCGCTGCAGCGGGAATCGCCACAGCAGCATGATCGCCACGGCTTTGCATACGCAGGGGAGCAGGGCGTAGATCAGCCCGAGCAGCCACAGAGGTTCAGGCGATTCGGCATCGAAACCACTGGCACCCAGCAGCGTGAAAGCAAGGCCTGCCGACAGCGCCAGTGCCAGTTTGGTGGCCATGTTCCAGCACGCGAACAGCAGGCTCGTGCGGGCTGCGCGAAAGCGATAGCGGTCCCAGTCCGCGACCTCGGCCTGGATGACGTGGGGCAGGGTCAGGTCGGCACCGAGTGCTGCGCCTGTGACGAGACAGATCGGAATGAAGGCGACGGCGAGGCTCGGATCGAGCAGCGGCGCCGGTGCGAATGCCAGGATCGCCAGCAGCATCGCCAGGCACCAGAGCCGTGTCCGGGGCACCCGCTGCGAGAGCCGCAACCAGAGCGGCAGCGACAATACTGCGGCGCCGAAGTAGAGCAGGATGAACAGCCCCCGGTCGCTGTCATCGCCACCGAGGTATGCCGAGACGAACAGCGGAAACAGCACGGCCGGAAAACCGTTGGCGAGGCCATTGAGGAACCAGCCGATCAGCAGCCGCAGCGCCAGCTTGTTGTCACGCAGCAGGCGCAGGTCCGCGCGGCTGAGGCTGCCCGCATTGACAGTCTCGACCGGAATCTGCCAGAGCGCCCACAGGGCGGCGAGGCCGGACAACAGTGTCACCGTGACCAGCAGGTTGAGGCCCGGTTGCAGGCCGAGGCCCGCCAGCGCGGACAGCGCTGGAAAGGCGGCCGAGAGCAGCAGTCCCGCGAGTGTCAGCGCCTCGCGGCCACCGGCGGCACGATTGCGCTGCAGACTGTCAGCGTGCAGTCGTGGCAGCCAGGCGAGGTAAGGTACCTGGATCAGGGTCCAGCCGAGGTAGAGCAGCAGCAGGCCGAACAACAGCGCAGGCGCGGCCTGCGCTGCCGGCGGGTTGACCAGCAGCAGCAGCGCCGGAGCACATAGCAGGCCGCCGACGAGAATCGCTCGCCGAGGATTCTGTTTCGACTGCCGATCCAGCATCAACCCGATCAGCGGGTCGGTGAAAACGTCGAACAGCCGGGTCAGCAACAGGATGGCGCCGATCAGCGAAAGCGACAGGCCGAAGGCTTCGGCGTACCAGGTCGGCAGCAGCACGTAAACGGCGACGGTGGGCATTGCCAGTGGCAATCCCAGCGCGGCATAGCGCCAGACTGTCGCGGCCGGCAGCGGCGCCTCTGCCACGCGTCGCTCAGGGAGCACGCAGCAGGTAGAGTCCGACATCGATACAGCCGCGATTAAAGCCGCACTCGCAGTAGGCCAGATAGTAGCGCCAGAGGCGGCGGAAACGCTCATCGAAGCCCTGGGCCTCGATCTCCGGCCAGCTGGCGAGGAACGCCTGGCGCCAGTGTCGCAGGGTGCGGGCATAGTCGGCGCCGAAGTGCTCTGCGTGGGTCAGCGTCAACCCGGCGCTGGTGACCTCCTCCGCCAACCGGTCGGGACTCGGCAGCATGCCGCCCGGGAACACGTAGCGCTGGATGAAGTCGGTACCGCGACGGTACTCGTCAAAGCGCTCGTTGGCGATGCTGATGACCTGAAGCATTGCCAGTCCGCCTGGCTTGAGGCAGCGCCTCAGCTGGTCGAAGTACTGTGGCCAGTGTTCTTCACCGACGGCTTCGAACATTTCGATCGAGGCGATGCGGTCATACTGGCCTTCGAGGTCGCGGTAGTCGGTCAGCGAGAACCGGCATCTTGCCGCCAGTGGCGTTTCGGCGACACTTTCCCGGGCCCACGCCAGTTGCTCGCGCGACAGGGTGATGCCGTCAACAGTGACGCCGTATTCTCCGGCGGCCGTTGTTGCGAATCCGCCCCAGCCGCAGCCGATTTCCAGTACCCGCTGTCCCGGCGTCAGCTCCAGCAGGTCACAGATACGGCGGTACTTGTTGCGCTGTGCCTCTTCCAGTGATTGCTCCGGGTGCTCGAACATCGCCGACGAGTAGGTCATCGTCGGGTCCAGCCAGCGACGGTAGAAATCATTGCCAAGATCGTAGTGGAAAGCGATGTTGCGGCGGCTGCCGCGGCGACTGTTGCGCCTCGAGCGATGGAACAGGCGGTGCATCAGTCGGCTGGGGATGGAGCCGTCGCCGATCTGGCGCAGGGTGTCTTCGTTGACCAGCGCCCAGTTCATGAAGGCTTCGAGGTTCGGTGTTTCCCAGTCACCGTCGAGATAGCTCTCGGCCCAGCCCAGTTCGCCACCGACAAGCATGCGGCGGATCGGGCGCCAGTTGTGCAGGCGTACCTCGGCGTGTGGACCCTCACCATTGCCGGTCTGCACCGTTTGCCCGTCAGGCAGGCGCAATCTGAAGTGTCCATGCTGCATCCGTGCCAGCCAGGGGGCAATGCTGCGCAGGCAAATACGGTTGAGCCAGCCGCTGGCGCTGCGGTCGGTCTGAAGGGGCAGGTCGGTCGCAAGGTCAGTGGGTTTCATCGATGCCGTCTCCGGAGTGAGTATTCAGCAGTGGTGTGGTTGCGATAACGCCGGGTGTCAGGGGCCGTGCAGGCGGCTCCGGGCGAGGTTGCAGTTTCAGTCCCTTGAGCCAAAGTCGCAGCGCCTCCCAATGGATGCCGACGATGACCTTCAGGGTCATCAGCGGATGGGCCAGCCAGGCGCGAAGCAGTCCGGCATCGGTCATCGGTGCCTGGCGGCCGGTAAAGCTGGCAACGAACAGGCGCTGATCGGCCTGGCATTGCTCGATATGGACATGGATTCGATCGCCGGGCGCCGGCATGCGGAAGGCGTATCGGCAGTCCATCGGCATGAACGGCGAGACGTAGAAACACTTGTCCACCGTCGGCCGGGCCGTCGCAGACTCGCCGCAGACCGGCAGCAGGTAACTGTGTCGCTGCCCGAAAGTGTTGCTGACTTCGCAGAGGATGGCGCGCAAGTGTCCGCTTGCGTCTTCGCAGTAGTAGACGCTGAGCGGGTTGAACACATAGCCGAGCAGACGCGGATAGCACAGCAGCCGGATGCGGCCGCCTTGCAGGTCAAGCCCTGCGTCGGCGAGCAGAGCCTCGATATGAGGTTTCAGATCACGGCCGCCATCACCGTGATCCCGGTCGTAAAACGAGAACAGGTTGAAGCGGTTGCGTGAGAACAGCCGCAGGCGTTCATCGAGCTCGTCTACTTCATCGAGATCGAGCAGCAACGAAAAAACACGGTAGTTGAAGCGGTGTTGTCTGGGCCGCAGCCGATGGTGCATGACCCGCCCTGTGTAGAGAGAGGAAAGGCTCATGCCACCGATCTCCTCGCGGACGGAGTGGTGACATGAATGCGGTCATTGGGATTATCCAGCGTCCAGGGGCGGGGAATGCCACCCAGCTCTTCGGCGACCGCGAGGCCGGACTGTAATCCGTCCTCATGGAAGCCGTAGCCGAAGTAGGCGCCGCAGAACCAGGTGTTGCGCTGGCCCTGCAGTTGCCAGAGCCGCTCCTGGGCGGCGAGTGCGCCGAGGTTGAACACGGGGTGTTCGTACAGGAAGCTCCGATGGATAGTGCCGGCAGCAGGCTCCCGCAGCGGATTGAGCGTTACGAACAGCGGATGTCGGTCGGGCAGGTGCTGCAGCCGGTTCATCCAATAGGTGACGGAAAGGGACCGGGAACGCGGCTGGTTGCCTTCGCCGAGATAGTTCCAGCTGGCCCAGGCCGCATGACGCCTCGGCATGAGCGAGGTGTCGCTGTGCAGCACGGCGCGGTTGCGCTCGTACGCAAACGCCCCGAGCAGTTGTTGTTCGTCACTGGTCGGGTGGTGCAGCAGTGCCAGTGCCTGGTCGGCGTGACAGGCCAGCACCACCTGGTCGTAGCTTTCCCGTTCCCCGTGCATGAACTCCAGTTCAGCGCGACCGAGACGGCGGACCACGCGATGGATTCGGCTGTTCAGGCGGATTTCGCCGCGCTCGCGCAGGAGCTGTCCGATGCGATCGACATACTGGCGGCTGCCTCCGGTCACCGTGCGCCACTCGGGACGATCGTTCAGTTGCACCAGGCCATGGTTCTGACAGAA
The DNA here is from genome assembly GCA_013373085.1 of Oceanospirillaceae bacterium. Lineage (GTDB taxonomy): Bacteria > Pseudomonadota > Gammaproteobacteria > Pseudomonadales > Balneatricaceae > Marinobacterium_A. The sequence continues at coordinate 9,173 of JABXIM010000097.1, read as the reverse complement.
GCGCAGGAACGCCAGGGCCGGGTAGTCGAGCATCTGATCGACAGGTGTCGACCAGATCGCGGCGCCCATTGGCAGCAGGTGGTCATTGACGAACGCGCGGCCATAGCCTTCTTTACGGAGCAATTCACCCAGGGTCATCCCAGCGACATCGTTATCGGCGCTGTAATCGCCCGAGCGACGATAGAAGCGCAGCAGATCGCGGATCAAGGACCAGAAGCGAGGACGCAGCAGATTCTTTCGCTGCGCCAGCAGGCCACTCAGACCGGTTCCGCTGTACTCCAGTCGGCCGTCATCGAGCGACACCGAGAACGACATCTCGGTCGCGCGGCTTTCGATCTTCAGGGCGTCGAAGAATCGCACGAGATTCGGGTAGTTGACCGGATTGAACACGATGAAGCCGGTGTCGACCGGCGTGCTGACGTCCCCGTGCCGAACGTCGACCGTATTCGAGTGGCCGCCCAGACGGTCATCTTTCTCGAACAGCGTGACGTGGTGGTGCTGGCTTAACAACCAGGCGCAGGAGAGACCTGAAATGCCCGAACCGATTACCGCGATCCGGAGTGGGCGGATGGCCTGAACCTTCATTGCTGAATCCTTTGCATCTTTTGACTCCCTGTACGAAGATGCTGGCAATGCCGGATCACAGGCTGGAGCCGGGGTGTTCCGGTCCGGCGCATATCTCGTTGCCAGTCCCGACCGCGTCAGGGTTTCGGGATGATCCGTTCTGGCCAGTCTAGCGTAAAGAGCTCAGGTATAGAGCTCAATTGCGTGGAGGCGATGTGGCTACTGTCATTCCTATATCGAAAGAGGCGCCGCCAATGCGGGAAGAATGGACGGCTTGCCTGGCCCGGATGGCAGAATCCCGGGACCGAGCACTGTTCGCACAGCTGTTCGAGCATTTCGCGCCGCGAATCAAGTCTTATCTTATGCGCCAGGGGGCGTCTCCAGCGCAGGCAGATGAGCTGGCGCAAGAGGCGATGCTGTCGGTGTGGCGAAAGGCGCATCTGTTTAACCCCGCCAAGGCGAATGCCAGTACCTGGATGTTCACCCTTGCGCGTAACCTGTTTATCGATCGGCTTCGGCGGGAGAAGGCGCCCTGCTACGAGCTGCCGACCGAGCTTCCCGATGCCGATGATCGGGATGCAGGCGAGGGGGCTGTAATCAGTGACCGCATGCTGGCCTGTATCAGAAAGCTGCCCGAAGCGCAGGCCCAGGTTCTGTACATGTCCTACTACGACGGCCGCAGCCATTCAGAGATTGCCGAGGTGCTGGGTATCCCCCTCGGCAGTGTCAAAAGCCGACTGCGATTGGCGTTCGATAAACTTAAACTGATGTGGGGGGAGTCATCGTGAATATTCGTCATCATCTCGACGACGCAACCCTGATGGGCCATGCGGCGGGAACACTGGTGCCGGGAATGTCACTGCTGGTTGGGTGCCATCTGGAGCGCTGCGCCGACTGTCGCGAGCGACTGGCCCAGGCCGAGTCGGTTGGCGGGGCCCTGTTGGAAGAAGTACCGCCCGTTGCCATGGACAGTTCAAATGCGCTGGCAGAGCTGTTTGCGCGGATCGAGGCCGAGCCGTTTGAAGAATCCCGGCCGACGCAGCCCCGAATGCCGGGGACCCCGCCGGAGGCGGCAATGCCGATGTTGCTGGCCGGTCAGCTCGATGGCCGGCGCTTCGACGAGCTCGATTGGCGTACCCTGGCGCCCGGTGTCAGGCAGGTCGACTTGCATCTGGGCGGTCCCGGAGCAACGCGGCTGTTGCGCTTCGCCCCCGGTGTCTCGGTGCCGCACCACAGTCATCGGGGCAACGAGCTGACGCTGGTGCTGCGCGGTTCCTACAATGACGAGGTCGGCCGCTTCCGGGCGGGCGATGTTGCCGACCTGGACGACCAGGTCGCACATCAGCCGCTCAACGACACCGACGAGGACTGTATCTGTCTGATTGCCACCGATGCGCCGCTGCGCTTCAGTGGCTTGATGGGACGCCTGGTGCAGCCGTTTATCGGCATGTGATGTGGAGAAAAGGTATGCAGCACACTTCCATTCTTCCGCCTGATCAACGTATTCCGGTGGGTATCAGCGCCTGCCTGATGGGGCAGGAGGTCCGCTATAACGGCGGTCACAAGCGCTCCCGCTATTGTCTACAGGTATTGTCGGAGTGCTTCGATTTCCGGCCCTTCTGCCCGGAGCTTGCGGTCGGCCTCGGCGTTCCCAGAGAACCGATCCGGCTGGTGGGTGATCCCGAGGCGCCGCGAGCGCGTGGCACCGAGAACCCGGAGCTCGACGTAACCGAGGCGTTGGCCGAGAAGGGGCGGCAGGTAGCGAGCCGGATGCCGGATCTCTGCGGCTACATTCTGATCAAGGGATCGCCGAGCTGCGGCATGGAGCGTGTCAAGATCTACCATGAGAACGGCATTCCCAATGCCGCCGGACGCGGTATTTTCGCCGCCGAGTTGATGAAGACCAATCCGCTGTTGCCGGTGGAGGAAGAGGGACGTCTTCACGACGCCGTGTTGCGGGAGAACTTCATTACCCGGGTATTCGCGCTGCACCGCTGGAAAAGGGAAGTCGAGGCCGAGCCCAGTTATCACGCGCTGATCCAGTATCACAGCCGCAGCAAGTACCTGCTCATGGCACACAGTTATCAGGGCTATCGCGAGCTGGGGCGCTTCCTCGCCCAAGCGCATGATCTGCCGCTGGAAGAGGCGATGACCACATACATCAGCGGTTTCATGAGCCACATGTCCCGGCGCGCAAAGCGCAGAAATCACGTCAACGTGCTGATGCACGTGCTGGGTTATCTGAAGAAGTCGATTGACGGCGACTGCAAGCGCGAGTTGCTCGAGGTGATCGAGCGGTACCGTCGCGCCGAGGTGAACCTGGTGGTTCCGCTGACGTTGCTGCAACACTACCTGAATCGTTTCGGTAGCGACTACATCCGCTCGCAGTCATACCTCGATCCACACCCATACCAACTGGGACTGCGTAACGACATATGAAACTGGTCTGGTTTCGCAATGATCTTCGGCTGAGCGATAATCCGGCCCTGCATAACGCCTGCGTCGCCGACGGTCCGGTGGTCGCGGTGGTGGTTCTGACGCCGCAGCAGTGGCGCGATCACTGCGAGGCGCCGGTAAAACTGGCGTTCTGGCGCGACGCCTTGGTCAAGCTGGCGGATGACCTCGATCGATTGAACATCCCGCTCCGGGTGCTGGAGGCGCCTTGCTTCGACGACTGTGCAGAGGAATTGTCCCGGCTTTGCCAGGAACTCTCGGCCAAGCGGTTGTACTTCAATTACGAGTATCCGGTGAACGAGCGGCGTCGCGACATCCGGGTCAAGCAGCGGCTGCGTGGCGAGGGTGTCATTGTCGATGGATTTCATGGTGACCTGATACTGCCGCCGGGGTCGGTACTCAGCGCCAAGGGTGATCCCTTTCGAGTATTCACGCCGTTCAGCCGAGCCTGGCGACGGCAACTGCTGTGCGCCGATTTCAGCTGCCTGCCCGCGCCAGGGCGGCAATCGGGGACCGGCACCGTGCGGGATATCATTCCATCTCTGGGGCAGGCCTACGATCAAGATCTCTGGGCTGCTGGCGAGACAGCCGCTGCCGGGCGGCTGCAACGTTTCGCCGCAGCCGGACTCGGCGTATACGGGGATGAGCGCGACTTCCCGGCCATTGACGGCACCTCGCGACTCTCGCCCTATCTGGCGACGGGGCAGTTGTCGGCACGGCAGTGCCTGAGCGCCGCGCAGTTGTCGCTGGGTGCCGACTGGCTCGAGAGTACCTGGGTCACGGAGCTGATCTGGCGGGAGTTCTACCGTCATCTGCTGGTGGCGTTCCCGGAGCAGTGTCGCTACCAGCCGTTCAGACCCGAGGTGGAAGCGAAAATACGCTGGCACGATCGTCCCGACCTGTTCGATGCCTGGTGCCGTGGCGAAACCGGTTTCGCGATTGTCGACGCAGCGATGCGTCAGTTGCACGAAACCGGCTGGATGCACAATCGCCTGCGCATGGTCACGGCGTCGTTCCTGACCAAACTGCTCGGTGTCGACTGGCGCCTTGGCTGTGACTTTTTCATGTCGCATCTGATCGATGGTGACTTCGCGTCCAACCTCGGAGGCTGGCAGTGGAGCGCCTCTGTGGGCGCCGACGCTGCACCCTATTTCCGCATCTTCAATCCGGCACGGCAGGCGGAGCGCTTCGACCCGCACGACGACTTTGTCTGCCACTGGCTGCCGGAACTGGCTTCGTTGCCCGCCAAGGAGCGTCGCGATCCGAAGCGCGCCGCTGCGGCGCGGGGACTGCAGCCGGTGATCGACTACGGCGAGGCCCGCCGCGAGGCTCTGGCAGCCTATAAGGCGGGCTGAGCGGCCGGGTGTTTCAGTTGTCCTCGGATGGAGTGCCGTCGGGCGGGTGTTGCAGGCGGCAGACCCAGCCCCGGGCGATCATCAGTGGCAATTGCTCTCGAATTGCGCGCAAATCGTCGCCGATCTGATCGAGATTGAGACCCTGCCGCAGGCCGTTCAGGATCATGGCTTGTTCTTCGGTTATGCGCTCAATGCACAGGCGGTCGAGTTGGCGGTGGACACATAGCCATCCGCCCTTGTTCGCAAGCGCCGGTTGCCACGGTTGTTGCGCCAGGACGGCGGCACGAATCTCGGACAGTGGCCATTGGCTGTGCTGCAACGAAAGGCTGTAGCTGGTAATGGCTCGCATCCGGTTCTGCTCCGATTCGGGCAGCGAGGCCCATGCCTGGAGGTCGATGGCAGGATCGTCGCGGGCGCCGCGGGCGAGATGGAGGTTCCATTCCAGCGTGGTCAGGTCGCTGAGAAAGGACAGGTGGTGAAGGTCGGGGTGGGCGGTGCAGTAACCATCTATCAGGTCGGGCAACAGGACGCCAAAAGGATCGGCTGTGGCACCGGCAGCCAGCTGTTCGGAATACAGATCTGCCAAGTGTTGAAAGTGGCCGCTGCCGAGCACTGCGGCACAGGCGGGGAAGCGCTCCCGCAATGCCCTGGCGCGGGCGTCTCGAAGCAGGCCGCGGTAGAGCGCGATGCAGTCGTTGGGGGAGCGATGCAGACTGCACACAAGATTCTGCAGGTCGGGGCGGTCCTTGCCGGCCAGCGCCGCATCGAGTGCGGACTGCAGATCGGCGAGGCGCATCAGTTACTCCGGACACCCTGCAATCTGTGCCCGTCCTGGGCTCGTCGCATGACCTTCTTGGCGCGCTTCACCTCCTTCAATACCTCTCGCAGCTCGGGTACGTTCCGTTCCCATTCGATCAGGGTGGGGGTGCCGGTAAAGCGTTTCTGGGCCTCTTCGTACAGTTTCCAGACCGGTTCGCGAATGGGGTGGTTATGGCCGCCGAGCAGGCAGTCATCGCAGACCTCGAAGCCCGCGAGATGGATTTCGCGTACCCGCTCGGGCGGCAGTTGGTCGATGGTGGTGAGAGCGTCGGCGCCGAGATTGTGCTGGGTGACGTAGGTGTTGTTGACGTCGAGCAACAGGTAGCAGTCGGCGCGCCGGGCCATTTCGGCCATGAATTCGCCTTCGCTCAGTGTCGAGTGGTTATAGCTCAGATAACGGGCGGGGTTTTCCAGCAGAATGCGACGGCCGAGAAAGTCCTGGACCTGCCTGATACGGCTGGAAATATGCTCCAGCGCTTCTTCGGTGTAGGGCAATGGCAGCAACTCGTGACTAAAGCAGTTGCCGAGGCTGGTGAAACAGATATGGTCCGATATCCAACTGGCGTCGATGCGGTCGGCCAGCGCCCGGATCCGCACCAGGTAACCGGTGTCCAGCGGTGCCGTTGAACCGAGCGCAAACCCCAGTCCGTGCAAGGTGACCGGATAGTGTTCTCGGATCCGCTCGAGGCTGTGCAGCGCTTCGCCGCCATCAACCAGATGCGTATCGACCAGCGCCTCGAACCAGCGAACATCGGGCCGGTCGCGCATGATTTCGTCGACATTACAGCTACGCAGGCTCAACCCGGTGCCTGCCAGGCTCCAGTGGATATAGTCACTCATGGTGGCAGTATCCCCCAGTTCCCTGTCAACCCGAGGGCTGTATTAAAACGAATGTCTTATTGTCGCTCTTATTCACCCGTTTTCCCTTTTCTGCTTGAAGCCGTAGGACCAAAGCCGGTAGCAACACAGTCTAGCAGCGCTGTGCATACCCGTATTGTCTGAGTTTCAATCGACCGACCCGTTCATTCCCCATTCAGGGTTTGAAACCGCCGTTTTCAGTTAGTTCCGGATCCCTGGTATGAAAATTTGGGAACCTATGAACCGGTTGCCGTGTTTTCTGGCCACTGCCTTGATCCATGTGAAGGACGTATTGCCGGGTGAGCGACCGGCAGGGCGCGGCCCTGGGGTATACTCAAACGACAAAACGGATTTGCGGCACCGAAGCAGGAGACGCGCAATGGCGATGCAGTGGGACAGTTTACTGACGGCTCGGCGCTACGGCCATGAGGACCAGGGGCCGGAAGAGATCGGGCGCAGCCGCTTTCACAAGGACCACGACCGTATCGTTTTCTCCAGCGCCTTTCGCCGGCTCGGGCGCAAGACGCAGGTGCATCCGCTGGTCCTGAACGACCATATACATACCCGCCTGACGCACTCGATCGAAGTCGGCAGCCTGGGCCGTACACTGGGTATACGGGTCGGCGAGCTGATTGCCGATCAGTTGCCGCGCTGGACCAGCCCTCACGATCTCGGCACCGTGGTGCAGTCCGCCTGCCTCGCCCATGACATCGGCAACCCGCCGTTCGGGCACGCCGGGGAATACGCCATCCGCGATTGGTTCCAGCGCGACGCCTCTGTCGAGCTGCTGCGCAGCCTGGACCCGGTGGAGCAGAGCGACCTCGCGACCTTCGAGGGCAATGCCCAGGGGTTCCGGGTGGTCACCCGCATCGAAAACCATCTGTTCAACGGCGGGCTGCGTCTGACCTATCCAACCCTCGGTACGCTGTTGAAGTATCCCTGGACGGTCGAGCGCGCCACGAACAGGGGCAAGTTCAGCTGCTTTCGCAGCGAAACCGATATCCTCGATACGCTCGGCGAAGCCCTCGGGCTGATCCGGTTGGGCGATCACTGGTGGAGCCGGCATCCGCTGACCTGGCTGATGGAGGCGGCGGACGACATCTGCTACGCGATTCTCGATCTGGAGGACGCCATCGAACTGAATATCCTCAGTTTCGACGAGATCCGGCCGATTCTGCTGCAGCTGTGCGGCGATCTGCATTATGACGACGCTATCTTTTCGACCCAGGCGTCGGCGCGGCGCAAGATATCGGCGCTGCGCGGCACTGCGATGGAAAACATGATCGAGTCGGCGTTGCGGGCGTTCAGCAGTCACTACGATGCGATCATGACCGGCGAATACCGCGGAGAGCTGCTCGCGGACGGCGACCCCAACGTGCGTGAGGGACTCGCGCGGGCCAAGAGACTGGCGCAGGAACGAGTGTTTCCCGACACCCGCAAGACGGAACTCGAAGTCGGCGCCTACAGTAGCCTCGGAACGCTGCTCGAGGCGTTTTGCCGTGCGGTGTACGATCAGCACGCCAAGGGACCCGAGCGGCTGGGCTATCGTAGCGGCAAAATCCTCAGCCTGATGGGCATCCATGCCCCGGCGCCCGATGCGCCGCTGTACGACGCCTATCGCCGCGCGCTCGACTTTATTGGCGGCATGACCGATAACTACGCCACCTATCTGGCACGGCAGATTGGTGGGCTGAATCCCTGAAGCGGGTACAATAGGCCGGTCACCGATAGCGAAATCCGGCGGCAGCCTGGCTGCCGGAAGACAGGAGATTACAGATGGCTTCATTGCAGGATCAGTTGCGCGGGCTGGTCTATTCTACCGAGAAGGGCGATATGTGCCCGGAGTGCGGCGAGGCAAAGGTCGAGTGTGTCTGCGCTGAGCTGGCCGACGAGGCGCGGTTGCAGTCGCTCGATGGCACGGTACGCATCCGCCGGGAAACCGCGGGCCGCAAGGGCAAGGGTGTCACCACCGTCAGCGGCGTGCCGCTGCCCGAGGCTGAGCTCAGGGAGCTGAGCAAAAAACTGAAAAAGCTCTGCGGTACCGGTGGGGCGCTCAAGGACGGTGTGATCGAGATCCAGGGCGATCACCGCGAACGACTCAAGCTCGCGCTCGAACAGCAGGGCTTCAACGTCAAGCTGGCCGGGGGCTGAGCGAACGGACGTGATCAGGGACGGTCTGGAGGAACATGAAATGGCGAACAGGGTGCGGGGCTTCTCTGGTGCCGCCTTTGTAATGGCGGCGACGCTGGCGCTTTCGCTGCCGGCGCAGGCGCGTATCTACAAGTACGTTGACGACAATGGGCGTCAGGTCTTCGTTGACAGTCTCAGCAAGGTGCCGCAGCAGTTCCGCGACCAGCTCGAAAGCCGCGACGAGTACTCGGAGCAGCTGAGTCCCGAAGCGCTGTCGCTGGAACGCAACGAGCGTGCGGACCTGGAGCGTCAGCAGCAGGAGGTGCAACAGCGCCGTAAGCTCGAGCAACTGCTGCGGGATATGGAAACGGCGGTCAAGATTGCCAACAACCGGGTGCTGGTCCCGGTCACCGTGGTCTATGGCGGGCGCAGCGCCAAGACCCGGATGGTGCTCGATACCGGTGCCACCAGTACCGTTTTTCACAAGGATGCATTGCGCAGCCTGCCGTTCGTCAGCCGGCCGGCTGGCCATGCCCGGGTGGCGGGTGGCGGAACGATACAAACCGAAACGGTCAGTTTCGACCGCATCGAAATCGGTCCTTACAAGGTGTCCAACGTACGCGCCTTCGTGATCGATCACCAGGGCGCTTCGGTGGGCAACGACGGGCTGTTGGGCATGGATTTTCTGATGAACGCCAAGTACCGCATCGACTACGAACGCCAGCTGATCCTGTGGGAGCCAGAGCATTACGCCGAATTGCAGTCGCTGCTGAAGAAGCTTGACGAGGCTCCAGCGCAGAACACACCGGTGCAGTAGGAGGATGGGTGTAGCGATGGATCCCCGCCAATCGAAAAGCGCTCCACCGGGTCCGGGCATCGCGTAACCCGTCATATCGATCGAATTGCAGATCGATTGCTCCCGGTTGGCACCAGCGGTGTTGGCCTGCAGCCGTTCCGGCCTCCCCCCAAACTCACCGCTTACCGCTTACCGCT
>JABXIM010000201.1 GCA_013373085.1 Oceanospirillaceae bacterium | reverse complement strand
GCCACTAGGCGCTGCGGCCCTAGCCGGCACCACCTACCCTATTGATCGTAACTTAACAGCTGAACTTTTGGGTTTTGATGCGCCAACTGAAAACAGCTTGGACAGCGTTTCCGATCGTGACTTTGCTATTGAGTTTACCGCCGCCTGCGCTACCATCATGATGCACTTAAGCCGCTTCAGCGAAGAATTAGTACTTTGGGCGAGTGCGCAATTTAACTTCATCGAATTACCAGATCGTTTCTGCACCGGCTCATCCATCATGCCGCAAAAGAAAAACCCAGACGTACCTGAATTAGTCCGTGGCAAGGCAGGCCGAATTTTTGGTCACCTAATGGGCTTGTTAACCCTAATGAAATCTCAACCCTTGGCCTACAACAAAGATAACCAAGAAGATAAAGAGCCATTGTTCGACACCATCGACAATGTAGGCGGCAGCTTACGCGCCTTCGCTGACATGATGCCGTTTGTTGTTTCGAAAAAAGACGTCATGCGTGAAGCAGCTCTTAGAGGTTTCTCAACTGCTACGGATTTAGCCGATTACCTAGTACGCAAAGGTGTGCCTTTCCGTGACTCCCACGAAATCGTGGGCAGCGCCGTAGGTTATGGCGTGAAAACGGGTAAAGATTTAGGTGAAATGTCGTTAGAAGAACTGCAACAGTTTGGCGATATGATTACCGACGATGTGTTTGAAGTATTAACCCTTGAAGGTTCGGTTGCGGCTCGTGATCACTTAGGAGGTACCGCGCCTAATCAAGTTCGTGCAGCAGCGAAGCGTGCTCAAGAAAAGCTAGCTTCAAGATAACACAAAAAAGGCCGCATGCAGCAATGCATACGGCCTTAAATTTAATTCGAGCTATCTGAGTAAATCCAGTGCTCGATCAAGCTTCTTAAATTTTTTCTTTTCTTTATTATTAAACTTAGAGACCTTATTTTCATTCAATGCTTCAGTGCATTCATACCACTTAATATATGTGCGATCACTGATCCATCCTTCCTTAGAGTTTTTCTCAGGCTCTTCTCCACACTCTTTAATTTTCTGTTTACCCATAAAAGTATCGGTGCGATACAGGTCACTTTTTTGTTTAAGCACCTTAGGGTAAAGCCTATTAATAAGATATTGATGTATTTTTATTCTACAAAAATATGACTGTCCTCTGCTCCCATGTGATTTAGCATTTTCTAAATTCTCCCAGCTTGCTGTTAATGAATAAATACTCGTACTTAATTGAGTAACCGGATCTTCATTCAAGCTAACTCGCATGTCAGAGCAAGTACAATATTGATCATTACAGATAGCGGAGCCAGAACTTCCAGGATTTTTAAACAGCGCAGTTCTAAATCCTCGATCATCAACATCCCTTTCTAAGACAGTTTGCGTTGTATCATGAGCACAAGGCACATCTGAAAAATTGATCGAGCCATTATCATCCAAACACTTATACAGACCAGCGTTGGTTAACGATGAAACGAACATTAAACTTACAAATATGAGTCCTTTCATTAATCTATCCTAAGCTTTTCTAATGCTAACTGGGATTTCTTCACAAATCTTCGGAGTTCCTCAGCCTCACGTACTTCATAAGATATAGAATATTGGTGCTTGTTAAATTTTAAACAATCTTGATACATGTTATATCGCTTTTGGAATCTTATATCATCTTCGAATTGAGCCATCTGAGGCACTTTTCCACAATCCTTATAAGGATTAACAGTATTACTTTTTTCAACCTGCCGTTTTAATTCAAGATAGCGAGGGTAGTATTCTTCAAAAAAGTGTTGATGCACTGTCAACTCACAAGCAATCACTTTCTGAATCTGATTAACATATGTATTCGCATTATTTTGACGCTGATACTCTCTATTTAATCGATACCATGCATTAGGAATAGAGTTAATGCTTTTAAGAAATTGCCTCTGAATATTAGAATTTATCGATATTATCTCACTACCACAAATACAAGCATCCTTTAGACAACGAGCACGCATTGCTGAATTACTCGGCGGTAGTATATATTTCTTTAAAAAGCCCCTGCTATCCGTGTCCGCATATAGTTTTTTCTCTTTATTTGATGCAGGACATGGCACATCGGAAAACGATACACCACCATTAACATTATTACACTGATACAAATCGCTATAAGATTGATTAAAAAACAATAAAAATATCAACGTAATCAGTATTTTCATTACTTTAATCTTTCCAATTGAATTTTAACTTCATTTATTTGCTTATTATGTATCCAATCCCCTGCCATACTTTTATTTAAAATCATATGCGCAGGAGGATTACAGGTATATTTATCTGGTCGCCCATCCTTCTTTGCTTGAATAGCCTCTTCATGAGTTTGCTTACTAGTTTCTAAGCAAGCTTCCTTTCGATTCTTTTCTTTTCTTTTTTCATTCGCTAAATTTTTCTCATACACATCATTTACTTTAGTTACTTCAGAATAGTGTACATTGAACATTCTCTGATAAATCTTAATGCGACATGCTTGTCTGCGCAGGGCATCAACATCTGTATTGCGTTTCCCAGCGTAATCAGTTGATCGACTTAAAATATCATTATATGTATCCCAACTATTGATCAGAGCGTCAATTGATTTTTCCAAAGCGAACGAAGGCACACGAGGAGTAAACATCACCTCTTCATTCCCACAACTACACTTCTTGTCTGTACACTTGACTGAAGAACTGCTGATTTTTGGCGACAAGAACCATTTCTTCAAAAAACCACGAGAGTCATAATCATTCTTTAACTGCTTCTGCTGGGTATCTGTTGAACATGGTAAATCTTGAAATGAAACTCCTCCATCAGGGGAAGAGCATTGATATAGAGAGGCGTGAGTATATTGGGTGACCAATACAAAAAAAAGTATAAAGGTTAACAGCTTCATCTTTCATCCATGATTATTACGCTTCACTCAAGTAGCTTGAGGAGCTGTTTGTGATGCCTTCAACACTATCGATTGAAGACACTATTTCAAGTTAAATTATGGTAATTCTAAAATACCATCCATTTCCACTTCCGCATCTTTCGGGAGCGAAGCAATACCAATGGCCGCACGAGCTGGGTAAGGTTGCTCGAAATACTCGGCCATAATCGCATTTACTTTGGCGAAGTTGCCTAAGTC
>JABXIM010000150.1 GCA_013373085.1 Oceanospirillaceae bacterium | reverse complement strand
GCCTTCGGCACCCTGCTGCTCCCACTCGTCGAAATCGCAGGCATGACCGCGTACATAGACCATGCCGTTGATCGACGAGGAACCGCCCAGCACTTTGCCGCGGGGGCAGTGCAGACGGCGGCCACCGATCCCCGCTTCCGGTTCGGATTCGAAGGGCCAGCTGTATTTTGGCGAGTTCATCGGATAGGACAGCGCAGTCGGCATCTGGATGAAGATGCTCTTGTCGCTGCCACCAGCCTCGATCAGCAGCACACTGTGCTCACCGCTTTCGGTCAGCCGGTCCGCCAGTACGCAGCCGGCTGAACCGGCGCCCACGATGATGTAATCAAACTTCTGTTGCGACATCTTGCCTCCCCGGGGTTGCGCCACTTGCTCGTTCAGGCTGGCGACAGGCCCGTTTTGCCGTCTGTTGTCGTTACGCGATAAAACCACCTTAATCTATTTTAATTAAACGTTCAATCAATAAAAATTCGAGGCACATCGACGGGCAGAACCCAATCGCCGCTGCCGATCGTTGTTAGGACGCCTTCAGCTCAGTCAGGCCGGGCCACCGGGAGCCCTTCGATAACGGGCCGAAACAATCGCCGATACTGCCCCGGCGTCAGCCCGGTGAGACGCTTGAACAGACGACGGAAGAAGGAGTTATCCTCATAACCCACCGCAGCGGCGATTTCATCGATCGGCAGGTCACCGCCTTCCAGCAGACGCCTGGCCTCCTCGACGCGCAGACCCTGTATGTACTCGATCAGCGTTGAACCGGTCGCCGCCCTGAAACGACGCTTGAGAGTCCGTTCGGGGATCCGGGCGCTGGCCACGACCTGCTGCAGCGCCGTGCCGTCACGAAAACAGCCTCTCAGCAACTGCTCGCATTCCCGCACCACCGAGTCCCCGTGGGGCAGGTTGCGGATCAGCGGGGCATAGGGCAATTGCCCCTGATCGTGCCACTTGAGCAGATAGACCTTGGCTATGGATAACGCTTCGCCAGCACCGACATAGCGTGAAATGATATGCAGCGCCAGGTCATGCCAGGAGGTTGTGCCGCCGGCCGTCACGATACGTCCAGTCGGCTCGGCAAAGACAAGATTGGGTTCCGGGCGGAACTGCACCTTCGGATAGTTGCAGCGGAACAGATCCCGATACCCCCAGTGCGATGTTGCCGGACAGCCATCGAGCAGGCCGGTCTCCGCCAGCATGACGGCGCCGGAACAGGCAGAATAGAGCGCGGCGCCACGGCGATAGACCCGGCGAATCCAGGCCATCAGCGTCGGGTAACGTCCTCGCAGGTCGTCGTCCGGATCAAGCCAGATTTCGGGCAGGATGAGAATCCGGGGTTGCGGAGCATCGCTCACCGTATAGTCGGGCATCACCGGTATGCCGTTGCCACAGCGAAAGCTTCGGGCCTCGGTTGAAACGATACGCACCCGAAAAGGTTTTGACGGCGTACCGCTGCGGGCCAGCGATTGCCAGACATTACCGGTGGCGTTGAGCACGTCGATCATGCCATACAGCGCCGAGCCGGCCGTCTCGGGGACAGCCACCAGCAACACCTCGATGCACTTATGCGATTCGCTGTCCGTTGGCATACAAGCCCCCTGCTTTTTTTTGCCCCATCCCTGAAACGATGGCACAAACACCCTGTTTTTAACAAAACCGCATCTTATGAGACCGATCCATGCGGCGTAACCTGTAATCAGGCTGGTCGGAAACGCTGCCGAGCTCAGCCCGACCGAATAACACCGGAGGACAGACAGATGAACGCCCATGCCAAACACTGCTGCAATGGCCTGAACATCGAACAGATGGTGGAAACTGTCGAAGCCCTGAAGCGGGAACCCGCACTGGCCCGTTTCGAGTTTCGCGCCCGCAACCGCTGGATCGACGGCGGCGCCAACCGCTCAACGATCCGTGATTTTTATGGCGCCGGTCGCGAGGACGACTCCCGTCAGGAAGCCTTCGAGTTCACCAACGGCGAGCCCCCCGTGCTGCTCGGTGACAATGAAGGGGCCAACCCGGTGGAATTCCTGCTGCATGCCCTGGCCGGCTGTGTCACCACCACCACCGTGCTGCATGCGACCGCCCGGGGCATCCGCATTGAACGACTGTCGACCGAATTGAAAGGTAATATCGACCTGCAGGGACTGCTGGCACTGAACGACGACGTTTCCCCTGGTTACGAGTCGATCGAAATCCGCATGGAGATCGAGGCGGACTGCAGCGAGGAGGAACTGGATGAGCTTATCGGCATTGCCCGGGAACATTCGCCGGTGTGCAATACGGTCTGCAGGCCAGTGCCGGTCAGGATAGAACGTGTCCGGGCCGGGCGCTCTGCAGCCTGAAAAAGCGAACGGCGAGCTTATTACAGAGAAGGCCCCTATCAAGGGGCCTTCGAGAGGTTCTTAACAAAGCACTGCAAGGTCTTTTTAGAACGGGATATCGTCGTCGAAATCGTCGAAGCCCTGTGCGGGCTGCTGCGGCTGCTGCGGCTGTTGCGGCGCCTGCTGCGGCTGCTGATAACCGCCGCCCTGCTGCGGGGGCTGCTGGTAGTTCTGCTGTGGCGCCTGCTGCGGGCGCTGCTGGCGCGGCTGTTGTGAATAGCCACCGCCCGTGTCCTGGTTGTAGCTGTCACCGCCACCTGAACCACCGCGACCGCCGAGCATCTGCATCTCACTGGCGACGATTTCGGTGGTATAGCGGTCCTGACCACTCTGGTCCTGCCACTTGCGGGTGCGCAGTGAACCCTCGACGTAGACCTGTGAGCCCTTGCGCAGATATTCGCCGGCGATCTCGGCCAGCTTGTTGAAAAACACTACCCGGTGCCACTCGGTACGCTCCTGCATCTGGCCGGACTGCTTGTCCTTCCAGCTTTCGCTGGTCGCCAGCGTCACGTTGGTGACCGCGTTGCCGGACGGCATGTACCGTACCTCCGGATCGCCGCCGAGATTGCCTACCAGGATAACTTTGTTAATGCCGCGTGCCATCGGTTTCTCCACTCTCTTGTGCCGGCGTTTCGCTGCCATCGGCAAGCTTTCAACTAGCCAGGTAGCATAACATAAAGCGCTCCCCTGCGCTGCGTTGGCGCACAGCACTCCGGTAACCGGAGGGTAACAGCCAACTGCTGCAATAAGCATTAACCGGCCACCCCGGGCGATTCTCCCGCAGAGTCGGTCGATGCTATAGTCGGAGTTTAACCCCCGCCATGCTGCGGCGCAGCATGGTCACAAACATTCGTTGCGAATCACGGACAGGAGGCTAGCGGAGATGTTTGACCTGAGCGGACAGAAGGCCCTGGTAATCGGCATCGCCAACGACCAGTCGATCGCCTGGGGCTGCGCCCGGGCGCTGCACCGGTGCGGCGCGGAGGTTGCCGTCACCTACCTCAATGAAAAGGCCGAGCCCCACGTCAGGCCGCTGGCGGAGCAACTGAACTCGCCGATCGTCATGCCGCTCGACGTGCGTGACGAGACACAGATGGAGGCGCTTTTCGCCGAGATAGAATCACGCTGGGGACGGCTGGACACCCTCGTTCATTCCATTGCCTTCTGCCCGAAAGAGGACCTCCACGCCCGTATCATCGATTGCTCTGCGGAAGGCTTCGCCAGCGCGATGGATATCTCGGTGCATTCGTTTCTACGCCTGCTGCGGCGCACCGAGCCGCTGATGTCCGAAGGCGGCACCTGCATGACCGTCTCGTACCTTGGCGCGCAGCGAGTCATCGGCAATTACAACGTCATGGGGCCGGTCAAGGCCGCGCTGGAGTCCGCCACCCGCTACGCCGCCGCCACACTGGGCCCGAAGAAGATCTCCGTGCACGCGCTGTCGCCCGGGCCGCTGCGCTCCAGGGCTGCATCCGGCATCGCCGAGTTCGACGAGATGCTCAATATCGCCGCCGAGCGTGCGCCCACGCACCAGATTGCCAGTATCGACGATGTCGGGGCTTACGCGGCATTCCTGGCCAGCCGGGAGGCGGCCAACATCACCGGCGATGTCCATTATATTGACGGCGGCTACAACATCATCGGCTAACCACCGGCGGCCATGTCGCCGGAGCCGCCTGCTATCTCCCGTGCGTGTGTCCCGTGACGACATCCCCTGCCCGGCCGGTGTCGATGCGGCGGTGAACCCGATATAATCTACCGCTTTGGCCAATACGTCGGGACGTTCTATGGACAAGATTCTGGTACGCGGCGCGCGCACGCATAACCTGAAAAACATCGACCTGGAAATCCCCCGCGACAAACTCGTGGTGATCACCGGGCTGTCAGGTTCCGGCAAGTCGTCGCTGGCATTCGATACGCTCTACGCGGAAGGCCAGCGCCGCTACGTCGAGTCGCTCTCGACTTACGCCCGCCAGTTCCTGTCGGTGATGGAAAAGCCCGACGTCGACCATATCGAAGGCCTGTCACCGGCGATCTCGATCGAACAGAAGTCGACGTCCCACAATCCCCGATCCACCGTCGGCACCATCACCGAAATCTACGATTATCTGCGCCTGCTGTTCGCCCGTGCCGGCGAGCCGCGCTGTCCGGACCATGACCTGCCGCTGGCGGCACAGACGGTCAGCCAGATGGTCGACCAGGTACTGGCCTTGCCCGAGGGCAGCAAGCTGATGCTACTGGCCCCGGTGGTACAGGGACGCAAGGGCGAGCATCTGCATACCCTGAACGAGCTGCGCACCCAGGGCTTCGTCCGCGCCCGCATCGACGGCATCGTCACTGACCTCGACAGCGCCCCCGATCTCGACAAGAATCGCAAGCACGACATCGAAGTGGTGGTTGACCGTTTCAAGGTCCGCGAGGACCTCGCAACCCGGCTGGCGGAATCCTTTGAAACCGCACTGGAGCTGACCGACGGCCTGGCCAAGGTGGCGTACATGGACGGCGATGGCGAAGACCTGATCTTCTCCGCCCGTTTCGCCTGTCCGGTGTGCGGCCACAGTATCCAGGAGCTGGAACCACGGCTGTTCTCGTTCAACAACCCGCACGGTGCATGCCCAAGCTGCGACGGCCTCGGCGTGCGGCAGTATTTCGACCCCGGCAAGGTTGTGCACGACGCCAGCCTGACGCTGTCCGAGGGCGCCATTCGCGGCTGGGACCGCCGCAGCCTCTACTACTATCAGCAGCTGCAGGCCGTGGCCCAGCATGCCGGCTTCGACATGAACACCCCCTTCTGCGAGCTCGAGGAGCGGCATCGCAAGCTGGTCCTCGAAGGCAGCGGCCGTGAAAACATCCCGTTCCGTTACGTCAACGACCGTGGCGACACCATCGAGAAAGCGCACCCGTTCGAGGGCGTGCTCAACAACCTCGAGCGCCGCTACCGCGAAACCGAATCGGAAATGGTGCGCGAGGACCTGGCGAAGTACCTCAACATGCAGTCCTGCCCGTCGTGTCACGGCAGCCGCCTGCGGCGCGAGGCACGGCACGTCTACATCGACGAACGCACGCTGCCGGAAGTCACGCGCCTCGCCATCGGCGAGTGTCACGACTATTTCGAGCAGCTCCAGCTGAGCGGCAAACAGGGCGAGATCGCCGACAAGATCCTCAAGGAGATCCGGCTGCGGCTGTCGTTCCTGGTCAACGTCGGCCTCGACTACCTGTCTCTCGACCGTAACGCCGACACCTTGTCCGGCGGCGAAGCACAGCGAATCCGCCTTGCCAGCCAGATCGGCGCCGGCCTGGTCGGCGTCATGTACATCCTCGACGAACCGTCGATCGGCCTTCACCAGCGCGACAACGAGCGCCTGCTGCGCACGCTCGAGCACCTTCGCGACCTCGGCAATACGGTGATCGTCGTCGAACATGACGAAGATGCGATACGTCTTGCCGACTACGTCATCGATATCGGCCCCGGCGCCGGCGTCCACGGCGGTCAGGTCGTGGCCCGCGGCACCCCTGCGGAAGTCATGGGTAACCCCGAGTCGATGACCGGCCAGTACCTGTGCGGTACCCGCCGCATCGAAGTTCCGGCGAAGCGTCACCCGGTCGATCCGAAGCGCATGCTGCGACTGACCGGCGCCCGCGGCAACAATCTCAGGGACGTCGATCTGGAGGTGCCGGTCGGTCTGTTCACCTGCATCACCGGGGTCTCCGGATCCGGCAAATCGACACTGATCAACTCGACGCTCTACCCGGTCGCCGCCACCGAGCTTAATCATGCCACAACCCTCGATGCCGCCGCGCACCGCGCCGTCGAGGGGTTGCAACATTTCGACAAGGTGATCGATATCGACCAGAGTCCGATCGGTCGCACCCCCCGATCCAACCCGGCGACCTATACCGGCATCTTCACACCGATCCGCGAACTGTTCGCCGGTACCCAGGAAGCGCGCTCGCGTGGTTACAAGCCGGGCCGATTCAGCTTCAACGTCAAGGGTGGTCGCTGCGAGGCCTGCCAGGGCGACGGCGTGATCAAGGTGGAGATGCACTTCCTGCCGGATATCTACGTCCCCTGCGACGTCTGCAAGGGCAAGCGATACAACCGCGAGACGCTGGAAGTTAAGTACAAGGGTCGTAGCATCCACGAGGTGCTGGAAATGACCGTCGAGGAAGGGCGGGACTTCTTCGATGCGATACCTGCACTGGCGCGGCGTCTGCAGACACTGATCGACGTGGGGCTTTCCTATATTCGCCTGGGCCAGGCGGCTACCACACTGTCCGGCGGCGAGGCCCAGCGCGTCAAACTGGCGAAGGAACTGTCGAAACGCGATACCGGCAAGACGCTCTATATACTCGACGAGCCGACCACCGGCCTGCATTTCTACGATATCCAGCAGCTGCTGAACGTGCTCAACCGACTCCGCGACCACGGCAACAGCATCGTCGTGATCGAGCACAATCTGGACGTGATCAAGACCGCGGACTGGATCGTCGATCTGGGGCCGGAAGGCGGTACCGGCGGCGGAGAGATCATCGCCACCGGCACCCCGGAAGAGGTCGCGGCCTGCGAGCACTCCCATACCGGGCGCTTCCTGAAGCCACTGCTCGACGCGCGGCCGCAGAGCGAAGCGGGATAAGTGTAGGAGCCAGGCCCCCTGGCGAATGTTTTCCGCCTCGCCCGTCATCCGGAGCCCAATTCGCGGCGGGGCGCCGCTCCTACGGGAAATTGAGAGTCCACAGGAACACGACTCTCAGGGCGAATGGGCTTTCTCCAACCTCCGCAGTATCCGACAGTTGAATCGCCTGCGGAGCGGGCTCCTACAGGACAGCATCACCCGCAAGCGCCTGCTGAAAGTAATCGATCGGGAATACGATCGATATGATGGGTTACGCGATCCCCATCCCCTGCACGAATCTTTCAGATCCTGACTGCCGCATCGCTCCACCCATCCTCCACGGAAGCAGCAGCATCCACACCTAACCCCTCATCCCAAAACAAAAAAACCCGACCATAAGGTCGGGTTTTGTGTTTTGCACTTCGCTGAAGACTTAGTCTTCAGCGGACTCGTCAGCAACAGAGCCAGAGACCGGACGGTCAACCAGTTCTACGTATGCCATCGGAGCGTTGTCGCCGGCACGGAAACCGCATTTCATGATGCGGACATAACCGCCCGGACGGGTTGCATAGCGCGGACCCAGCTCGTTAAACAGCTTGCCTACGGCTTCTTTGCTGCGGGTACGAGAGAAAGCCAGGCGGCGGTTAGCCACGCTGTCAGTCTTGGCCAGGGTGATCAGCGGCTCGGCAAAGCGGCGCAGTTCTTTCGCCTTCGGCAGGGTCGTCTTGATCAGTTCGTGTTCGAACAGAGACACTGCCATGTTTTTGAACATCGCTTTGCGGTGCGCACTGGTACGATTAAAGTGACGACCAGATTTACGATGACGCATTTGTTAAGTCCTTACCAACTTAGTCAGTACAGATCGCTGCCTTAGGACGCGACCTTATCGTCGTTCTTCAGGCTGGCCGGCGGCCAGTTCTCAAGACGCATACCCAGGGACAAACCTTTGGATGCCAGGACGTCCTTGATTTCGGTCAGCGACTTCTTGCCCAAGTTCGGTGTCTTCAACAGCTCGACCTCGGTGCGCTGGATCAGGTCACCGATGTAGTAGATCTGTTCTGCTTTCAGACAGTTGGCGGAACGGACAGTCAGTTCAAGATCATCAACCGGGCGCAGCAGAACCGGATCGATTTCCGGCTCGGCCGGCTCATCCTTGGCCTGATCCGCTGCATCTTCCAGATCGACGAATACAGCCAGCTGCTGCTGCAGAATAGTTGCAGCGCGGCGGATGCACTCTTCCGGATCGATCGTTCCGTTGGATTCGATGTCGATTACCAGCTTGTCCAGGTCGGTACGCTGCTCGACACGCGCGCTTTCTACTACGTAGGAAACGCGACGAACCGGGCTGTAGGTAGCGTCCAGTTGCAGACGGCCGATAGCACGAGTCTCTTCCTCGTCCCCGATGCGAGCATCAGCCGGAACGTAGCCGCGACCGCGGGTTACCTTCAGCTGCATGTTCAGGCTCGCACCTTCGTTCAGGTGAGCGATCACGTGTTCCGGGTTGGCAATTTCAACATCCTGGTTCAGCTGGATATCGCCAGCGGTCACCGGACCCGGTTCGGATTTGCTCAGGGTCAGGGTCGCTTCTTCACCGTTGTGAAGGGCAACCGAGACGCCTTTCAGGTTCAGCAGGATCTCAATGACATCCTCCTGAACGCCTTCAATGGTGCTGTACTCATGCAGCACGCCATCAATCTCGACTTCCGTGAAGGCAAAGCCCGGCATGGAAGAGAGCAGAATACGGCGCAGCGCATTACCCAGCGTGTGGCCAAAACCACGCTCCAGCGGCTCGAGAGTCACTTTCGCGCGAGTTTTGCTGATTTCCTGCACGTCGATGTGACGCGGGCTTAGAAACTCGTTTACAGAACGCTGCATAGTTCCACCAATAAAGTGTTCAAGAATTACTTGGAGTACAGCTCGACGATCAGGTGCTCGTTGATGTCGGCGGACAGATCGCTGCGCTCAGGAAGTGCCTTGAAGGTACCTTCCATTTTGCTTGAATCTACCTCAACCCACTCAACGGGGGCACGCTGAGCAGCCAGCTCCAGAGCGCTCTTGATACGCAGCTGGTTCTTGGCCTTCTCACGAACTGCGACCACGTCACCGGCTTTCACCTGGTAGGATGCGATGTTCACGACCTGACCGTTAACGGTGATCTGGCGGTGAGACACGATCTGACGGGACTCCGCGCGAGTAGAGCCGAAGCCCATGCGGTACACCACGTTGTCCAGACGGCCTTCCAGCAGCTGGAGCAGGATTTCACCTGTAGCACCAGTGCGGCGAGCCGCTTCTTTGTAGTAGTTGCGGAACTGACGTTCCAGAACGCCGTAGGTACGACGTACTTTCTGTTTTTCGCGCAGCTGCAGACCGTAGTCGGACAGACGTCCCCGGCGCGCGCCGTGCATCCCCGGAACAGCTTCTGCTTTGCATTTGCTGTCCAGTGCACGAACGCCGCTTTTAAGGAACAGATCTGTACCTTCACGGCGAGACAGCTTGCACTTAGGTCCAAGATATCGGGCCATTATACCGTCTCCAGTTTATACGCGACGTTTCTTCGGCGGACGGCATCCGTTGTGCGGGATGGGCGTCACGTCCGTGATGTTTGCAATTTTGTAGCCACAAGCGTTCAGTGCACGCACTGCCGACTCGCGACCCGGTCCAGGACCTTTTACAAACACGTCGAGATTTTTCAAACCATATTCCAGAGCCGCCTGACCGGCGCGCTCAGCCGCAACCTGTGCAGCGAACGGGGTGCTCTTACGGGAACCACGGAAGCCTGAGCCACCGGAAGTTGCCCAGGAAAGCGCGTTACCCTGGCGATCGGTAATGGTGATGATAGTGTTGTTAAAAGAGGCATGGATGTGCGCGAAGCCATCCACTACCTGCTTTTTAACCTTCTTGCGTGTGCGATTACCTGGCTTTGCCATATCGGAAATTCCTATCGCTTACCACTTACTTACGGATCGGCTTGCGCGGACCTTTGCGCGTACGCGCGTTGGTCTTGCTGCGCTGACCACGTACCGGCAGATTGCGGCGGTGACGCAGGCCACGGAAGCACCCGAGGTCCATGAGACGTTTGATGCTCATGTTGACTTCACGGCGCAGATCGCCCTCTACAGACAGCTTGGTAACTTCGCCACGAACGTTATCGAGCTGCTCTTCGGTCAGATCGGCGATTTTAGTGCTCGGTGCGATACCGAGGTTTTCGCAGATCTTCTGGGCGGTAGTGCGGCCAATCCCGTAAATGTAAGTAAGAGAAATTACCGCATGCTTATTGTCAGGAATATTGACGCCAGCTATACGGGCCATTCAATTTACTCCGTCTCAGAGTACCCACTGACTTCCAAATGGGCACCATAAATAATTCTTACGTTCGTGGAAGGCGCGCAATACTACACCCTGATCAAAAATAAATCAAGGCAACGCGCCTTCCTCGACGTCCTTAACGCTCGGGCTTAGCCCTGGCGCTGTTTGTGACGCGGTTCTACTTTGCAGATCACGCGCACGGAACCGTTGCGACGTACGATCTTGCAGTTACGGCAGATCTTTTTTACAGATGCGCGTACTTTCATGATCCACTCCAACTGACGATATCAGCGCAGGAAACCCGCGCCACCGCCTTTGAGGTTAGATTTCTTCATCAGGGACTCGTACTGGTGAGACATCAGATGCGACTGCACCTGAGCCATGAAGTCCATGACCACGACTACCACGATCAACAGTGAGGTACCGCCGAAGTAGAACGGCACATTCCAGGCCACCACCAGGAACTGCGGCATCAGGGATACCGCGGTGATGTACAGTGCGCCGAACAGAGTCAGACGGCCCAGCACGGTATCGATGTAGCGTGCGGACTGCTCACCGGGACGAATACCCGGGATAAATGCACCTGATTTCTTCAGGTTGTCTGCCACGTCGCGGGGATTGAAAACAATCGCCGTGTAGAAGTAGCAGAAGAACACGATGCAGATGGCAAACAGCAGAATGTACAGCGGCTGGCCCGGACCGAGCGCAAGCGCAATATCCTGCAGCCATTCCATACCTTCGGTCTGGCCAAACCACTGACCGACCGAAGCCGGGAACAGCAGGATGCTGGACGCAAAGATAGGCGGAATCACCCCAGCCATGTTGACCTTAAGCGGCAGATGGCTCGACTGCGCCGCATAGACGCGACGACCCTGCTGACGCTTCGCGTAGTTGATGGTGATGCGACGCTGGCCGCGTTCCATAAACACCACGAAGGCGACGGTGGCTACTGCCATTACCGCGATCGCCAGCAGCGCCAGGATGTTGAGATCACCCTGACGTGCCGCTTCAAAGGACTGACCGATCGCACTTGGCAGACCGGCCACGATACCGGAGAAGATCAGAATCGAGATACCGTTGCCGATACCACGCTCAGTCACCTGCTCGCCGAGCCACATCAGGAATACTGCACCGGCGACCAGCGTGACCACAGCAACGAAGTAGAAGCTGATGTCGGCACTGAACGCCACCCCCTGGTTGGCCAGGCCCACCGCCATGCCGAACGACTGGATGGTCGCCAGCACCACGGTACCGTAGCGGGTGTACTGATTGATTTTACGGCGACCCGCCTCACCCTCTTTCTTCAGCTGCTCGAGCTGCGGGCTCACGACCGTCATCAGCTGCATTATGATGGATGCAGAGATGTACGGCATGATACCCAGTGCGAGGATACTCATGCGTTCCAGCGCACCACCCGAGAACATGTTGAAGAGACTGAGAATGGTCCCCTGATTCTGCTCAAACAAGGCGGCCAGACGATCCGGGTTGATCCCCGGCACCGGGATATGAGCCCCGATGCGGTACACAATGATCGCCAGCAGCACGAACCTCAGGCGCGACCAAAGTTCGCCCAGTCCGCTTTGCATGCCCGCCGGTATCTGTCCTTGTTTAGCCATTTACGCCTCGACTTTGCCGCCTGCAGCCTCGATTGCAGCCTGCGCGCCCTTGGTCACTTTCAGACCGGACACGGTAACTGCTTTGCCGATCTCACCGGACAGGATCACTTTAGCCACTTTGATATCGTGGTTAACGAGATCCGCCGCTTTCAGCGCGGCCAGATCGATTACTTCTGCCTGTACACCGTTCAGTTCGCCCAGGCGAACTTCTGCGACGTAACGGGCTTTGCGGGAATTGAAGCCAAACTTGGGCAGACGACGCTGCAGCGGCATCTGACCGCCTTCAAAACCCGGCTTAACGGAACCGCCGGAGCGGGACTTCTGACCTTTGTGACCGCGGCCACCAGTTTTACCGAGACCGGAACCGATACCACGACCAACGCGTTTCGGAGCCTGCTTGGAACCAGCACCAGGGCTCAGAGTGTTCAGACGCATGTGACGAACTCCTCTTACTCGCCTTCTACACGAACCATGTAGTTGACTTTGTTGATCATGCCACGGACCGCAGGAGTATCTTCCAGCTCAACGGTGTGACCGATACGACGCAGGCCGAGACCTTTTACGCACAGCTTGTGCTTCGGCAGAGTGCCGATCGGGCTGCGCACCAGAGTTACCTTCAAAGTGTTAGCCATTGTCGATTACCCCAGGATCTCGTCTACAGACTTGCCGCGCTTGGCAGCGATGTCTTCCGGTGCGTTCATGTTCTGCAGACCCTTGATGGTTGCGCGAACGACGTTCACCGGGTTAGTCGAGCCGTAGCACTTGGCCAGGACGTTGTGGACGCCAGCCAGCTCCAGTACGGAACGCATGGCGCCACCGGCGATGATACCGGTACCTTCGGAAGCCGGCTGCATGTAAACCTTGGACGCACCGTGACGGGCGTTGACCGGGTACTGCAGAGTGCCACCATTGAGCTCGACACGGATCATGTTGCGACGAGCCTGTTCCATAGCCTTCTGGATAGCGACCGGCACTTCGCGTGCCTTGCCACGACCGAAACCTACGCGGCCGTTGCCATCACCGACGACGGTCAGAGCGGTGAAGCCGAAGATACGACCACCCTTGACCACTTTAGCGACACGGTTGACCTGAACCAGCTTCTCCTGGAGGTCGCCGTCTTTCTGTTCGTGATTTGCCATTCTCGACCCCCTTAGAATTCCAGGCCGTTTTCACGGGCTGCGTCAGCCAGTGCTTTAACACGACCATGGTATTTGAAGCCGGAACGGTCGAAAGCAACCTTGGTGATGCCAGCTTCTTTGGCGCGCTCAGCGATCAGAGTACCGACCTTCTGAGCCGCGTCTACGTTACCGGTAGCGCCTTCGCGCAGAGTCTTCTCAACGGTCGAGGCAGAGGCCAGAACCTTGCCACCGTCAGCGGAGATGACCTGAGCGTAGATATGACGCGGAGTGCGGTTTACGCACAGACGTACAGTGCCAAGCTCGCGCATTTTCAGGCGGGAGCGACGTGCACGACGGATTCGAGCTTGTTTCTTAGCGTTCATAACCCTGCCTTACTTCTTCTTCGCTTCTTTACGGCGAACATACTCGTCAGCGTAGCGAACACCCTTACCCTTGTAAGGCTCGGGCGGACGGAAGCCACGCACCTCTGCTGCGACCTGGCCAACGCGCTGCTTGTCAGCACCGCTGATCACGATAGTGGTCTGGTTCGGGCACTCTGCAGAAATGCCTTCAGGCAGTTCGTAGTCGATCGGGTGGGAGAAGCCCAGCGTCAGGTTGACGGTGCTGCCCTTGACGGCGGCACGGTAACCGACACCCTGCAGTTCCAGGGTCTTCTTGAAGCCTTCGCTGACGCCGACGACCATGTTGCTCACCAGGGAGCGGACGGTACCGGACAGAGCGTTGGCCTGCTTGCTGTTCTCAGCCGGAGCGAAGACCAGGGAGCCTTCTTCCTGCTTGACTTCGACGCTCGGATGAACGTCCACGGACAGCTGACCGTTTTTGCCCTTGGCATTGATGGTGCGACCGTCGATCTTGACTTCGACGCCTGCCGGTACAGCTACGGGTTTTTTACCTACTCGAGACATAATTAACCCCTTAGAATACCGTGCAGATCACTTCACCACCGACACCAGCGGCACGCGCGGCACGATCAGTCATCACACCCTTGTTGGTGGAGACGATCGCGACGCCGAGACCACCGGCCACTTTCGGCAGGTCGTTTGCGGCCTTGTAAATGCGCAGACCCGGACGGCTTACGCGCTTGATTTCTTCGATGACAGGCTTGCCTTCGAAGTACTTCAGCTCGACGCTCAGTACGGGCTTAACATCACCTTCTACTGCGTAGTCAGCGATGTAACCTTCTTCCTTCAGCACCTTGGCAATGGATACCTTCTGCTTGGAAGACGGCATGGATACGGCCTGCTTCTGCGCCATATGGCCGTTGCGGATACGGGTGAACATATCCGCCAGTGTATCTTGCATGCTCATGCGTTTAACTTCCTCTCATGTGCAGCTTGGTGCGGTAGCAGGACGCTGCTGCGCCCTGCCCTGCCCACCATGCTTACCGTAAAACCAGCTTACCAGCTGGCCTTTTTCAGACCCGGCACATCGCCACGCATAGCTGCTTCGCGCAGTTTGTTACGGCAGATGCCGAACTTGCGGTAAACAGCGTGCGGACGACCGGTCAGCTGGCAGCGACGCTGCTGACGGGCCGGGCTGGCGTCACGCGGCAGCTTCTGCAGCGCGACCAGTGCATCCCAGCGCTCGTCTTCGGAAGAAGACGGGCTGTTGATGATTGCTTTGAGCTGAGCACGCTTTTCAGCGTACTTGGCAACTGTCTTGGTGCGCTTGAGTTCGCGCGCCTTCATGGATTGTTTAGCCACAGTATCCCCCTATCACTTCTTGAACGGGAAGTTCAGGGCAGCCAGCAGGGCACGACCCTCTTCGTTGGTCTTAGCAGTGGTGGTGATGGTGATATCCATCCCACGCAGCTTATCCACCTTGTCGTAATCGATTTCGGGGAAAATGATCTGCTCTTTGACACCCATGCTGTAGTTGCCGCGACCGTCGAAAGACTTCGGGTTCAGACCACGGAAGTCACGGATACGCGGGATGGAGATGTCAACCAGGCGATCCAGGAATTCCCACATCTGCTGACCACGCAGGGTCACCTTGCAGCCGATCGGCCAGCCTTCACGGACCTTGAAGCCCGCGATGGATTTGCGAGCCAGGGTCACAACCGGCTTCTGACCGGCGATGGCCTGCATATCGGCAACAGCATTTTCCAGCTGCTTCTTGTCGCCCAGGGCTTCACCAACACCCATGTTCAGGGTGATCTTGGTGACGCGGGGAACAGCCATGACGTTCGGGGAGCTCAGCTCTTCTTTCAGCTGCTGCCGAACGGATTCGTTATAAAGCGCTTTCAGTCTAGACATGACAACAACCCCCTTATCCGCCGATGACTTCGCCGTTGGACTTGTAGATGCGCACCTTGGCGCCGTCCTCGAGCAGTTTGAAGCCGACGCGGTCGCCCTTGCCGGTCTGCGGATTGAAGATTGCGACGTTGGAAGTAGCCAGCGCGGCTTCCTTCTCAACGATGCCACCGGCCTTGCCCAGCATCGGGTTCGGCTTGGTGTGCTTCTTCACCATGTTGATACCGGAGACGATCAGACGATCGTTGGCCAGCACGCGCAGCACCTTGCCACGCTTGCCCTTGTCCTTACCTGCGATGACGATGACTTCATCGTCGCGTCGAATCTTGCGCATGATATACCTATGTCGTTTCCTGCTACCCTCTCATGCTCAAAAACGCCAAGCCCTTTCGGGATTGGCGTTTTCAAAGTACTCGGTCAAACTGCGACCGGGTCTTAGAGCACTTCAGGCGCCAGGGAAATGATCTTCATGAACTTCTCGGAGCGAAGCTCACGCGTTACCGGGCCGAAGATACGGGTGCCGATCGGGGCGTCGTTCTGGTTCAGCAGGACCGCCGAATTGGTATCGAAGCGGATCAGCGAACCGTCGGGACGACGAACACCCTTGCGGGTACGTACTACAACAGCCTTCAGTACCTGGCCTTTTTTCACCTTGCCACGCGGAATCGCTTCCTTGACAGTCACCTTGATGATGTCACCGATGCGGGCGTAGCGACGATGAGAGCCGCCCAGGACCTTAATGCACTGCACTCGCTTGGCGCCGCTGTTGTCAGCGACATCAAGCATCGATTCAGTCTGAATCATGGTCTACTCCAAAAATAATATCGCTCCGCCTGACGCACTCTTGAGTAAAAGCCGAGCAGTCGTCAGGCGGGTCGTCAAATGGAGCAAAGGCGCAATATATTACACCTTCGCTGCGCGCTCTTCAATACGAACCAGCGACCAAGTTTTGGTCTTGGACAGCGGACGGGTTTCCGCGATGGTTACCCAGTCACCGACCTGACACTCGTTCTTTTCGTCATGAGCGTGCAGCTTGGTCGAACGCTTTACGTATTTACCGTAAATCGGATGCTTTTCCTTGCGTTCAACCAGAACTGTGATGGACTTGTCCATCTTGTCGCTGACAACTTTACCGGTCACAGTTCGAGTACGTTTTTCAGCGCTCATACTTAGTCACCTGCCTTTTCGTTCAGTACAGTCTTCACACGAGCAATGTCGCGACGAACCTGGCTCAACAGGTGGTTCTGCGCCAGCTGACCAGTTGCCTTCTGCATGCGCAGGTTGAACTGATCTTTCAGGAGACCCAGCAGCTCCTGCTGGAGCTCGTCTACGGACTTATCACGCAGTTCGGTCGCTTTCATCACATCACCGTCCGCTTAACAATGGTTGTCGATACAGGCAGCTTGGCAGCAGCCAGCGCGAATGCCTCGGCAGCCAGAGACTCGGGTACACCGCTCATTTCGAACAGCACTTTACCCGGCTGGATCTGAGCAACCCAGTATTCTACGTTGCCCTTACCCTTACCCATACGGACTTCGAGAGGCTTGGTGGTGATCGGCTTGTCAGGGAAGACGCGGATCCAGATCTTACCGCCACGCTTAACGTGACGAGTCATGGTACGACGCGCAGCTTCGATCTGACGTGCAGTGATGCGGCCACGGCCGGTGGCTTTCAGGCCGAATTCGCCGAAGCTCACCTTGCTACCGCGCTGTGCCAGGCCGCGGTTGCGACCTTTGTGCATCTTGCGGAATTTCAGTCGTTTCGGTTGCAGCATTGACGTCTACCTCACTTAGCTTTCTTCTTGGGCGCATTCTTCTCGGCACGCACCTGTTCGATGCCGCCCAGAATTTCACCCTTGAAGACCCAGACTTTAACGCCGATCACACCGTAGGTGGTGTGCGCTTCGTAGGTAGCGTAATCGATGTCCGCACGCAGTGTGTGCAACGGAACACGACCTTCACGATACCACTCGGTACGCGCGATTTCGGCGCCACCCAGACGACCGCCCAGCTGGATCTTGATGCCTTTGGCACCCAGACGCATGGCGTTCTGTACCGCGCGCTTCATAGCGCGACGGAACATCACACGACGCTCCAGCTGACCTGCAACGCTCTGGGCAACCAGTTTGGCGTCCAGTTCAGGCTTGCGCACTTCCTCGATGTTGATGTGCACGGGCACGCCCATCATCGCGGAAACGGTGTTGCGCAGTTTTTCGACGTCTTCGCCTTTCTTACCAATCACGATACCCGGACGGGCGGTGTGAATGGTGATCTTTGCGTTCTGAGCCGGACGCTCGATTTCGATACGGCTAACAGACGCATTGCTCAGCTGCTTCTCCAGGTACTCACGTACCTGCAGATCGTTCAGCAGCTTGCTGGCGTACTCGCCCTTGTCGGCATACCAAGTAGAGGTATGGTCTTTTACGACGCCAAGGCGAATACCGGTCGGATGTACTTTCTGACCCATTTCGAACTCTCCTAGCTCAGCGCTTAGTCGGCTACCTTGACGGTAATGTGGCAGGTGCGCTTGATGATACGGTCAGCGCGACCTTTCGCACGCGGCTTGATGCGTTTCATGCTCATGCCTTCATCGACAAAAGCAGTGGAAACGCGCAGATCATCAATGTCGGCACCTTCGTTGTGCTCCGCATTCGCGACAGCAGACTCCAGTACCTTCTTGACAATCGCCGCACCTTTTTTGGGGCTGAACGCCAGGATGTTCAGAGCTTCACCCACAGACTTACCGCGGATCTGGTCAACGACCAAGCGAGCTTTCTGGGCGGACAGGCGGGCGCCTTTCAATTTAGCGGCAACTTCCATCTCTTATCCCCCGTTACTTCTTCTTGGCCTTTTTATCGGCCGCATGCCCACGGTAAGTGCGAGTTGCAGCGAACTCACCCAGTTTGTGGCCAACCATGTCTTCGGTGATGAACACCGGCACATGCTGGCGACCGTTATGAACTGCAATCGTCAAACCGACAAAGTTCGGGAAGATGGTAGAACGACGCGACCAGGTTTTCAGCGGACGACGGTCGTTGCTATCGATTGCAGCTTCTACCTTTTTCAGCAGGTGAAGGTCGATAAAGGGACCTTTCTTCAGTGAACGTGGCACAGCTGTATCCTCAGATTAGTTACTTGGCAGAACGACGGCGTACGATGAGCTTGTTGGTACGCTTGTTCTTACGGGTCTTATGACCTTTAGTCGGAACACCCCACGGAGTAACCGGATGGCGACCGCCGGATGTACGGCCTTCACCACCACCATGCGGGTGATCGACAGGGTTCATTGCAACACCGCGAACGGTCGGACGAACACCACGCCAGCGCTTGGCACCGGCTTTACCCAGCTGACGCAGGCTGTGTTCGCTGTTGCCAACCTCACCGAGAGTCGCACGACACTCGACCAGCACTTTGCGCATCTCGCCGGAGCGCAGACGCAGAGTGGCATAAGCGCCTTCACGCGCTACGAGCTGAGCAGAAGTGCCCGCGGAGCGTGCCAGCTGTGCACCCTTACCGGGTTTCAGTTCGATACAGTGGATAGTAGAACCCACCGGAATGTTGCGCAGCGGCAGAGTGTTACCGACTTTGATGTCAGAATTCACGCCGGATACGACAACGGCACCAGCCTTCAGGCCTTTCGGTGCGATGATGTAGCGACGCTCACCGTCAGCGTATTTCAGCAGAGCGATGTGCGCGGAACGGTTCGGGTCATATTCCAGACGCTCAACCGTTGCCTGAATACCGTCCTTGTTGCGACGGAAGTCGACCAGACGGTAGTGAGCCTTGTGTCCACCACCGATATGACGGGTGGTGATACGGCCGTTGTTGTTACGACCGCCGGACTTGCTCTTCTTCTCAACCAGCGCTGCGTGCGGCTTACCCTTGTGCAGCTCTGCGTTGACAACCTTGACCAGATGACGACGTCCAGCAGAGGTCGGCTTAGTCTTGATAACTGCCATGATTTAACCCCTTTTATTCGCCAGCCAGGAAATCGATTTCGGAACCTTCCGCCAGGCAGACGTATGCCTTGCGAACGTCGCTCCGCTTGCCAACGCCGCGCATGGTGCGCTTGGTCTTACCCTTGACGTTGACGATGTTGACGCCTTTCACCTTGACGTTGAAAAGCTCTTCAACAGCGGCCTTGATTTCCGGCTTGGTAGCATCTTTTGCCACACGGAAAACGACTTGCTGAGAACCCTCAGCAACGATAGTCGCCTTCTCGGAGATGTGCGGCCCCATCAGTACCTGATAAATGCGACCCTGATTCATGCCAGTACCTCCTCGATTTTCTTCAGAGCAGGTACAGTCACCAGCACCTTCTCGAAGCCAACCAGGCTGACAGGATCAATGCCAGCAGCGTCACGCACGTCGACGTGCGGCACATTACGAGAAGCCAGGTACAGGTTCTGCTCGACGTCTTCAGTGATCAGCAGAGCGTTTTTCAGCGACAGCTCATTCAGCTTGGCGATGAACTGCTTGGTCTTCGGCGACTCGACTGCGAAGTCTTCGACGATGACCAGGCGGTCCTGACGAACCAGCTCGGAGAAAATGCAGCGCAGCGCAGCGCGGTACATCTTCTTGTTTACTTTCTGAGCGTGCTCACGCGGCTTGGCAGCGAAAGTAACGCCACCGGTGCGCCACAGCGGGCTGCGAATAGTACCGGCACGTGCACGGCCAGTACCTTTCTGACGCCACGGCTTGGCACCACCGCCGGAGACTTCCGAGCGGGTTTTCTGGGCTTTAGTGCCCTGACGAGCGCCGGCCAGGTATGCAGTCACAACCTGGTGAACCAGTGCTTCGTTGAATTCTTTACCAAAAGCCAGGTCGGAAACTTCGACCGAACCGTTAGCTCCAGCGAGATTCAGATTCATGTCAATCCCCCTTAGGCGCCAGCTTTGACAGCCGGTTTAACGATAACGTCACCGCCGATCGAACCCGGCACGGCACCTTTTACCAACAGCAAGTTACGCTCGGCATCGATGCGAACGACTTCCAGAGTCTGAACGGTTACACGCTCAGCACCCATGTGACCTGCCATCTTCTTGCCTTTCCAGACACGACCAGGAGTCTGACACTGACCAATAGAACCCGGAGCACGGTGAGACAGAGAGTTACCGTGGGTGGCGTCCTGAGTGCGGAAGTTCCAGCGCTTGATAGCACCCTGGAAGCCCTTACCCTTGGATTCACCGGTAACGTCAATTTTCTGACCTGCTTCGAAGCGCTCAACCGTCAGCGCATCGCCGACGTTGATTTCTTCGTCACCCGACAGGCGGAACTCCCACAAACCGCGACCGGCTTCTACGCCAGCCTTGGCATAGTGACCCGCTTCCGGCTTGCTCAGCCGGTTAGCTTTACGGGCACCAGCGGTGACCTGAACGGCGGCATAACCGTCAACTTCGACGGATTTCACCTGGGTCACACGGTTCGGCTCGACCTCGATGACGGTGACTGGCACGGATACGCCATCTTCAGTGAAGACACGGGTCATACCCGCTTTACGTCCGATAAGACCTACAGCCATGATTTTAAAACCTCTTGCCAGTTGTGTACGGGGCTGTTACCCACTACGGCTGCCCTTTGCAGGGACATTCCACAAATAGCGCTTCATTAAAATGAAATTGCCAAGTGCTTGAATTAGCCGAGGCTGATCTGCACTTCTACGCCCGCAGCGAGATCCAGTTTCATCAGCGCGTCGACGGTCTTTTCCGTCGGCTCGACGATGTCCAGAACACGCTTATGGGTACGGATTTCGTACTGATCACGCGCGTCTTTGTTGACGTGCGGAGAAACCAGAACGGTGTACCGCTCCTTGCGGGTCGGAAGTGGGATCGGACCACGCACCTGAGCGCCTGTCCGCTTTGCAGTCTCTACGATCTCCAGAGCGGAAGAGTCGATCAGGCGATGATCAAACGCCTTCAGACGAATTCGAATTTTCTGATTCTGCATTTCGATCACACTTAATCTAAGTTTTCGAACGGCAAAAGCCGGCCTCCCCTACTACGAGGGGACGCAAATTCTACTCAGCTGCACCAACAGCGTCAAGCAGAAAGGTTAATTAATAGACAGCCGTAAGAGCGGCGTCCCGCGGCGAACAACTCCGGCACCGCAGCCATTCGCGGCGAGACGCCGCTCCCACGCGTCACCCATAACGAAAAAGGCCCTCCGAAGAGGGCCTTTTTAACGCATCAGATCAGAAACTGATCTTAGGCGATGATCTTGGATACAACGCCGGCGCCAACGGTACGGCCGCCTTCGCGGATAGCGAAGCGCAGACCTTCTTCCATGGCGATCGGGTTGATCAGGGTAACGGACATCTGGACGTTGTCGCCCGGCATGACCATTTCAACGCCTTCCGGCAGTTCGCAAGCACCGGTGATGTCGGTGGTACGGAAGTAG
>JABXIM010000152.1 GCA_013373085.1 Oceanospirillaceae bacterium | reverse complement strand
TCGTCGAAGCGCTCGTTGATGCGATTGGCGACCTTGTTGAGCAGTTCGATGCGCTGGGCCTGGGTCAGTTTGGCCCAGGGTCCCTTCAGTGCGGCCCTGGCGGCGCGTACCGCGGCGTCGACCTCGTCGCGGCCGGCTTCATGGACCTGACCGATCAGGCTGCCGTCAACCGGGCAGCGGTTCTCGAAGGTCCTGCCGCTGGCCGAAGCGACGTATTCGCCGTTGATAAAGTGTTTGAATTCGTTCATGGCCTGTCTCTTTGTTGTTCGCCGAAGCATTCGGTGGAACCGCCCGGTTGGGCCTCCTGTGTCCCCCATCCAGGCCCCCCATCCAGGGTGTCGTACACCACTTCCAATCTATGCAGAGTAAGCCCAGTATATCGATCCATATACGGGACTAAATAAGATAAAACTGTATCTAAAATCCCATTTTTGCGATCATACTTTCCATCCAGCGAGCGACGCTGAATAGCGCGTCATCCTGGCGGGCCCGCCCAATCAGCTGAATCCCCAAGGGCAATGATTCACGATCGGCTATGCCCGGCAGGGTTATAACCGGCAGGGTTATAACCGGCAGCCCCATTGCCTGCCACGGTCGGCTCATGTGGGGAGCTCCAGTTTTTTCAAGACCCAGGGGGGCGACGCCGGGTGCTGCGGGCGCCAGAACCGCATCGACATCATCATAACGACTCCACAACCAGCCACGAGTCACCTCTGCCGCTTGCAGTGATTCGAGATACGACGCGTACCCCATGGCGAGCCCCATATCGATCAATGCATTGAGCGGCTCGCTTAGGGTCTCCCGATGCAACGATTCATATGCCAGGTTACGTGCGACTTCATACGCCATGATGCGCTGGTGATGCTCGACCATTTTCAACAACAAGCCATCATCCTGGAGCTGAATCGTCGCAACGCCATGCCGCTGTAAGACAGCCTCCATATTCTTGATTGCGAATTGCATCTCAGGGTCCGTATCACCCAGGTGCTCACCGGCACAAATAGCTATCCGATTGGGCTTACGGGGCTCTCCTGCACGCAGCGGTTGCTGATGCCTTGACAGTAGCCAACGCATCAGTTGTACATCCTCCACCTTGCGGCCGAAGACGCCCAGCGAGTCCAGTGACTGGGCCAGAGGCTGAACACCGCGCAGCGAATACTCACCTCGGCTGCCGACATACCCGACCACGCCGCAGTAAGCCGCCGGTCGAATAACCGAGGCAGCAGTTTGAGATCCCAAGGCGATCGACACCATGCCGTCCGCGACTGCTGCTGCGGAGCCGCTTGAGGAGCCCCCCGGTGTGCGCTTCAAATCGCGCGGGTTGGCCGTTTTGCCTGGCTTGAAATACGCAAACTCGGTCGTCACTGTTTTTCCCAACGGGATCGCTCCGGCATCACGCAGCAGTGCAACGCAGCTTGCGTCATCCACCGGCTGACGCCCCTTGTGAATAGCCGATCCCATCTCCGTTGGCATATCGTAGGTATCAATAATGTCTTTGATACCGACCGGCAGCCCCTTCAACCTGCTCGATTCGTAGAACTCGCGGTACCGATGGTAGTGCTGCAGATAAGCCTCTCGGTCCAGACGGTACTGCCAGGCTCCGACCTGCGCCTCCCGCGCCTCGATACGATCGAAACAGGCTTCAATAATATCGAGGGCTGTGCATTCGCCGCGCTCAATCGCCAGCAGCGCATGGGACAAACCCATTATATTCAACGATTCACGCTCACCCATTGACACCTCCCGTGTTAAAAAACGTTGTTGCTTATTAACCTGGCGTGCATATAGCTTCCCTACCTATATGCACATCACGCCACGGAAACGGGCGCAGGTGCGTGGACATGCTGGTTTCCGTGGCGTTCGCATTGGCCTGCGGCCAATGATGAAGCATCCCTGCTTCATGTATTAACCCGCCGGGTTAATACTGCGCTTTTCCTTAAGGAACGAATCAAGGTTTTACAACAACGTTTTAGTTAAACCATTATCAGAATCTGTATCTGGCCATGACCTCAACCTGCGAACCGGCGGGCCGCTGAGAGGTCGAGGCAGCACTGGGTGGACGGTTTGCAACGTTCTGATCTCGCCACTCCAAGCCCAACTCCAGTTTCGGAAGGTAGTTATAGATCAGCGTAACGTTGGTCATCTCCAGCGTATCCTCATCCATGCCGGCGGCAACCTCATCGGCTTCAACCTGACCGTAACGAACGATTCCTTGCAGTTTATCGGTGAACTGATGCGCAATACCGGCAGAGAAACCGGTGGTGGTGATCAGGTCACCCGATTCGTCAACATCGGATGTAGCGGTTCCTCTGGCGCCGTTAAACCCCCATCCGGCATAGACACCCGCACCTTCACCGCTAAAGGCACTCAGCGAGAGATCTGTGTTACCAAATTTGAGCTTTCCTGCCACCGACAGTGCGGCGCCAAATTCGGATGCGTCGCCGTTACCGGTTTCGACATCGCGACCGGTCACTGCCACATTGAATGCATGGCCACTTTCCGTACGATGCGTGTAGGATGCGACGAGATCCGGATAGTCCGCGTCCGAATAGGCAGGATCCTGCAACGAGAAAAGTGCACCGCCGAGTTTATAGTGTAATACGAGGTCTGGACGAACCACCGCGCCATTACCTGCAATGCCGCCAGTCCCGGATCCAAAAAAGTTGATCATTCCGACATCGAACGGTGCTGTGGCGAAAAACTGACCATTCCAGGTTTGGCCGACTGTAACGTCATCGACGCTGACATAGGCGTGACGCAGGCGCCAGGCGTAAGAACTATCAGCCTCGGTGCTGTCATCCCAAAAGTCACCCTCTATAAAAGCAAGCGTCTTATGTTCCCCAATCGTTCTTGCCATGGAAAAGTTAATCCGTGATTGGCGAGCACTTCCTTCAAAGGAGTTGTCGCCGTCATCAGGCATAATAAATACGCCTTCTGCTTTAACATAACCGTCAACGGCAAAGGTGGTCCCGTTGAACTCGCCCAATTCAACAGCGGATACTTGAGCGGAAACTACAGCCATCATTACCGATACTGCTAACTTGCTACCCGTCGTCACTTCATTCTCCGAATTATTTTAAATTTCAATATACTGATTATTATTTTCGGCTTTTCTCTATCAATCCCGCAGTTTTATAACCGGGCAACATCCAGATGCCGAATAATATTTTTTTGAAACGAGTACACCGATTACACGGCCGGTTATTCAGACGCCGATATCTGCCTGGGGTGTATCCAATCTGATCAGCAGGTCGCTGCGGGCAAATACACGACAGGCGAGCACCCGACCACAGCGCTCGTCTTCCTCCGATATATGCGCCCGGCTCATGCGCTTGCTGTTGTACCGTCCCTCGATCACCCAGATACGGCACCGTCCGCAGCCGCCTCCCCGACAGCCAACCGGAATCAGTGCCGCACCGGCCCGCTCCATACCCGCCAGCACGTTGAGGTCAGCCCGGACCTCGAACGCCTCCGGGCTTTCCTCTAGAACGATACGATGGGTCACTGTGGTCACCTTATCCATAACGGGACACTCAGCTCCCTACCGCAACCTGTCGTGCAGGCTTTTAAGGCTCTCTTTGAGCGTTTGCTGGTGCTCCTCGGACAGGCATGCCAGGGTCTGCCGTTCATGCTCGATTGCCATATCCAGCAGCTGATCGGCAACGCCCAGGCCTTTCTCGGTCAATTCAAGGCGATCACCGTCAATGCGGATCAGTCCTTTGTCCTCAAGCCATTCGCCGGTTTCCAGCAGAGCTTCGACAGGCTGGGAGACATGCTCAGCGATATCCTGTGCCGCCTGAGCCCTGCCGTCGGCCAGCAGCGTCAGGACTCGCCACTCTTCGGTGGTGATGCCGAAGTGGCTCAGACGCGGATAGAAGTCCTCGCGGTAGGCTGTGAGGGTCTGCCTCAGCAGGTACAGCAGGTAATCGCCGAGGAAACCACGCGCCTGCAACGACTCTGTTGGCGACTTGGCTGCCGGGTGAACCTCGGGCACCGCATAGCGCCCGTTGTGGAACACCAGCGAGCTTGCATTGTCCTCGTAGCCGTAATTCAGCACCTCGCCAACAATGATGAAGTGGTCACCGCCTTCATAGACATTCCAGGTCCGGCATTCAAAAACAGCGGCGGTGTCCGGCAGCAGCGGACTGCGACCAAGACCTTCGCGCACGTCAATACCGGCGAACTTGTCCTCGCCGCGACGGGCGAACCGGTTGGACAACTCGACCTGGTCGTTGCGCAGCACGTTGACCGCGAAGTGACTGCCCTCGCTGAAGGCTTCGAGGCTGTATGCCCCCTTGTCGATACTCCAGAGCACCAGCGCCGGGTCGATCGAGACGGTATTGAAACTACTGGCCGTCACGCCGACACGCTCGCCGTTTTTGTCACGGGTGGTGATTACGGTAACGCCGGTGGGAAACTTGCCCAGCGCGCGACGGAAATCCTTGGGATCGAAGTTCATAAGGCCCCCGAAAATGCTCGTTTGATTTAGCCCCCGCTCCCTGAAACAGGCAGCAGAAGGCCCTCGCCTCTGATCAGGCGATAGTGGTATTGGCTCCGGCCAGAAGCCTGTCGAGCTTTTCCGCACCACCGCATGGATACAGGAGGTAGTGCGAATAAAGGATGCCCAAGCCGAGTAGCTCGGTGTTAAGGCCGACAGGCTCCTGATGCCGGGGTCAGGTCAGTACGGTCAGGAAACGTTCGTTGAGCTGGCGGTCGTGATAGAAGATCGCCTTGCCCAGCTTGTCCGCATCCCAGGTGATCGGCGGATGATCCGGGTAGAAGGCGTCGCCACCGCAGAACACCTCATTACGGTTACCGGACGGATCGAAGAAATAGATCGTCTGGCCGTGGGTGATGCCG
>JABXIM010000215.1 GCA_013373085.1 Oceanospirillaceae bacterium | reverse complement strand
CCATTCTGTCGTCGGTCATCGTCATCTCCGTCTCAGGTTTCAGGTGTCGCAACCCAAACCTACTCCGAAGATCGACGATGACCGCCAGCCTCGCGATCAGCGACGCTCGCGGCTTCCTACACCACGCCGCGGGGCACTATCGGTCCCCTTTTCGTGGAGCGCCTTTCACACTTGGTCGTTTCAGATCACCCTTCAGGTATGCGGCAATGAAACGACGGATTTCGTAGGGCATCGGAGAACCCATTTCAACGTACCCTGCCGCATGCAGAGAAAGGGCATCAAATTGATCCCTATCGAAGCGGCATGCCTCAAGAAAAACATCTAGCAGCGCGACATAGGAATCTCGTCTTGGATGCGGTTTACCACCGGGTGCAAGACCTTTTTGAAAGGCAACTCCGAGGTCATGTTCCAGCAACGGTTTCTGATGATTTTCGAATGCTCTCGCTACCATTTCGCTTGCAGCGCGCGTCGTTTCTAGGCGGTCTACGTGCTCAAGAATCTGCTCGTCACTTGGTGCCAAGCCGATATCGTTTCGAATGCAATCGACGGTCGCGATCTGCTCGCGAAGCCGCTCTTCCGCCCAGCGCACAAGTTCCTGAAAATGGGTTTCGCCTTCCATGGTGCAAGAATAGGACTTTGATGGAAGCAGATGAACCTCTTTGGCGAAAAGAATCCTCGGCAGGGCGCAAATCAGGCTGAGACCGCCTCCCGGCATCTTCGATCGAATAAAGTTCGCCGCTAATGCCGGGGTGAACACGCGCGGCCTGTCGCGCGACGAGGTGGCGACGCGCACGCTGCACTCGACCTCCGACTTCCCCGAGATCCTGTCGGCAGTCACCAACAAGACCCTGCGGCGGGCCTACGAGGCCTACTCGTGATGTACGGCAACTCCATCGCCCAGGTGGAGTCGGACGTGGTCTGGGGGATAATCACCGCCAACCCGGCGATGGCCGACGGCAATGCGCTGTTCCACACCACCCACAAGAACCTCGCTGGCACCAGCACGGCGCTGGCGGTCGATGCGATGGGCGCGGCGCGGGCGGCGATGGCCAAAGCAGACCGGGCTAGACAAGAAGACCGTGCTGAACGTCCGGCCCGCCTTCCTGATCGTGCCCGCCTCGCAGGAACTGAAGGCCGAGCAGCTGGTCGCTCAGAACCTCGTGCCCGCCGCGACCTTCAGCGTGGTGCCGCAGTCGATCCGGACGCTGGCGCCGATCAGCGAGCCGCGCCTCGATGCCGCCAGCGAGACCGCCTGGTATCTGGCGGCAAGCCCGAACCAGATCGACACCATTGAGTATGCCTATCTCGAAGGCCAGCAGGGCGCCTACATCGAGACCCGCAACGGCTTCGATGTCGACGGCGCCGAGATCTAGTGCCGCCTCGACTTCGGCGCCAAGGCCATCGACTGGCGCGGCCTCTACAAGAACCCGGGTGCATTAACCGGGCCAACGCTGAAATCCCACTTCTGACGGGCGGTCCGATTGGGCCGCCCGTTCCTGTTTGCAAAGGATCCCACAATGAAAAACTACGTCCAGCCC
Organism: Oceanospirillaceae bacterium; assembly: GCA_013373085.1. GTDB lineage: Bacteria > Pseudomonadota > Gammaproteobacteria > Pseudomonadales > Balneatricaceae > Marinobacterium_A. Next base: position 8,701 of record JABXIM010000215.1, on the reverse strand, counting down.
GGCAACACCGTCGCGCTCACCGCACCCTATGCCGTGACCTCCGGCGACGGCCTGTTCGTTGGCTCCATCTTCGGTATCGCATCTGCAGACGCTGCCCTGAACGATCCTGTCGAAGCCGCCCTGACCGGCGTATTCGACCTCACCAAGATTGGCTCGCAGGCCTGTACCGTCGGCACGAAGGTCTATTGAGACGACACCAACAAGCGCACCATGAGCGTGGCCACATCGAACAAGTTGATCGGCGCGGCCACCGAAGCCGTTGCTGGCGGAGCCGGTGACACCATCGGCCGAGTGCGCCTGAACGCGAGCTTCTGATGACGGCCTTTGCCGCCGTGGTTGATGCGCTCTTCGCCGACCCGAACATCGGCCGGGACGCGGTCTACGTTGCCGAGGGCGGCGCGTCCATGCTGATTCGCGTCGCCGCCCGGCGTGCCGACATGGTCGCTGACTTCGGCGACGCGCGGCTCTGGACCGAGACCACTCGGATTGACCTACGCGTGGCCGATGTCGCGAACCCGTGCCCCGGCGATCGCTTGGAGATCGACGGGGACGCCTTCCTCATACAAGGCGAGCCCGTCCGCGACCGCGAGCGGCTGGTCTGGACCGTTGATCTGAGGCCCGCGTGAAACTGAAGCTGGACATCGATCCTGACATCGTCGCCATGATGACGGCCGAGGTTGCTGCCGGGGAGCGCGCCGTGACGGCCGCTATGCGCGAGGCCGGGAGCGGACTCAAGACTGCCTGGCGCACACATATCACTGGCGCAGGGCTTGGGCGGCGGCTTGCGAACTCGATCCGCAACCAGAACTTCCCGCGGTCGGGCGAAAGCCTCGATGCTGCGGCGCTGGTCTGGTCCAAGGCTCCGGTCATCGTCGGCGCGCATGACACAGGGCCGCTGATCCGCTCGCAAGACGGATTCTGGCTGACGATCCCGCTGCCCGCCGCAGGTCGAGGTTTGCGTGGTCGCCGGATTACGCCCGGCGAATGGTGGCGGCGACGCGGTCTGAGCCTGCGCTTCGTCTATCGCCGGACGGGACCAAGCCTGCTGGTGGCGGAGGGAAGGCTGAACACAAAGGGTCAGGCTGTGGTGTCGCGGTCGAAACCGGGCGCGGCAAGGTCACCGCGCCGATCTTCCTGCTGGTCCCGCAGGTTAAGCTTCCGAAGCGGCTGAACCTCGACCGGGATAAAGAGCGGGCGTTGGATAGCGTGCCGGGGCTGATCGTCGCGAACTGGGTAGAGGGCCAATGGACAAAGAACCTCCTTGGGTGAAGCTCGACGTCGACGGCCTGCGTTCTCAACGTCCTGTCCAAATGGGTCAATCCTCAGTAATATCAAAGGCAGGTTGCTCTTCACGCACTCAACTGGGTGAGGGGCACAATCGGAGTCGCACACTATGGCCAATGAGGAAGTAGACCTAGAACGAACTGAACTCGCGCTGAAAGTCCAGAAGCTCGAACATGAACTAGAGAAAGCCCGTGTTCCATTCTGGAAAAAGACCGGGTTCTGGATTGCGTTTATTCCGGTTGTTGTCGGTGTCGTAGGCCTAGCTTGGACGATGTGGCAGGATCACCTGAGCGCGCAGGCTCGAGCCGAAGATGACCGCCTGCAGGAGGAGATAGAAGAAAAGAGCGCCGAGCTAGCCGACCTGTCAATACAGCATGATGCACTCACTGTCGCCTACGCCGAAATAGATACTGAACGCCAAGAAGCTGCGGAGGAACTTCAAGAGGTTACGAGACAACTCGAAACCTCACGCGATGACCTTATCGATATTGAGGAACAGCTTGAACTATTGAAGTTCGAGGCAGTTTGTACACTCGGAGAAAACCTGTTTGAGAATATTGCATGGCTCGGCACTGGCCTTCTATATCTCGCCGAAGATATGACCTACCCGGCTGGCGTTGCCCATTTCACAGAGGAACGTTACCCAAAGCTTTTTCAAGAACTTGGTGGAAATGCCTTTGAGAGACGAATGGAGGGAGGCTATTGTGACATTTACTGGCGGGACATTCCCCATGTCGAGGCTCTGCCGGCTGTAGCGTTCGCCACGGGACTGGTGGTGCAGTTTGTGGAAAAATACCTCTCGGATATGATCGGGGTGGACTTCATTGGAACGATGACAGGCGCCTCGCCGCGCCCAAAGCCCCTCACTATTTATGACGTCCTAGATTACGCATCGTCCAAGCTGGGCGAAAGCGGTCCCGCCGGAGAAGAGCTGGCACGAAAGATCCGAGACTTCGGGACTGATGCAAGCCTTCAATCCGAGAGCTTACTACTTTACGTTGACCCCGCGAACGTCGACTTATCATTTGCTCAATCGAATTCTCTGGTGTGGACAGATGTGACGCTGAGCGAATCCGAAACGCGGATATTGGCAGCCGAAATTGAACGCTTGATCGACGCGCGTTCGCATGCCGCCTACTTTGTCCGAGACCTTGCTGAAAGCGTCCAAACCGGATGCGAACGGTATTGATCGAATTGCGTTGCCTTCCCCAGCTATGAACCAGAGATATCGACTTCCGGAATGCCCACCCCACGCGAAACCATACTCACCGCGCTGCACGCGCGGCTCTCGGCGCTGTCCGCCACCGCCTTGCGCGGCGAAGTTTTACCCGAGCGCATCCCAGCCGAGGGCTTGTTGATCCTGCGCGATGGCGAGCCAGGGGAGCCCGAGGTGACGCTGTCACCGCTGCACGACCACTACCAGCACCGGGCCGAGATAGAGGCGATTGTGCAGGGCACCGACCGTGACGCCGCCTTCGACACGCTGACCGCCAGCGTCGGTGCAGCGCTCGCCGCCGACCGCACGCTGGGCGGACTCTGCGACTGGGTCGAGGCAGAAGCACCGCGCCCGGTCGATTTACCCGTTGAAGGCGCGGCCAGCCTGAAGGCGGCTGTGATCCCGGTGGTGCTGCATTAATCGACGGCCGATCCGCTGGCCTGACCCTATCGATCACAGGAGACGAACATGGCACGAGCCCAAGGGGCGCGGGCGCAGATGGCGCTTACGTTCGAGACGACCTATGGAACCCCGCCTGTGGGCGGCTTCACGAAGATGCTCTTCGCCAGCACCTCGCTCGGCGCGGAGCAGCCGCTGCTGAACTCCGAGCTGCTCGGCTACGGCCGCGATCCGCTGGCGCCGATCAAGGATGCGGTGGCGGCGGACGGCGACGTAGTTGTGCCGCTGGACGCCGGGGCCTTCGGCTTCTGGCTGAAGGCAGCCTCCGGCGCGCCCACGACCACGGGCGCGGAGGCCCCGTACACCCACGAGTTCCAGTCGAGGTCCTGGACGCTGCCCTCGATGTCGATCGAGACCGGCATGCCGGAGGTCCCGCGATACGCGATGTATTCCGGCTGCGTGCTAGACCAGCTGACCTGGCAGATGCAGCGGTCTGGCCTGCTGACCGCCACGGCGCGGCTGGTGGCGCAGGGCGAGACGGTCGGCACGACCACCAGCGCCGGAACGCCCGCCGCGCTCGAACTGAAGCGCTTTGGCCATTTCAACGGATCGAGCACGTGAAACGGGACCGCGCTCGGCAACGTGGTGTCGGCCGAGATCACCTATGCCAACAATCTCGACCGGATCGAGACCATTCGCTCGGACGGACGCATCGACGGGGCGGACCGATCCATCGCGGCGCTGACCGACCGGATCGAGGTGCGCTTCGGCTGGGCCGTCGCGCTTAGTCCCGGCCATGGCCTTCGCCGCTGCGCCGCGGATGCATTCCGGCGGCATGGCCGGGCTTCGGCATGATGAGGTGCCGGCGATCCCGCAGCGGGGCGAGCGGGTGCTGTCGCGGCGTGAGGCGCAGAGCTACGGCGCGGGCGGCGGGGTCAACGTCACCATCATGGCGCGCGACGCCGAAAGCTTCCGGCAATCCCGCAAGCAGGTCGCGGCCGACATTGCCCGCGCCGTCTCGCTCGGGCGGAGAGGCATGTGAGTGCGATCCCGCAAGTGGGAACCGGTTGCGGGGGCCTGAGCACGAACCATGGAGAGACTTGATGGCGTTCCACGAGGTCCGGTTTCCCGACAACATCAGCCGCGGTGCGCGCGGTGGGCCCGAGCGCCGCACGCAGATCGTCGAGCTCGCCTCGGGCGACGAGGAGCGCAACGCCAGTTGGGCCAACTCGCGCCGCCGCTATGACGTCGCCTATGGCATCCGCCGCGCCGACGATCTGGCAGCGGTCGTCGCCTTCTTCGAGGCACGGAACGGTCGCCTGCACGGTTTCCGGTTCAAGGACTGGGGCGACCACAAGTCCTGCCTGCCTTCGGGCACGCCGTCGCCCGCCGACCAGGCGATCGGCAACGGCGATGGCACGACGACCGCCTTCCAGCTGATGAAGCGCTACGCCTCCGGCGCGCAATCCTGGACGCGCGCCATCACGAAGCCGGTGACCGGAACCGTGCTCATCGCGCTGGCGGGCTGGGCCATGACGTCATGGACGGCATCGCTGTTCTGACCCTGCTCGAAGCGCCAGTGCGCGAGATCTCCGAGGGCGATGCCTTCACCATCCGTGCGGGTTGCGACAAGCGCATGAAGACCTGTGGCGCGAAGTTCGCCAACACCGCCAACTTCCGCGGTTTCCCGCATATCCCCGGCCAAGACGCCGTGCTGCGCTACGCCACGAAAGACGGCGGTCACGAAGGGTCCGTGCTATGACGTCCGCGGATCCCGACCGCCTCATCACTATCGCGCGGTCTTGGCTCGGCACGCCCTACCACGACCAGGAGAGCCTCAAGGGCGTCGGCTGCGACTGCCTCGGACTGGCACGGGGCATCTGGCGCGAGGTCATCGGCCCCGGGCCGTCCCCGATCCCGCCTTACAGCCGCGACTGGGGCGAGACCGGCCCGCGCGAGGTGCTGGCCGAGGGGGCACGTCGCATGATGATCGAGGTGTCGCCTGGCAAGGCCGGTCCCGGCGCGCTGGTGCTCTTCCGCATGAAGCCTCGCGCCATCGCCAAGCATGTCGGGATCCTGATCGGGCCCGGCACCTTCCTCCACGCCTATGAGCGGCTCGGCGTGATCGAGGAACCGCTTACCAACTCCTGGCGGCGGCGCATCGCCTTCGCCTTCCTGTTTCCAATCATGAATTTTCGCGGTTAAGCTCCACTTGGATAGAGCAAGGTTGGCGTGACAATACTGCGTTGGATGGCGATCAGATACCAAACAGCCCGCCGGCAAGCCGACGGACCCTCACCTCGAGCACCCCACATGCGTGTTTGGGGGCGGTTTGGAGTTGCCTCGTTCACGGCGGCCTTAGCCGCCGTATTCTCGTCACACGATACTTGGATCAACAGGGCTGTCAATGACGTCGATCGCTGTAGAGCTTTCAGTAGACCAACGCGGCCCGTGCGCGCTTTATATTGTATCCGATAGCAGAATAACTTGGGGAGGGGCGCAATCCCGATGGGACTCCGGTCAAAAGGTGTTTGCCTCACAGTTCACGCCTGACATCTTTGGGTTCTGCGGGGATGCTTACTTTCCGCCGCTCATATTAAGCCAAATCATTTCGCAAATAGATGCTGGAATTTTGTTTAGCAGGACAGCACCCCCTGCAGAGCGGCATGCAAAAACTGTCAAGTTATTTCAGAGCGCAATAAGGAACTCTCAAAATCCACCTATAAATAGCTTCACGATTTTCCATGGCTCTCGCGAGGGAGAGGGCATGAAGTCAAGATTCCGCCTTTGGCGAACGCGGTATGAAAAGAATGGGCGACTGTGGAAAAATGAGGAGCTCCCAGTAGAGGAGGCTCGCTCTTACCTAGCTGCTATTGATGGTTCTGGAGCAGCACACGTAAGGCGGTCACTTTCCGATAGCCAGACTGAGCCTGGAACAAGTCGCGGTGCATTTAGGGTGTTCTTTGACGAGCTCAAGTTGGGATCCGATCCATTGAGCGGTGGCGCACCTCAACTCGTTGGGATGTGGCGTATCGGCCCTGGTAGGCACTTCGGGATGATCTGGAACCGCAAAAGGTATTTTTGCGGAACAGAAGTCCGCATCGGAACAGACTTTGATAATGCATTTTGGTTCAATGAAAAGTTTGAGAGAGCAGATGCGCGCACCTTGAGCAGACTCAAAGACGCGAAAGAACACTAACCCCAACGTCACCTTGAATTCCAGCTAAGAAAAAAGTGGCGTTCTCCGGCTGCACAATAGCTCTGTGGCTCGTAGCAAGCGTTGGCGTGCATTCCACCTTAACGGCTGGGCGCGAGTTCACACGCCACTGGCGCCCCAAATCAAGAGAAAAGAGTGGCTACCCTCGTTCTCGGCGCAGCAGGCGCCGCCATTGGCGGTTCGATCGGCGGCGCGATCCTCGGCGTCAGCGCCGCGACCATCAGCGGCTTCATCGGCTCCAGCATCGGCTCGGTCGTGGACAGCTGGATCATCACCTCACTCGCGCCCACCCAGCGCATCGAGGGCGCGCGGCTCGACACACTGCGCATCACCTCGGCCACCGAAGGCGCGGTGATCCCGCGACTCTACGGGCGCATGCGCATGGGCGGCAACATCATCTGGGCGACGGATTTTCGTGAGGAGATGAAGACGACCACTTAGGGCGGCGGCAAGGGTGGCGGGGGCGGCAAGGTCAAGACGACCGAATATCTCTACTACGCCAGCTTCGCCGTCGCCTTGTGCGAGGGTCCGATCACCGGCATCGGCCGCTTCTGGGCCGACGGCAAGCCGATGGACCTCTCCGGTGTCACCTGGCGCTGGTATCCGGGTGACGAGGCGCAGGCGGCCGATCCGTTCATCGCGGCGAAGATGGGTGCGGCGAATACTCCGCCTATCGCGGCACGGCCTATATCGTCTTCGAGGAACTCGCGCTGTCCACCTATGGCAACCGCCTGCCGCAACTCTCCTTCGAGGTCTTCCGGCCGCTCGCCGATCCCGACACCGCCGAGGGTCTGACCCGCGCGGTCGCCATGATCCCGGCCTCAGAGGAATTCACCTATGCGACGCAGGCGATCCGCAAGACCGATGGCGGCGCAACGGTGCCCGAGAACCTGAACGCGATGGCCGACTCCACGGACATGGTGGAGGCGTTGGACCGGCTGCAGGCGATGGCCCCGGCTGTGACAAGCGTCAGTCTCGTCGTGGCCTGGTTCGGCGACGACCTGCGCGCGGGATCGTGCAAGGTCCGGCCGGGCGTCGAGCTGTCGGCCAAGTCGACGACGCCGGCCAGCTGGTCGGTCAATGGCGTTAGCCGCGCCAATGCCTTCCTCGTCAGCCGCGACGATCAGGACCGGCCGGTCTATGGCGGCACGCCGTCCGACTTCGCGGTGGTGCAGGCGATCCAGGAGATGAAGGCGCGCGGGCTGCGGGTCACCTTCTATCCGTTCATTCTGATGATGTGCCGCCCGGCAACACGCTGCCGAACCCGTATTCCGGCAACGCCACCGGGACGGGTCAGCCCGCCTTTCCGTGGCGCGGTCGGATTACCTGTTCTCCGGCGGCGGGTTTCGCAGGAACCATCGACAAGACCGCCGCGGCGGCCGCGCAGGTCGCGGCGCTGTTCGGCGCAGCCACGCCCGCGAGCTTCAGCGTCTCGGGGCAGTCGGTTTCGTGGACCGGCACGCCCGGCGAATGGGGCCTGCGCCGCATGGTGCTGCACTACGCCCATCTCTGCGCGGCAGCGGGCGGGGTGGACGCCTTCCTGATCGGCACCGAGATGCCGGGGCCGACCAGCATCCGTTCTGGCGCCAGCACCTTTCCGGCGGTGCAGGCGTATCGGGACCTGCTTGAGGATGTGCGATCGATCCTCGGGTCTGGGACGAAGATCGGCTATGCGGCCGACTGGTCGGAGTATTTCGGGCACCAGCCGGGCGACGGCAGCGGGGACGTGTTCCTCCATCTCGATCCGCTCTGGGCCGATCCGGAGATCGATTTTGTCGGCATCGCCAACTACATGCCGCTCTCCGATTGGCGCGACGGGTTCGATCATGCGGACGCGGCCGAGGGCTGGCCCGCGATCTACGACCGCGCCTACCTGCAGGGGAACATCGCGGGCGGCGAAGGATTCGACTGGTTCTATGCCAACGTGGCGGATCGCACCGCGCAGGTCCGGACCGCGATCACCGACGGCGCGGCGGCCAAGCCGTGGGTCTTCCGCTACAAGGATCTGCGCGCCTGGTGGACGAATGCACATTACGATCGCTTGGGCGGGGTGGAGAGCGGCACGCCGACGGCGTGGGCGCCGCAGTCGAAGCCGATCTGGTTCACCGAACTCGGCTGCCCCGCCATCGACCGGGGCACGAACCAGCCCAACGTCTTCTTCGATCCGAAGTCGTCGGAGAGCTTCACGCCGCATTTCTCAGGGCGCTGGCGCGACGACGCCATCTAGCGCGCCTATCTCGAGGCGACGTACCTCTGGTGGGGCACCCCGGCAAACAACCCGGTGTCCTAGGTCTACGGCGGCCGGATGGTGCACGTCCCCGAATGCGCCGCCTGGACCTGGGACGCACGGCCCTATCTGTTGTTCCCGGCGCTGACCGACGTCTGGACGGACGGGGCGAACTGGTGGCTCGGCCAATGGCTAACCGGCCGGCTCGGGTCGGTGTCGCTGGCGGCGCTGGTTCGCCACCTCGGCCTGCGCGCCGGGCTGCCTGAGGACCGCATCGACGTCACCGGCCACTGCGGCGCGGTCGAAGGCTACGTCATCACGGCGCTGGAAAGTCCGCGCGCCTCGATCACCACGCTGT
>JABXIM010000085.1 GCA_013373085.1 Oceanospirillaceae bacterium | reverse complement strand
TAGGTTAATTTACGCTCTTATCAGAAAGCCTAACCTAAAACGTTAGTGTGAGGGGACATATAGATCCAGAATAATGGGATTAAGCGGGAATTGCCGGTAGATATTGGGAAGGCCTTATATTACAAGGGCTTCAAGGCAGTTTTACGGAGAAACGTCCGATAAATTCTGGGTTTATATGCCTATCTTGTAATTGAGCTTTGATGTCTTTTCGACATGGGAGCCGGAAACGTCCGATTTCAATGAAAGCCAAATAAAATGGGCTTTAAAGAGATTTTAGGCGTGATTTTAACTAACCAAAGAAACGGACGTCGTCCTTAATACTTGAGGACGCGTCCGATATTCACTAGGGAAAGATAGTCGAAGCTATTACCCTTCCTTCGATTTCCACATCATTGTTATTGTTTATATCTAGAATTCTATCTTCATAATTAGGATTATTAGTCTTTAGTAGCCATCCTTCACCAGGTACCAATTGAACCTGTCTAATGAGCTGGGTATTCAAGTAGCTGAATACATAAAGAGCACCATCAACTAAGAGTTTGTTACTTTCGTCTATTACAAGAAGATCTCCTCTCTTGTATGGAGGCATACTATCTCCATGCACCCTAACAAGCTTTTGAGTTTCTATATCTTGCAATGAGAGCTTATTTAGAACTTCTAGATACTGTTCATAGGCAGCACTGTTCTTAGGCTTCTCAAATTCAAAGGAACCTTCGTCTGAAGGCTTCTTCTCAAATAAAGAAAGGGCAGCTGAGTTGTCACCTCTATCTTTAAATTCAAAGCTTTCAGGGCCTTCTCTGAGGGCTAAATACTCAACTGTAGTACCTAGAGCTTTAGCAATAGCTAGAGCGCCGGAAAGCTTAGGCTCAGTTTCCCCTGATAAATAGTTATCCAAAGTCCTGAGAGGAATTCCTGTTTCCTTCTGAGTTTTCGTTCGAGAATACTTCATTACAAGTTCTCGAATATTCTCAGAAAGCTTTTCTCTAGTAATACCAATATTAAACATCGACAAAAACCGCCATAAAGTTGCATTTAATGCTAACTAAGCCGGTGAATTCACACAAGCAAAGAACCTTGAGATGCAACTAATTACAGCACTTTTGTAATAGTTTGCAGTATTTGTTGAAAAATATTGCATGAAAATACTTGCATTGATGCAATTTCTTGATTATTTTGAATGCAGAAATTTACATTAAGTGTGAGTGATGCAAATGAGTGAAAAGAAAAAAGAGGATATGCACCCAGCAGATGTCATGGCGGCATTAAAAAAGCGAGGATTGACAATGTCTGCTGTAGCGAAAGAGGCAGGTTATAAGTACCCGCAGTCTCTTCGATCTGCGCTAGATAGGAAGTGGCCAAAAGGAGAAAGAATCATTGCAGCTGCACTTGGAATGAAGCCAGAAGATATCTGGCCTTCAAGATATCTAGAAAGTCCGGCAAGCAAAATCAATATTCCACATAGATCAGTTGCTTAGTGAAGTAGGTAGCTTATGAAAGAGTGGTTTACAGCTAAGGAGCTAGCGGGATTGGAAGGTTTGCCTACGTCAGATAGACGTGTACGCGAGCGTGCCAAAACAGGTAACTGGACTTCTAGAGATAGGGCGTCTGGTAAAGGCCAAGAGTATCACGTGTCATCTCTGCCGATCGTTACTCAGGAAAAGCTAAAAGTGACATCTTCACTAATAACAGATAGTGGCCAAAAAGGAATCCTCGTAGGTCAATCCATAGCTAAAGAAAGCAAATACCAGTGTACAAATAAACAAACTTCACTAGCTGAATACAACTCACTCTCTCGCACGCAAAAAAACAAGGTGGATGCTAAGTTAGAAATTTTACTATCTATAGATTCCTCTCCATACAGCATTAAGGAATTTATTGAGAAATATAACAGCCATCAAATAGAGGTAGATATAACAACCAAGCAGTTGCTTCCTCGATTACGCATGGCCACAGTCTATGAGTGGCGTAGCAACTATAAAAATCAAGGTTTAGCTGCTTTAGCTGGCTCTAGAGGAAAGCACCGTAAAGGCACTGGCATGATAGATAATGATGAAGATTTAAAAGGCTTCATTATCGGTATGCTGGTCGAAAATCCACATATCTCAAATACAGTTCTGAATAAGGCAATAAAAGCAGAATTCAGCGGAAAAATAGAATTACCATCGTTGCGAACGATTGATCGCTGGATTAACAAATGGAAAGCCGACAATCGCCAAGTATTCGTTGCAATAACAAATCCAGACCAATGGAAAAACGAATACATGCAGGCATTCGGTTCCGGCAATGAGCATGTAACAGCATTGAATCAGCTATGGGAATTCGACTCTACTCCTGCTGATCTTATGTTGGAAGATGGCCGCCATAATATTATTGGTGTGATCGATGTATATAGCCGTCGCATCCGTTTTGTCGTATCCCGCACATCAAACAGTAAAGGTGTTGCTCAAGTTATTCGTCAGGCCATATTGGACTGGGGTATCCCACAAGTAGCCAAAACCGATAATGGTGCGGATTACAAATCTAAATACATTCAGTCAGTATTCCATGCGTTAGATATTAAGCAGGAATTCTGTCCACCTTTCCAAGCATGGAAAAAGCCACACATCGAGCGAGTATTCCGTTCATTTTCTCATGACTTATTAGAGCTACTGCCAGGATTTATTGGCCACAACGTGGCAGATAGAAAACAAATCGAGGCCCGTAAACAATTTAGCGATCGCTTATTCAAGAAAGATGAAGTCATCGAAATTGGAATGAGTAGCGAAGAGCTACAAGCCTTCTGCAATAACTGGATTGATAACGAATACCACGTACGCACTCATAGAGAGTTAAAGAAAACCCCAAATCAAATGGTACGTGAATGGAGCGGTACCATCAGTCGTATCGAAAACGAGCGAGCCCTAGATATTTTACTTAGCGAACCAGCAGGTCATCGTATCGTAGGTAAGAAGGGCATTTCAGTGGAAGGTGGTAAATACATCCACCCAGAGCTGGGAGCCATCATAGGTGACCAGGTGCATGTTTATTACGACGAGCACGACATGGGCCGTATTTTTGTTTACGACATGAATAATCAATTTGTATGTGTTGCCGAAGATCCCGCTGTAACAGGCGTAAGCCGCAAAGAAGTCGCCGCTAAAACCAAAGAGGTTCAGCGTGAAGCAGTACAAGAAGAGAAACGCCGTCTTAAAGCTGCTGCCAAGAAAATTTCTAAGCGTGATATCGCTAATGAGATATTGGCCCATCAAGCTCAGAGAAACCTTGAGGAAAATACACTTTCATTTCCGCGACCATCTCACACGCACACAACAGAACGCCTTGAAGCCGCAGCCAATGCCTTAGCTGCACGAGAAGGCATTAAGCAAAGTGGCCTGACGAGTGAGCAGCGCAATCAAATAGAAGAAACCCGTAACGAAATTAAAGGCCAGCTTATCCAGCCTGAATTTAATCGCAAACTCGAATTACCAACCGACCCTGCGGCCAAGTACCTCTATTGGCTAGACCTAGATATCAAAGCAAAAGCAGGGTTAGAGCTAAACGAACAACAACAACGATTTCATAAGACTTTCCCACTCTCAGCAGAGTTTGGGGGTGGAAAGATGCTCGCGGAACTGCGCCAACAGACCGCGAGCCAGTAACAAGCCGCCTAGCGGAATAGCAATAACTAAACAACCTATTACAGAGGTCATCATACATGAGTGTAGGAATAGCAGGAATAACCAACGTGGCTCTATGCCATCAGGCCATACAAAGGGCGTTTGCGCGTGAAGCACACTTGCCTGGAATGGCTGTTTTTTATGGCCCAAGCGGATACGGGAAAAGTGTTGCCGCAAGCTTTGCTGCTAACAAATTCGACGCGGTTTATGTTGAGTGTAAAAGCTGCTGGACACGCAAAGCCTTTTTAGAAGCAGTGCAAAAGGCCATGGGGATGAAGTTTGGAAAGAACATGTCGGACATGGTAGATCAAATTGCAGAAGAACTCGCCAAGTCTAATCGTCCACTGATCATTGATGAATTCGATCACTTAGTTGAGCGCAACTGGGTAGAGATCGTGCGCGATATCTACGAAGCAAGCCAAGGCACAATCCTTTTGATCGGAGAAGAACAGCTACCTAAAAAACTGCAACGCTGGGAGCGTTTTCATGGACGCATCTTAGATTTTTTCCCAGCTCAGCCAGTATCGCTTGTTGATATTGAAGAACTCAAAAAAATCTATGCCGGTAACTTAGTCATCGAGCAGGCACTGATCGAAAAGCTACATGCAACCTGTAAAGGTTCTGCTCGTCGCGCGTGCGTAAATCTGGATCGCATTCGTGAATTTGCACATCAAGCAGGCACAGGCACTGTCACTGTTGCGGACTGGGGAGACCGCGACTTTTTCACTGGCGAGGCTCCCCGTAGAAGGATCGCCTAATGAATCATGTTAAGCCAGGTAAAGGTTTAGGTCGCAAGCCAGCACACATGAGTCCGTCATTTAAGAGCGGCCAAGATGTGATTTGGATGGCCGCTCGTGAATTAAATGAGTTCACACGGGATGACATCACCATGTGGATTCACCGTAACCAATATCAATCTGTGAATGACAAAACCGTTCGCTCATACCTGAGTCGGTTGGTAAAGGGTGGCTATATCGAAGTCTCTAAGAAAATAGAGAAATCGAAGTGCGCCACACTTTATCAATATCGCCTGATTAAAGACTGCGGTGTATTTGCACCTAAGATCAATAAAAACGGCGAGAAAGTCACTCAAGGTCAAGGTCGTGCAAACCTATGGCGTACTATGAAAATTCTAAAAGTCTTTTCATGGCGTGAATTGGTAGCCTCTGCGAGTACAGATACGGTGACAATTGCAGAAATGGAGGCCAAGCGCTATGTCAGCCTTTTACATAAAGCAGGTTATCTAACCCTACTGACAGAAAGTAATTGGCGTACGGCAACGGTTGCTCAATATCGCTTTAACCAAACCAAAAACACAGGCCCACTGCCGCCGCAAATTCAGCGCACCAAGGCCGTATTCGATCCAAATATTAATGAAGTTGTCTGGACACCAAGTAAACAAGAAGACGTTGCATAGTTTTGGGGAAGAACATGGAAAACATAATAACAAAAGAAGTACAGGAAACTCGTTGGCTTCAAGAGCTGCGCACGCAGTGCAAGTTAACCAGTCAATCTAAAGTAGCTAAAACACTGGGTTACAGCGTAGCTGTCATTAATCAGGTTTTAAAAGGTACTTACAAAGGCGATTTAAAAAAGGTTGAGCAAAAAGTACGAGGAGCCTTTCTGGGTGAAACCGTGGGCTGCCCAATTTTAGGAGAATTAGAACGTAATAAATGCATTGAGCATCAAACAGCAAAATACAGCAGTGTGAATCGCTTACGAGTGCAGCTTTTTAAAGCCTGTCCAAATTGTGATTACAACACAACACATGAATTGGAAGAGACGGAGGTGTGCGCATGAGTGCCGTTGCATATAGATCGTTTCATCAACGTAACACGCAAAACAAACACATCGCGTCACAGTTGCATAAAGCTCAGTGTGCAGTGAATAAACTAGCAGACACAGGTTTAACCGTTATTGATGTCAAGATCACAGGCAGCCGCCCAGTGATCGAAATCCAGTATCAAAAGCGATGTGAATATTTGAATGGTACCAGTGTTGGTCGCCGAAACCTAAGTGGTGATATTGAAGAGAAGATGACCAGTATTTTTTGCCACTGTGAAGTGATTTGGGTACAGCCAGATTACGTCGCTCAATTAGCTCGCATGAAGGGGAATAAGAATGGATAACACAACGCCAGCAGGTTTCATGATGAATAGCCGTGGTCACATGGTGCCAGAAGATCAAGTACGCGAGCAGGATAAACTACGAAATCAAGTCGTCATGGACTTAGTAAAAGAAGCATTACTGCTGAATCAAAACCTGAAAGATTTTAAACGTCGTGCATTAAACGACATTGCTGACCTTGTATCCATTGCAGCGCAAAAATATGAAGTACAAATTGGCGGCAAGAAGGGAAATGTGAATCTAATCAGCTACAACGGTCAATACAAGATCGTGCGAAGCGTAGCAGATCGAATTTCATTTACCGAAGAACTCGAAGCAGCTAAGGAGCTAATCACAGAATGCATTAATGATTGGACGCAGGGCAGTAGTAACAATGTTCGTGCATTAGTTGATCGCGCTTTTAAAACCAATGCTCAAGGGCAAGTAAAAACCGCCGCTGTTTTGGATTTGATCCGGCTAGAGATTGATGACGAAAAATGGAAGAGAGCGATGGACGCGCTCAAAGATTCCATCCAAGTGAAAAATACAGCGACGTACATCCGAATTTATGAACGTGTAGGCATGACGGATCAATACGTTGCAGTCCCATTAGATATAGCAGCAGTGAGGGCTTAGGCATGGCGATTACAGAAGAGCAATGGGTGGACATCCAATCACAATTGAAAGGTGTACATGGCGAGGTAATCCTCCGCTATGGAGATATAAGGGTCACATTAAGCAAAGGCCTAATTGGTGAAAGTAAACTGGTGATAGCCGTGTATCTAAATAATCAGATAAAGCCATCAATGGGTATGGCAGATATGCCAGACTCTTTTGATCCAGTTACAGAATTACTTTGGCATAGAAAAACTCGTGCGATTTATCCGCCAACTCGTCGTAAGAAAATGTTGCAGGCCTATACAAAAAAGGAGCTAAAAGAACGCAATATTGATCTTGATAGAAAGCATATTTGGTATGAGCCATTTTTCAGCAAATTTAACACGCTTAAAACTCAATACCGGAAGCTTGATCAGCTAGAAGTGGTCAGTATTGGTTATCAAGCCAAAACCGCATAGCCGCACCCTAGGCGAAACACCCTAGCAGTTTGGGGTGTCTATCAAGCGTGGTGGCTTGGTACTGAAGAGCAGCCAATAGGAAAAGCAATGAGTCAAACATACAAGAAAGCGGATCTCGCAAAAATTCATATAGCAAAAAAGCAATTAAATATGGATGACGAAACCTATAGAGCCATGCTTCAGAACGTAGCAGGTGTTAGGTCATCAAAAGATTTGAATGCGCAAGGGCGAACAGCAGTGTTAAACCACCTTCGTACCTGTGGAGTGAAGTTCAAGAGATCTAAGGCTAAGCCTTATCCAGGTAAACCCCATAACATGACAGAGCAAATGACCAAGATTGAGGCGTTGCTGTCTGATATGGGGCTGAGTTGGAACTATGCCAACTCAATGGCTAAGCGGATGTTCAAGGTTGAGCGTGTCGCGTGGTTAAAAAAAGGTGATCAATTACAGGCAATTATCGCAGGCTTAACCAATGAACAAACCAAGCGATCGCTTTCTGACTCAATTGATGAATCTCTTAGTAAGTTAGATATGACAGAAGCTGAGATCACAAAGTTTATAGATAAACCTTCAAAAATCTGGCGTCGTAATATCAAGTATTTAAAGGCGATTAATAACCACCTAAACTTCCTATTATCGGAGCAGTAAAATGGAGTTAAGCATCTTTCACCTGCCAGAATCCATACAGGAAATGGTTGAGGTTATTGGCCTAAACGCCACCTTGTTAATCGTAGAAGAGCGCGGGGGGATTCGCTTATGTGTACCAACTAGAGTAAAAGACGAAAACTGGCTAACAAAGCTCATAGGTAAAGAAGCCATGATTAAATTGGTAGAATACTATTGCGGTGAAGAGATTGATATTCCTCGTTGCGCATCATCCATCAAGGCCGCACAAGATCAAAAGATATTTGAAAAATTAAAGGCGGGTGTCTCACAGGCCAAACTGGCCCGTGAATTTGGTTATACAGAGCGGGGTATTCGAAAATTAAAGAAACGACTCGAAGAAGTGAGCCGTTATGATCAAGTTAGTTTGTTTTAATCTACCATTAATTTCGTACAAATTTTTAAAATATCCATTTAATCATCGTTTATTTTGAAAAATAGCTCTCTATTTTCAGGTATCAAATCTACCATTTTTAATGATTGAGCTTTGACATAGTTACCCCACTTGTGCCCAAGTACTGCTACATACCTCCCTACAGACTTTGAACTTATATGGCGTTTCTCCGCGAATTCAGTGGTGATTTGAAAGGACGGATCAGACCTATCAGACGAGATATTTAGGTATGCATAAGCCTCCCTCCATATTTTGAACCTTTCGATTTTCCCATACCATAAATAAACTACATCAGGATCGTATTCAGTATCCGTAATAGGCTTTATTAGTGTACTGACTAATCGCGGTTCATCATCACCAGGCAATAAAATAGCATTATCGAAATACTGATATAGATACCGAAGCAAAGTTTCAACAGAGTTAAATCTTACTGGAGGCTTGCGCTTTACAGGGTTATCGTTCGGAGGATAAACTTCAAGAGGTTCGCTATCGCTTGTCTCTATTAGCGTGATGAGTTTTCCTCTATCTGAAAACTCTTTTTCTTGAGACTTGTTTATGTAGCCATTTTTTTTGGAAGTAACTCTGATAGAGCACCAAGGAGGGGTATCGTTAGTTGCTGGCCGACTATGAGCAAAGAAAGGCTCATACTTTCTTTTAACTCTATTAACTCTCCAGCCACAGTATGGGCATACAAATTCCCCAAGTTGGCTAGGATCATACTCATCAGGGGTTATTCTTGTGGCTTCAAAAACATTTTCCGGATCAGTAAGATAGTCGATTCGACTCACACAAAATGGAAGTTTCCCCATATTTGCCCCTTTCAATATTCCCTGTAATAATCAACGTCCAATATTTAATCTAATGTAACTCCCCCCGGAACTCAATCCCCCGCCCGTAATTAAATGTAACCACTTAACCTGTAGTCCAACGTTAAATATAACTTTGGGTTTAAGCAGTGGGAAAAAAACGATCACTCAACGACATCACCACCATTGTGTTGCACTGTGCAGATACGCCAAATGGTCGTGCAACCAGTATCGAGGATATCGATCGCTGGCATGGTGAGCGCACACCACCATTCAAACGTGATTTATCCATTGATCCTAAGCACCAGCCTCATTTAAAACACATCGGCTATCACTATGTGATTACTTTAGATGGCGAGATCCACGAAGGCCGTCCACTTATTGAAACAGGCGCACATGTATCTGGCCATAATCACGATACCGTTGGTGTGTGCCTTATAGGCCGTGATCAATTTACACCTAAGCAATTCCATGCCATTCAAATTATAAAAAGCCGTATCGAAGCCCAAGTGGGTATTAAGCTACCTATTAAAGGTCATCGTGAATTCGATCCCAATAAAACCTGTCCTGGCTTTGATGTGCAAGCCTATGTGAATTCAGGTTATCAACCTTATGAGCATCGTGTATTAGAAATAAAAAAAGATTCCAGTTTTAACACACAACAAACATACGTCCCCCTTAAAAAATCTGAAAACAAGGAACGCCCCATGAGTGTACTAACCACAATCGCAGGGCTGTTCAAGCCAGCTGCGGATCTTATCGACAATCTTCACACATCTACTGAAGAAGAGATGATCCAAAGTAACAACTTAGTCGCGCTTCAAAACGAATTAGTGATTGCACAAAACCAAATTACTTCACAAATCATCCAGCTTGAGTCCGATTTACTTAAAGCGCAAAGCGCCATCATTGTAGCGGAAGCCAATGGCCAAAGTTGGATGCAACGTAATTGGCGTCCTATCACCATGCTGACATTTTTAGTGCTAGTGGTGGCCGATACCTTTGGTTTAACAGAGTTTCGGTTAAGTGAACAAGCATGGGTGCTATTACAAATTGGCTTAGGTGGTTATGTGGTGGGTCGAAGCGCCGAGAAGATCATGCCTAACGTAATGAAAGCCATGAGCAAATGAGATGGACATTGAAACGCTGAGAGCCAGTTGGGAAAAAAGCGTTTCAAAAAATAAGCGGTGCCGTTCTGTGCCATCCATGGCACCGCGACATACCGTTCATCCTGAACATAAACCTAAAAACCAAAGACAACGTAGTGGCCGTCCACCTTGGGTGATCGCTAAAGAACAAAAAGAAAGGATCGCCAGTATGGATGACGCAGATCGCGCAAAAGAAATCGAGCAACGTGATAGACGAGCCGCAATTGAAATGGCATCTCGTCATATGGAGCCACCGCAACAAATCATAAATGGACAGGTTCTGTGTATTGATTGTGATGAACCAGTTCAAGCTGAGCGCTTACAAGCTAAGCCTAACGCGGCTCGCTGCATAGAGTGCCAAGGCTTTCATGAACAAAAGGTGAAGCATCATGGGTGATTCTACCGTTGTTATGGATTACCCCGCTTTACGGTTTTGGTGGGATGTTTTGCAAACTGCAATTTTGGTCGCTATTTCAATTTACGTTTGGATCAAGGGGCGGTCACAAATCAATACAGATCGAATAGATAAGCTTGAAAAAACATTAATTGAACATGATAAGCGATTATCGCAAGCGATCGGCCATGGGGATCTGGAAGGAATTCATTCTCGACTAGGAGGCATATCAAGAGATCTTGCAAACTTAGAAGGTGAATCAAAAGCCAATTCAGAATTGTTAGGTCGAATAGATAGCTACATTCGCACCATAGGAGCTAAACAATGAGTTTTGCGGAGTTTGAAAATGAGGAAATGCGACTATCTATTTTAGTGGTATTAGATAGTGATAGTGACTACTCAATGAATGATTCAGTCATTTTACGTGCGCTTGAGTCATTAGGTTACAAACCAAGTTCAGACAAGCTAGTTGCGGAACTGCATTGGTTAAAAGAGTTAAGCCTAATAGATATTGAGCAGAGCATGGGCTTTACGGTTGCAAAACTAACCCGACGTGGCAGCGATGTGGCGCAAGGCCGCTCAAGTGTGCCTGGTATTCCTCGACCTCGCCCAAATCGTTAAGGGATATTAATCATGCCGCGTCCAAGTTCAATCGAGCAATTGCCAAAGGATATTTTAGAAAAGCTGCAAGCACTTCTAAGAGATCCGCGTGTTAATCAATTGGAAGTCACTCAACAAATCAATGATTTGTTAGAAGTTGAAGGCCATGAAGAGCGTGTCAGTAAAAGCGCGGTTAATCGCTATTCCATGAAGATGGATAAGGTGGGCGAAAAGTTAAAGCAATCCCGTGAAATGGCTGAGATGTGGATTGCTCGTTTGGGTGCTCAACCACAAGGCCAGCTAGGTCATCTCGTAAATGAAATGCTGCGCACCATGGCATTTGATTTGTCTCTCAATATGCAAGGCCAAGAAGTCACAGACGAAGAGTTACCAGGGCAAGTAAAAATGCTCAAGGAACTCTCAACGGCGGTACATCGTTTAGAGCAAGCTGCTAGCGAAAACACCAAACGAGAAAAAGAGATCCGTAAGCAAATGGCAGAAGAAGCCGCCGAAGCCGCTGCTGAAGTTGCAGGTAGTGCGGGTATTTCAAAAGAAGCCGCTCAAGAAATCAAAGACAAGATATTGGGAATAGCATAATGAATCAGCATATCCCATTTGATGAAAGCCAATTACTTCTAGGTTATCAAAAGCGCTGGCTCGCTGATGAGTCATCATTAAAGATCGCAGAGAAGTCCCGTCGTACAGGTTTAACTTGGGCAGAAGCGGCAGATGCCGTTTTAACCGCATCGCTTAGTAAATCAGATGGCGGTACCAATCACTTCTATGTTGGCTCCAATAAAGAAATGGCCCGTGAGTTCATCGATGCGGTGGCTATGTGGGCTAAGGCTTTCGATAAAGCATGCGGTGAGATTCAAGAGGAAGTCTTTATCGATGAAGACAAAGATATTCTTACCTTTGTGGTTCACTTTGCTTCAGGTTTTAAAGTACAAGCCCTTTCATCTAACCCTAAAAACCTTCGTGGTATGCAAGGTAATGTCACCATTGATGAAGCAGGCTTTCATGAACGCCTTGCTGAAGTATTGAAAGCGGCATTAGCTTTGACCATGTGGGGCGCAAAAGTACGTTTAATATCCACACATAACGGTGATGAAAACCTCTTTAATCAACTTATAAACGATGCCCGTGCTGGAAAGAATAAATACAGCATTCATCGTATTACGTTGGATGATGCATGTGCAGAGGGCTTATACAAACGCATTTGCCAAACCCGCAAGATCGAATGGACACAAGAAAAAGAAGGCGAATGGAAAGACGATTTACTAAAAGCCACCGCATCAGAAGAAGATGCGCTAGAGGAATATTACTGCGTACCTAAGCAAGGTGGTGGATCATACTTATCTCGTGCATTGATTGAATCACGAATGAAAGATATGCCTGTTATTCGATTTGAAGGTTCAAGTGAATTCAATAGCTGGCCAGAGCATCTACGTGTAGCAGAAGTAAAAGACTGGTGTGAGCAAAATCTATTGCCCGTTTTATTAGATCTTAATCCTAAAGAGCATCATGTATTTGGTGAAGACTTTGCACGTTCTGGTGACTTGACGGTCATTGCCCCTGTGGCCATTAAACAAAACCTGCATCGCCGAATTCCCTTTATCGTTGAACTAAAAAATGTACCGTTCAAAAACCAAGAGCAGATCCTTTTTTATATTGGCGATCGCTTACCTAGGTTACTTGCTGGTGCGTTGGATGCTCGCGGTAATGGTCAATACCTTGCCGAGCAAGCCAAATACGAATATGGCTCAGGTCGTATCGAAGAGGTCATGCTTTCACAAGCGTGGTACCTAGACAATATGCCGCGCATGAAAGCCGCATTTGAAGATGGCAGCATTTCAATTCCAAAAGATGCAGACATTCTCAGTGACCTAACAGCGATCAAAGTTATTAAGGGTATTGCCCGTGTGCCTGAAGGCAATACCAGTGACGATAAAAAGAAACAGCGACATGGTGATGCTGCGATTGCGATCGCATTAGCACTATACGCAGCCCAAATGGATGTAGAAGTATTTGAGTATCACTCCGCCAAAAAGCAACAGACAAAAGACCAAGATGCGCCAAGCCGATCCGTTAAGGTTACTGGTGGTTTCCGTAGAGGGTGTTTGTGATGTTGAATTACTTCATTAAACACCACCCCCATGTATCAGTGTTTCTATTTGGCATTTTTGTGTTGGCACTTGGCTTCTACCTATCCAGTGGTAAAGCGTCTCATGCAATAGTCACTGTCGGCATTGGCATCATCATTAGCTCAATTGCACTTTCATTTAAAAAAGATACTAAAGGCTGGTAACCATTATGGAAAAAGTTACATACGAAAAAGGCACTGTCCTTGGCCCAGATGGCCAGCCCATTCAAAAGAAAGTATTAACCCAAGAAATTGCAAAAGCATCACTAACAGGTGTGCGTAATGCTTGGCACAACCTATCGGTGGCATCCGGTCTAACACCACAGTATCTAGCAGACTTATTGCAGAGAGCCGCAAACAATGATGCAAACGACTACCTAATTCTGGCAGAAGAAATGGAGGAAAAAGACCTCCATTATCAATCTGTACTAGGTACTCGAAAACGTGCCATTAGTGGTTTGGATGTAACGGTCGAATCGGCAAGTGATGATGCCAAAGATATTCAATTGGCTGATGCAGTGAGAAGTATTACCCGCACACCAGAGTTCGGCATGATGGTCGATGATGCCTTGGACGGTCTAGGTAAGGGTTATAGCGTCAATGAAATCATTTGGGATCGTACCGGAAGCCTTTGGAAGCCAGCGCGATATGAATATCGTGATGCTCGTTTTTTTAAATTTGATCCAGTAACAGGCCGTAAACTCAGATTAATAGACGAAGAAAATAATTACGAAGGCGTACCGTTGCCAGCCTATAAATTCATCGTCCATGTGCCTCGCTTAAAAACGGGTTTACCTATTCGTGGCGGCCTTGCCCGATTAGTGGCCGTGGCTTACATGTGTAAGGCGTACACACTAACCGATTGGTTGGCGTTTGCTGAAACCTTTGGCATGCCATTACGTGTTGGTCGTTATGGCCCAAGCGCTACCCCAGACGACATTCAAACCCTCATTAATGCGATTGCAAATATTGGTACTGACGCTGCCGCCGCAATTCCTGAAAGCATGCGCATTGATTTTGAAAATGCAGGCACCACAAGCGGAGGGGATAAGCTCTATAAGGAATTAGCCGAGTGGCTAGATCAGCAAGTCAGTAAAGCCGTGCTGGGTCAAACCATGACAGCCGATAGTGGATCGAGTCAGGCACAAGCAAAAGTCCATAACGAAGTGCGCATGGATATTTTGAAGGCCGATGCCAAGCAGCTTGAATACACGTTAAATCGTGATTTAGTAAAACCGTTTATTGATCTGAATTTTGGTCCGCAAGAAAACTACCCAACCATAGAGATCCCTGTACCAGAGCCAGAAGACTTAGAGTTGATGGCAAACATATTAAATAAGCTGGTGCCTATGGGGTTAAGAGTTGAAGAGAGTGAGGTGCGCGATAAATTAGGTTTCTCTGATCCAGCAAAAGATGCCGTGCTATTAACCGCACCAGGAACAATTCCGGCACCTACCGACTCAGCCTTAAATCATCAGCAGGGTTGCAATTGCGCCGCACATTCCACTGCCATGAATCGTGAGCAGTCTAACTCATTAGATGATCTCGAAGATGAAGCCATGGCCGATTGGCAAAAACAAATGCAGCCAGTGGTCGATCCTATTCAAAAGTTGGCTGAGGAATCACAGGACTATGACGAATTCCTTGCACGCCTACCTGAACTATTTGAACAAATGGATGCAACTGAGTTAGTGAAGCAATTGGCTTTACAAACGTTTAAAGCCCGTGGACTGGGTGACGCAAGTGACGAGGCTTAGCATGAAAGTTAAAGCAGCTTTAAAACCCGTGACTAATGCTCTATTTCTTTTAGGTATTGGTTTTGTCATCACCGCAGGTATGCGAATTGGTGAATACGTTATTAAGCCACCAGATCAACCAAAACCACAAGACCAGTTAATTCTAGTGTGTATTGCAAATGCCACATCCGACATTGGGGCGTGTGCGACCTTAGAAGATTTGGCCGATGGGAAAGTGACCGTACCATGATGAATGTGATTTATAACCCAACAGGCAAAACGCTTTATTGGGAAGGCATGTTGATCAATTGGGATTTGGTTGAGGTTTTGGATCATGGGCGAAAACTTAAGCACGCTACCATGCTGGAATTTTAATAGTAAGTATTACTAGAGATATAAAGTAATGATCACCTGATTAATAGTATCCTTGAAGTATAAAGCTGTCGCAATAAACGCAGAAAAAATAGCTCCGATTAGAGTAAAAAAAATCTTTTTATGAGTTCTAAAAAATCGGCGGATCCAAGGCTGGTTAAATTTGTCCGGTAGAGTGACACAACGATAAATTTCGCCGTCTCTGTTTTCAATAGACTCATTACTACCATTCCACCAATGCTTTATTCGCTTGAACATTTTGACCACCGAGGATTGACATGATTAATAGTATAGCCCCAAAAGAAGCCCTCGCTTGGTTCGATTCAAAAAGTCTAAAGGTGGGGTTTGATTATCGTGACGTATGGCAGCAGGAACACAGCAAGGCATTCACTGTGGCTAAGGCCATGCAAGTGGATATTTTAAGCGACATTAAAACCGCTATTGAATCTGCATTAAAAGACGGTAAAACCTTCAGTCAGTTTCGTGCCGAGTTAACCCCTGTACTACAAGATAAAGGTTGGTGGGGTCGTCAGGAGATGACAGATCCGTTAGATGGTCGCCTAAAAGAGGTTCAGCTGGGTAGCGCCCGTCGCCTTCGTACTATCTACCGCACCAATATGCGAACTTCCCGCGCTGCTGGTCAATGGCAGCGCATCCAGCGTACCGCGAAGTCGCATCCTTTCCTGCAATACAATCTAGGCCCGTCTGAGCACCACAGAACGGAGCATGAAAGCTGGAATAAATTAGTGCTGCCTGCCAATGATCCTTTTTGGCATACCCACTTTGTACCCAATGGATGGGGCTGCAAATGCCGTATCCGCCAAATCAGTACAGCTGAGGCCAAACGCCTAGGTATCAATACCGCGCCACCTATTCAAACTCAAGAATGGGTAAACAAGCGCACGGGTGAAGTCCATCAGGTACCCAAAGGCATTGATCCTGGTTGGGCTTATAACCCAGGCACCAGCCGAAACCAGCCTGTAGTGCATCTCATCGATAAATTGGAAGTGGCCGCGCTGGATATCTCAGAGGCGGCTGTTGATAAGCTGGTACAAAGTAAGGTATTTGAAAATTGGTACCAGCAGCCTCAAGGGGAGTTTCCAGTAGCCATACTTGATCAAGGTTTAAAGCAAAGATTAAAGGCTTCTCATAATGTGGTTAGGCTGAGTAAGGAAAATGTTTATAAAAAGACTAAATATTATGCTGATTTATCGTTAAGCGAATACAGATTAGTGTCGGAAATTATAAAAAGTGGTCAGGCTGTCTTATATAAACAAAGTTATTATTTCTACTTACAGAAAAATCGTAATTTATATTGTGTAAAATTAAATATTGATCTAAATAAAATTCCACGTATTGTTGAATTTTATAAGGCTAAAGATCGAAATATAAGGGCTCACCTAAGAAAAGGAGAGTTAATTAGGAAGCCTTAATATTATATATTGCTAAGGATTTTTTTCGATAGTCAGAAATGGATCTTGTTGATATAGGATGTCACCAGATTCTCTATCGTAATATGCTTGGTAAAATGGAAAGTATAATAAATTATTTTCATTACATTTTTTATCAATAATTTCTATAATACTCTGTTTATCTTTGTCACTTGTATTTATTCCGAAAATAATTCCAATTAGGGATGAAAATTCATATTTTAATTTTATACCATCTTTACTTTTCTTTCTTGAAGCAATGAGAAATCTATATTCATCTTCATATTTCCAGTGTTTTGTTTTTGTGATTAATTTATCAATTAGATGGATTAAGAAGTAATAATCCCGTGGTTCTGGAGGGGGAGTTTTACTGGGATTTTTATTTTTGTCGTAGAACCAGTAATTGATCATATCTTTGTGGCTTCCAGTGGATATGGAATCAAAAAAATTAATTTCGGGTATTTTTTTTGAATAGGTCATTTTCCTCCAAGATTTGAATACAGTAATATCTGGATTTATAATATTTAAGTTGTTATGGAAATCATTTTTAAATATTAGAGCGACGCCCTCATGTTTGTCGCTATAATTTCCCCATAGTGCAGAATCAACGATACCTTTTTCCCCCGTGAAACATGCCGCTATCCAACTTGGGTGGATTAGATTCTTTAGGTTTTCAGAATGAAAATCCGGGAAATCTTCAAATATTAGCTTTGATAGATTGGGCTCATTTGAATATATTGATGAGTTTGTAAGGGTGTTTTTAAGCCGATTTTTAGTGAATTTAGTGGAATAATCTTGTTTGTATACCCCGGTTTTTAATTTTTCTAGTGATTTATTTAGGTGGCTATTGGTGTAATCATTAATGATTTTAGCATTTTGTTTGTTATTATTTATCGCATTATCAATAGAATAATAGATAATAGGATTGCAGGAGTAGAATAAAAATTTTAGTTCATTTATGTTTAGTTTTAATTTGTTATGGGCTAGATACTTTATAGTTTTATCTACATACTCTGTTTTTAGTATTAAATTAAAGCTATTTTCAATTATTTTTTTAATTTCAACGTATTCTAAATTTATATTATATGATGTAGAAATTTGTTCTAATTTTATTTCATCATCTTTATTTAGTTGAATGAATAGACAAAATTTAACTAGGCACTCAGTATAATGTTTAAATAAATTTTCCCATAATACCTCGTCGCCATTCCAAATTATGTCTAATATTCCCTCCATTGGGTCATTTAGCTTTTCTGGCGGAGACATGTATATCTCTTGTTTTTCAAGCTCTTTGTGTTTAGTCAAAATACTTTCAATGGTTCTTATTCTATATATTTTATTCATGAATTATTTATTACTCTCTAGGCAAGCTTCGCAAAAATTCAATCCCATCATTGAGAATTTTAATATAGATAATGTGTGAGCTGATTTTTCATCGAAGTTAAAAGTATTTTCAATGTTGATATTGAAGTACTTAATATAGGATTTATCTAAGTTTAATGTGAAACTTTTATTGTTGAGTAATGTGGCGTCAAAATTGGGTGTATTATGAGGGAATGACCAAAATAAGATATTAAGTGCGCCTAGATTATCAATATATAGTTTAGCGTTTTCAGGATACTGAAGGTTTTCAAGTGCGTCATTCTCTACCGCTAAGAACCAGTTGTTTTGATCGGCAGTATTTGGGGTTACTCTATGAAGGTAAATTCCTTTGTTGTTATAAGCAAACACAAGAAGTTTAGCTTCATCCGGTGACAAGTTACTTAGTTTACTTAAAAATCCGGGATGGACTTTATGAGCGGTATTATTTGTTGATGCATTTGCAAGCAAATTTGTAAATAGTTCGCTTAAATTTTCATCAGAAGTATATGCTAATTTTTCTAAGATAGGGACTCCTATCTCAGCTGGTACAGGAATAATATTTTCGGCGGGTACATTCTCTAATTTTTTTCTGTACCTCTCTAGATTTTTTTTTAGATGGATCGAAGTTCGTTCATTAGCTAAGTGAATAGGGTATAAACAAGTGTTTCCTAATCCTAGGATTCCTTCGATAGCCTTGCCAACTTTACGAACGCCTGGTTGTGCAAGGTCTTCGTAAATTTTTTCCAGTAGCCCTGGAACACTAATAATTTCTTTTAAGATTTCCGGAAACATAACATTATCCCTGTATTAACTACCCTCGGGTGAAGAAAAGAATAGAGTCTCTTTTCTATAGAGTGTCTAGGTTCAAACTTTTTAATTATCAGATTCTTTGTCGGGGCTACTGTCCATGCCATTTCTTCGATATTTCATGGAATGATATAAAGAAAACCCTGCACTTGTAATAGCACATATTAAAAAAATTATTGCAATGTTGGGAGTTTTACTTGATGAACTCAAGATGTAACCGGCTACTGTACTCGCTATTGATAAAGAGATTTCAAAGAAAACTCTAAAGGTATCTGACGTTTCAAGTGTATCAGCTCTTATTAGTTTTACATTGATTTCACGAGGGGTATCCAGCGTCATTTTTGTGGTAGTTTTCGTCAAAGGCATTATTTATCTCCTTCAACTGAAAAGGTATAGAAAAGTAGATTACCAGCTTCCGGAAGATGTACGACGCGGTAACTTAAATATAAAGACTGATTAGAAATTGTACCTAGATACATTGGGGTTAGATTAAATGTTCCAATTACATCTAAAAAATCTGTGAATGTGAATTTTCCAGTACTTTCGTCTACAACCGTAAAATCGCTAGAGCGGTGTTCTTGTTTCCCTTCGGGAGTGTTAACAAACTCAAAAATAAACTGAAGTGCTTCGCTTCCATACTCAAGATTTATTTCTATGTTGCCACCCTGTTCAACAAGGACGCTGCCGGTCTCTACTATTTCTCTGCCATTAACCTTATGCCTTGTGCTTATTTTCTTTTGTGTCAGTGTATCTATTTCCATTTATTAAATATCTCCTCTGATAAATTAGTTGAGAATAACAGCCTCTCTAAGCATTCGTAACCCCCTACCCGCCATAATGGTATATCCCAAGCCTCGAAAACCGTTTTTAAAAGGTGTTTAAAAGCTTTCCTGAGCATTTACAGGTGCCATTTGACTAGGCTATTGTAAAAAGCACTCCCAACCCAGTAAAAACACCCCCGGAACCCCATCCCCCGTCATAGTCATTTGGCCCCTCGTTAATCTGGGGTCATGAAACATTCAAACCGCATCCAAAAGATGGCTTTTGCCGTCGCCATGAACAGTCAGCAGATGAGCGATGACCATCTTAGCTGCGCCCTAAACTTTGAACTGCCTGCTGATGGTCAACTGCCAGAGTGGGTAGAGCTGATTCCTGCACCAGGAACAAATTACCGCATCGATGGCCGCGATGGTCGTCATTGGTTTATGCGCGACCCACAAGCCGTAATCCAGCAATCTCAAAACCAGCAACGGGATATCGTAGGCGACTGGGAACATGCCAGTGAATTGAAAGCCCCTAAAGGCGAAGAAGCCCCCGCCGCATTCTGGATAAAAGAACTCGAACAAAGAAACGGTGCAATCTGGGGCCGCATTGAATTCACCCCACGAGGTGAAGAAAGCGTGCGCAATAAAGAGTACCGCTATCTATCCCCTGTCTTTGATTACCACCGCACAACCTTAGAGATCTATCGCTTAAAAAGTGTGGGCCTCACCAACAAGCACAACCTTTACCTATCCGCACTTAACCAGGAACAAACCCAACCTAACCAACCAGAGGAAAACCCCATGCTCCTGTCAGAAGCAATTCGTAAAGCCCTTGGATTACCAGAAGGGGCCACAGAAGAAGATGCAACAGCACTTATTGCTGCGCGTAATCAAGAATTACAAACCGCTAAAAACCAAGCGCAAACGCCATCATTGGATAAGTTTGTGCCTCGCACAGATTATGACACTGCAATGAATCGTGCGAACGATGCCGAAACCAAACTGCAAACCCACCTTACGACTGCTCGCAATCAAGAAGTCGAAGAGCTAGTAGGCCAAGCAGTAAAAGACGGCAAGATCGCACCAGCCAGCAAAGATTATTACATCACAGCCTGCAACCAAGAAAACGGCGTTGAGAACTTCAAGAAGTTTATTGAAACCGCGCCAGTGATTGGTGCGGATTCCAATCTGGATGGCAAAAAGCCAAAAGATGATGCAGCCACTGCAATGAACGCTGAAGAAAAGCAGATTGCTGCCATGTTTGGTAATTCCGCTGAAGACCTTGCCGAGTTCGGTAAGTAATCAACACAACATTTATTAACGCTGTTCAACTTTAAAAAATCTTAAAAGCTTGTGCTGCCAGAGCAAGCTTTTAATACAAGGCAGGAGAAAGGTCATGCCACTTACAAAAGATCGCAATACACCCATGCGTGATGCAGAACAAATCCCTGTACCACTGGAAGGCGGTGCAAAAATTTTCGCAGGTGCAATTGTTGCTGTCGCTGCCAGTGGATTTGCAGTAGCAGGAGCAACAGCAGCAGGTCTAACGTACCTGGGTCGTGCTGAAAACTTTGCAGATAACTCAAGCGGTTCAGATGGTGATGTGTCTGTCAATGTACGCCGTAAAAAAGCGTTCAAATGGAAAAACTCAAACGGCGATCCTGTGACACAGGCTTTGTTTGGTCAGTTTTGCTTCATCGTGGACGACGAAACCGTATCAGCCACTGATGGCGGTGGCACACAAAGCATCGCTGGTGTCGTTGTGGGTGTTGAACCCGATGGCATTTGGGTTGAAGGCATGCCCTTACCGTTTTAACGGCTAAGGCATCCACAAGTTCATTGGTAATCAAGGAGAGCAAACATGCTTGTCAATAAATCGGTACTACAGAATATTTTTACAAATTTAAAAGCCACCTATAACAAAGCGTTTAAAGGCCGTGAAACCACATGGCAAAAAATCGCAATGAAGGTGACATCCACATCAAGCCAAAACGATTACGCCTGGTTAAGTAAGTTTCCCAAGATGCGTAAGTGGGTTGGTGAGAAAAATGTGAAATCATTAGCGGCCCAAAAATACACCATCGTCAATGATGACTATGAAGCCACGGTAGAAGTCGATCGCAACGACATCGAAGATGACAATATCGGCATCTATGGCCCACAAGCCATGGCGGCAGGTGAAAGTGCAGCAGAGTTGCCAGATGACATCGTGAACCAGTTGCTGATCAATGGACATAAAGAGCGTTGCTTTGATGGGCAATATTTCTTTGATACCGATCATCCAAGCTTTGATGAAAACGGCGACGAAATCACGGTGTCAAACAGTGGCTATTTGGAACTATCAACTGAGACCTTGGCGAAAGCTCAAAATGGTTATGGTGCAACGCGAACTGCAATGCAACAAACCAAAGACGAAGAAGGCCGCAGCCTAGGTGTAAAACCTAATCTATTAGTGGTCGGCCCTGCGCTTGAAGACACGGCCCGTGCGTTATTGACGGTGGATCGCTTAGAAGATGGCAAGCCAAATCCTTACAAGGGGACAGCTGAATTGTTGGTGATCACAGACATTCAAGACACTTCATGGTTCTTGTTTGATACCACGCGCCCAGTTAAACCATTCATCTATCAAGAACGTAAAGCGCCGGACTTTGTGTCGCAAACCGATATGAATGCCGACGATGTGTTCACTCGCCGTAAATATAAATTTGGTGCGGAAGCGCGTGCGGCTGGTGGTTACGGTTTCTGGCAATTGGCATACCGCAACAAATACGTCGTTTAAACGATAGCGACAACTCCCCTTCACCTAAACATCTAGTCCCTTAAGAGGGGCTAGATGAAAAAAGGAGTCATCATGGCTAAGAACAAAAACAATCAGTCGAATAAAGAACCAACAGATGTGGATCAGTCAAAGGTGATTGAACAACTTACGGCTGAAATTGAAGCACAGAATGCAAAGAAAGCTGAGCTTGATAACCAAATCGCAAAAGCGGAAGAAGTGCTTGCAGGTTTAGATGAAACGATCGAAGCAAAACAAGCGCAACTCGGAGAGTTGGAAAAGGCGTTGAAAAATAATCCTCAACCAACGCCTAAACCAAAGGCTGTGACTAAACCGGCTCAAAAAATCAAAACGCTGAAAGGTGCGAAAACTGCACACATCAAATCTCGTTTTGATGAAGGTTTCCGCCGCGCAGGAATTCACTTTACAAAAGAAGCTCAAGAAGTGGATCTCACTCAACTATCTGAAGGCCAACGCCAAATCCTAGAGCAAGAAATTAATCTAGGTGCTAGCTCGTCTTTGATCGTTGAAAAGGTAGGTGAATAAGCCATGCCATACGCAAGCGCACAAGACATTATCGATCGTTACGGTAGCGACACGCTTTTAATGCTGACGGATCGTGATGGTGACGACCAAGTGGATAACCTGGTAATCGATCAAGCCATTGCAGATGCGACGGCTGAGATTGATACCTATGTGGCAGCTAAGTACAGCCTGCCGCTTGCCGTTACTCCAAGTGTGCTTGTGCGCTTATGCGTAGACATTGCCATTTATCGTTTATCTGCCACAGCCGACATGGTGACAGAGGAAAAACGTCAGCGTTATGAAGACGCCACCTCACTGTTAAAGCGTATTGCCAAAGGTGAAGTGAGTCTGGGAATCAGTGAGCCAGTTAAAACCACCAATGGGCCTGTTCATATTGTTAGTCAGCCTAAGCGTTTTGGTCGGGGCCGTTTGCTATGAGTGGAGCCAGCCTAACATTTGATGTGCAAGGTTTACCGCAATTAAAAGCTCGCATTGATAAGTTGGCCAGCCGTTCAAATTTCAATGAATTATTAGAAGGCGTGGGTGCCGAGATCGAAAGCCAAACCCATCGTCGCTTGCAAGAAGAAAAGAAAAGCCCAGATGGTGAGTCATGGCAAGCCTGGTCGGATGGTTACGCACAAAGCCGACACAGTGGCCATTCATTATTAATGAATGAAGGCGAGTTAGACGACAGCATTCAGTTTTTAGTGGTAGGCGATGAAGTACATGTGGGCACAAATTTAATTTACGCCGCAATCCATCAGTTTGGTGGTGAAGATGTTGGCAAGGATATCGCGGCCCGTCCCTATTTGGGATTGAGCGATGAAAACGTGAAAGACATAGAGGCCCTAATCAATGATTGGGCCGATGAACAACTGGGTTTGTAGCATGAAGATAAATGAGATTTTAGACGGTATTAAAACGCAACTTAAAACCCAGTTTCCAGAGTTAAAAACCTGTGAGATCCACGACGGTCGTTTTGATGTAAGCGAACTAAAACGTGTATCAACCAAAACCCCTGCTATGCACATTTCTGTTTTGGGTTTGCCGATGTCCAGCGATCAATCAACAGAAGAAGTGAACGTGGATGCAAGCTTAGTGATTTATGTGATTACAAGTGATCAGCCAAAGTTATCCAAGGGCGAATCCGCTCGTAATTTGGTTGAGGCGCTTATCCCAACTGTTTCACATCAAAGATGGGGGGTGATGCAAACGGGTAAAGCCGAAAGCATCAATGCTCAAAATTTATTTAACAGTACCGCTAATCATGGCATCGCCTTATGGGCTGTAACGTGGAGACAAAATTTAACGATCGGCAGTGAGCCGGAGCAAGAAAGCTTTATGCCCGCTGAGCTGTATGTCGATGGAGTACAGATCAATGAATAAGTTACTTGAGCTGGAACGCCGCCTAAAAGAAGTAGAAGAAAAACTGAATAAGCTTTTTCAATTGGCAATCATTAAAGAGATTAAAGAAGACGGTACCGCTGTTTGTATCTTGGCAGATGATGAAAGCGAAACGGCTCCACTGCCTTGGATGGTACGCCATGCTGGCGAGACTATTGAGTGGTGGGCACCTGAGCCAGGTGAACAAGTGCTGATATTAAACCTAAGCGGTTTCATTAACTTGTCTTTAATTGTGCCAGCGTTTTACAGCAAAGATCATCCAGCGCCTGAAACCGATCCGAATATTCGCACATTAATTTGCAGTGATGGCACCAGCATTTCACACAACATGGCAGAAAGCACCATCAACATTGAAACGCCATGCGCTGTGACGGTGAATGCTGAAGGCGATGCCACCATTGCGGCAGCCAATGTCACGGTGACATCTGATGGTGACGCCACAGTGGAAGCCGGAGGCAATGTGAACGTCGATGGCAGCATGATTAATCTCAATCAAGGTGAAGCTGGCGGCGTGGTGTGTCAAAGCCATGCGTGTTCATTCACTGGATCGCCACATCCACAAGCCAGTACCACTGTCATGGGAGGTGCCTAATGCCATCACCAGGAACAGCAGCAATCGAGCAAGCCATTGCCGGAACGCAGTTTGATGTGGAAGGCGAAACCACCGAGTTCAAAGAAGGTTCATTGATCGTGGTGCAACTTGGTCGAGCGATCGATGCAGGTTGGACATCAGCATCACCATCAACATCCACAACCATGGCTGCAACATTTGCTAGTGAGTTTTCCAATGTGGCTGGTGTTGGTTTGACAGCAATGAATGCCATTGCCACGGGCATCGACCAAGAAGTAGCAGCATGGATTGCCAGTTTTAATCCTGTAGCGGGTGTGCATGCCTATGCCCCAACCGCTGCAAGTATCAAAAGCAAGATTTTAGCGGCCAGTCCCGTAAGCAGTAATGGCATGACCGCATTAGCGCAAGCAGTTGCTGATGCATTTATTGATGGCTTCGACCCAATGGTCGGATAGGAGAAACCATGAAAACCAATAACAAAAAACAGTCTGTTAATGGCCCTTTAAATACGTATTACGCGCATCGTTATCTACCGCACAACGGCGTTGAATATTATCCAGGGGATGAAATTCAGTTGTCATCTAAGCAGGCCCGCTTTCTTTTGTTGAATGGTTTTATTGGTAAAACCAAGCAACCTGTAAAGCCAGTAAAAGAGCCTGCACCTAAAAAAGCGATCGCTGAGTAACGACTATGCAAGGCATGAACACAACCACAGGTCAGCGCATACGTGATATCGAGTATTTACGTCAGCGATTACGGGATGTGTTGACCACGCCTAAAAACTCACGATTGATGAATCGTGAATTTGGATGTGGTTTGTTTCAGCGACTAGATGAAAACATGAACGAAGCTTGGCTGGTGCAATGTTATTCCGACATCGCCATTGCAGTGAATGATAAAGCAAACGGGTTGCAGGATTTTAGTTTGGAAAAAATAACACCAATCGAAATCACCGATCAGGATGCATTGTTTGAACTGGCAGGTGTTTATAAGCCAACCGGAGAACGTGTGGCATTAACCACATCATTTAATGAAGCCATAGGAGTTACAGCATGAGTGCGTATACCGCTGTTGATGTTTCACAACTGCCATTTCCAGGCATAGTGGAAGAATTGTCGTTTGATGCGATTTATCAGGAAATGCGTGATCAAATGAATGCATTGCAACCCATGCTCTTTAATGAAGATGGTGCGGCAAAAATTGTAGAGTCTGAGTTAATCGAAAACGGTAACGGTGATAAGTATTTTCGAGTGCCATTTGCAGGTGAAACAGAGCTTTTTAACTTAGAACTAGAAAGTGATCCCTCTGCACGTCAATTACAAATTGTTGCTTTTCGAGAAATGCTAATTCGTCAGCGTGTAAATGAGGCCTGTAAAGGTGTCATGCTGGCGTATGCAGTAGATGCCGATTTAGAACAAATAGCGGCTGGCTTTGGAGTGTTCAAAAAACTTATTACACCCGCCGATGAAGAAAATGGTATCGAAGCGGTTTATGAAAGTAATGAAGATTTTCGCCGCCGTATTCAATTAGCGAGTGAAGGGTTCTCAACGGCAGGCCCTGAAGGCGCATATATCTTTCATGCATTAAGTGCCAACTCAGATGTAAAAGACGCTTCAGCCCAATCCCCTACGTTTGACTTGGTGACGGTATCTCAAGAGATACAAGATCAACTACCCGAAGGCGCAATAGTCATCGTACCTAATGATGATGTGGGCCTGACCGATCCAATGCCTGGTGATGTAGCGGTAAATATTTTGTCGCACACAGGTAATGGTGCTGCACCACAAGCCACACAAGACGCAGTCAAAACTAGTTTAAATGAAGATGATGTGCGTCCAATGACAGACCGTGTGCGCGAACGCAGTGCTCAAATTATAGATTACGAAATCAACGCCACACTTTATACATACGCTGGCCCAGACAGTTCAGTTGTGCTGCAAAATGCACAAGAAAAAACCCAAACCTTTGTAGATGCTAATCACAAGCTTGGCCGAGACATTAATGTGAGTGGTGTGTATGCCGCCTTACATCAGCCAGGCGTACAACGTGTCGAAACCGATTTTAATCAGAACATTGTTTGCGATCGATCACAAGCGGCGTATTGCACGGGCATCAATATTACTCATGGAGGCGTTGCAGACTAATGGCCTCTTTATTACCACCTAATGCCACAGATTTAGAACGAGATTTAGAAACGGTTAGTGCTCGCATCAGTAATGTTCCTGTCAATGTGCGAGATATTTGGAATGCGGATAACTGCCCTGCTGAGTTGTTGCCATGGTTGGCTTGGTCATTATCAATCGATACATGGCGAACCTACTGGCCAGAGCATGTAAAACGAGCACGTATTAAAAGTGCCATTCAAGTTCAACGTAAAAAAGGCACGAAGCGATCGGTACTGGAAGTGGCGCAAAGTTTTGGTGCCGAGTCTTCATTGAGTGAATGGTTTGAGCAAACCCCAATGGGGCCACCTCATAGTTTTAAAATATTGCTGAATGTAAATGAGTTAGGAGCACAAACCCAAGAGTACACCAGCGATATCGTTCAAGAAATTTCACGAGTAAAGCCATGTCGTAGTTATTTTGAAGTCCAGCAAGGCCTTACAGTGAGCGGCAGTCTCGCATTATCCGGTGCGATTCGTGTAGCAAAATTCATTCGTATAGAGGTAGATGACCAATGAGCCTAAAAATTAAATTCACCGACGCAGGTAAAGCAGCTTTAGTCAATCCGGCCAATATTGGCACGGCGGCTCTCGACATTACCCATATTGAAGTTGGATCTGCAACATATAACCCAGATGGTTCAGAAACCGATTTGCAAAATAGTATTAAGACTCTGTCGACCTTTGGCGGCGACACCGTAGCCGATAATGTGATTCATGTAACCATTCGTGATGATAGTAGCGATGTCTATAGCCTTGGTGAAATTGGTTTGCGATCCGGTACTGGCGTGTTGATGGGTGTGATTAGTACCCAGGGTGAAGTCATCACACAAAAAGGCCCGAATGATGTTTTATTGCTGAGTGCCGATGCAACGCTAACAGAAGTAGATGTTTCAGATCTTACATTCGGTGCTGCGGAATTTATTTACTCTCCGGCTACACCAACAAAAAAAGGCATTGTTGAAATTGCAGACGAATCTGAAGTGGATGCAGGTACGCCCAATAAAGCCGTGGATGCATACGAATTAAAACAGCTTTTTACACGCCTTTTAACGGCCAGTTTAACCGATCCAAACCCAAGTAAAATTGCATCAGCAAAAGCGGTTTACGATTTGAATACAGCAATCCAAAACATTAATAGCTTGTTAGCCTCTGATGAAACTACGCTTGATACGCTGCAAGAAATAGTTAATTTCATAGAGTTAAATCGCAGTGATTTAGATGCGTTGACCGTTGCCAGTATTGCAGGCTTACAATCAGCATTAAATGCTAAAGCGAATTTATCTCACACTCATAATTCTGGCGATCTTCCAAGTGCTACAACATCAGCAAAAGGAATTGTTGAAAAAGCAACAACATCAGAAATGGAAAGCGGGGCCGTCGATAAATATCCAGATGCCTCACTGATTAAGAGTTTTGTGAAGGGTGGCTCAGTGGCTGGATATACTAGCTACACAAAACATTATCACCACGAGAATGGTGGGTTTGGCGGTTATTGGACAAAATCTTATTTTTCTAATACATCATGGCCGGTTGTGGGTGGTACAGGTTCGGGGGCCAATTTAATAATCAGTGGTATGGAAAACATTCCATCTGATGCAAAAACATTAAAGCTACGAATAGGAGTAGATAGAGATGATAAGGTTTCTAATAGTTATCTAGCTAGAAATGAAATTAGTATTAGAAAACGTAATGGCTCTGGCGGTTTACTTCTTACCTCTACTCTAACAGCTACCATTTCGTCGGGCGGAACCAGCTTAGATTCTCTGTCTAATACATACTATGCGGAGGTTAGTGTAGATGGTGTTTCAGATAACACCTTTGAAGTTAATGCCAGGCAGAATGCAAATGGGCTGGGTGATCTAGGTGTGTCTATAGCTATCGTAGGATTCACTATTTAAAAATTATTTTTTGTTGATGCTAATAATTTAAAAATATTAACGAAAGAATTTATAAAATTCTTAATCCATCAAGGAGAAAACCATGGCCGCTTCATTCCTTCACGGTGTCGAAATTTTAGAATTAGACACCGCAACACATCCAATAAAAACTGTGCGCAGTTCTGTCATCGGTTTAGTGGGTACCGCACCCGATGCCGATGCAGCTGCGTTTCCATTGAATACACCAGTGCTGATCGCAGGTTCAGAAATTGAGGCTGCAAAGTTAGACACGGTGGGTGATAAAAATGGCACGCTCCCAGATGCAGTCGATGGCATCTTTGATAATGCCGGAGCGTTGATCGTAGTCGTGCGCGTAGATGAAGGAGCAGATAATGATGCGACCATTTCAAATATTATTGGTGGTGTCGATGGTGTAACGGGTGCTCGCACAGGTGTGCATACCTTGCTAAACGCACAAAGTGAATTGGGTGTGACACCTAAAATTTTAATCGCTCCTAGTTTCTCAGGTCATGTTACCCGTGATGGATCAGACGTGATCGAGGGTGCGCCCGTTGCAACTGAATTAGATATCGTGGCTGAAAAGTTACGAGGCATTGTCATTGCAGAAGGCCCAAATACGACCGACGCGGATGCAATCGCTTTTGAGGCATTATTCGGAAGCGAACGTGTTTATGTGGTTGATCCTGCTGTTAAGGTTTGGGATACCGTAGCGGATGCCCCTGCGGTCGAATCCAGCTCAGCTCGTGTAGCAGGTGTGTTTGTATTAAATGACTTGGAGCGTGGTTATCACGTTTCCCCATCCAATCGTGAAATCAAAGGCATCATTGGTACCGCCCGCCCAATCGACTTTGTACTGGGTGATGCAAATGCCCGTGCCAATCTTTTAAACGAAAATAATATCGCCACCATCATTAACCAGGACGGTTATCGCTTGTGGGGTAATCACACCTGTTCAAGCGATCAAAAATGGACATTCATTAGTCATGTTCGCTTAAACGATGTGATTTTAGAAAGTTTGCTGCAAGCACACTTGTGGGCGGTGGATCGTAACATCGATAAAAACTATATCGAGCAAGTAACAGAAGGCGTGAATGCCTTTCTGCGATCACTAGCAACACGAGGCATTATCAGTGGTGGCAAGTGTTGGGCTATGCCGGATCTCAACACGAAAGAATCCATGGATGCAGGCCAAGTCTATTTTGATTTTGATTATGGTCGTTATGGCACCGCCGAGCGTGTGACATTCCGTGCAAATGTAAATAACGATTACACCGTCAATGCAGTATTCGGTTAATCCATTCATTCATTTTTAAAAGGAGAGTCATCATGTCGGTGAAAAGCGAAGTGCTACGCAACATGAATTTAATTGTGGATGGCCTTGGATATGCGGGTGCATTGTCTCAAGTGACGCCACCTAAGATAACCATCAAAACAGAAAGCGTGCGCATGGGTGGCATGGACGCTGAAGTGGATGTGGACGTGGGTATGGAAAAACTCGGTATCGAGTACAAGCTGGCAACCTACGATCCAGATATCCAAAAAGGTTTTGGCTTACTGGAAGGTCAAGGCATTCAGCATACAATCAAAGGCGCGACACAAGATCGTGACGGTGCGGTACATGCAGAGGTGATCCAGTGCCAGGGCAAGATCATCGAGATTGACCAAGGTACGTGGGAACCTGGTAAGCAAGTGGAGATGACGGTGAAAATCTCGTTAACGTATTACAAGCGTGAACGTGATGGCGAAGTGCTTCACGAAATTGATGTGGAGAATAACAAACGCATCATAGGTGGTGTGGATCAATTAGCCGCCATCAATAATGCCATTGGCCTCTAATAATATTTAAAACGGCCACTTGTTGATCTGAACATGGATTTCAGATTACAGCACAAGGATGTGCTCTTTTTATCTGAATAATAAATAGGACAACATTATGCAAAGCCAAGCACAAAGCATCACCATTAAACACAAATTAGATGTGCCTTTAACCTTTGGTGAAAAGGAAATTAAAACCCTAACCATTCGCCGCCCGACCAGTGGTGATTTACGTGGCGTTAAATTGATCGATGTACTGCAAATGGATGTTGATGCACATGCTGCGCTTTTACCTCGAATTTGCGATGAAATTGTCGATACCCAATTTGTTTATAAATTGGATATTGCCGATTTAAGTCGTGTGATCTCAAAGACCGTAAATTTCTTCAAGCCATCACAGGGGGCACCTTCGTAAATATTGAAGAAGCTTATGCCGACATTGCCAGTGTATTTCATTGGTCAATGTCGGATCTCGATGCCATTCCGTATGTGGAGCTAATTGAATGGCGTCAACGTGCATTGGATCGAATTGTACGACCTGTTGGATTCCCAAAGAAAGAGAAAGAGAACGGTAATGAGTGATCTAAATTTAAAATTTATTGCCAAGTTTGTGGATCAACTTACTGGCCCAAGCCGTCGTGCTATGGGTCGCTTTTATGATGACGTTGGTAATAACCGTAAAAAATTAGATCGCTCATTACAAACCGCAGGCAACTTGTCATTAGTTGGTGCGGAATCCATGCGCATGGGTAAAACCATCGGTCGTGCGTTATTAGAACCAATTAATGTGGCTGCTGACTTCGAAGAAGCCATGGATACAGTGAAGGCTATTACAGGTGCCAATACACAAGAAATTAATGAGTTAACAAAAACGGCTCGTATGCTTGGTGAAAGTACCTCTTTCTCAGCAAGCCAAGCGGCAGACGGTATGAAGTATTTAGGCATGGCCGGTTTTGAAACCAGCGAGATTATTAAATCCATGCCAGGAGTTTTGAATTTAGCAAAAGCAGGTGCGGTGGATTTAGGTCGGGCATCCGATATCAGCTCAGACATTTTATCAGGCTTTGGTTTAGAAGCTGCGCAGATGGGCCGCGTCGGTGATGTCCTTGCAAAAACCTTCACCAGTTCAAACTCCACATTAGAGATGCTAGGCGAAACCATGAAGTATGTTGGGCCTCTAGCTAAGACAGCAGGCATCGACATTGAAACCATGGCAGCCATGACAGGCTTACTCGGTAACGCAGGCATTAAAGGTTCTCAGGCTGGTACCACATTACGAGCGATGCTTTCTCGTTTGACCGCACCATCAAAAGAAGCCGCAAACACCTTAGCCATGCTAGGTGTGGAAATTGAAAACTCCGAAGGCAATATGCGTCCTTTGCTCGACATCATCGGAGATTTAGAAACCGGAATGGATGGCATGGGCAATGTTGAACAGCTCGCCACGTTAAAAGAAATTTTTGGTGAAGAACCTGCATCCGGTATTGCCGAACTCATGAGCCTGGGCAAAGAAGCCATTATGGCCTACGAGCAAGAATTAAGAAAAGCGGGTGGGACGTCTCAGCGTATTTCAGATGAGATGGGCGATAACGCCAAAGGCGGCGTTAAAGAATGGCGCAGCGCCATGGAAAGTTTAGGGATTACGATTGGTGATGGGTTATTGCCACAACTCACACCGCTCATCAAAGAAGCCACTGCCATCACACGTCGTATGGTTACATGGGCCGCCGCTAATCCCGAGACGGTGAAAACCATTTTAACACTCACAGCAGGCTTGGCGGGTTTGTTGTTAGCCATTGGCCCGATCGCTTCTGTCTTGTCGGGATTAGTCAGCACACTAGCGTTAGTTAAGTTTGCCACCAGTATGTTGACCACCATTGGGCTGTTTCCGCTGAAGCTTGCATTCAGTGCGTTGATTCCAATTATCAAATTAGTAGCGGGACTCATGCTGGCTAATCCAATTGGTTTAGCCGTGACTGCGATCGCGGCAACCGCTGCATTACTTATGACCGATTGGGGTGAGGTAGGCACGTTCTTTGAGGAACTTTGGGCCGATATTAAAAAGGCATTTGACTCTGTTTTAAGTTGGATTAAAACCGCAATTACAGATCCCATCAAAACCATCAAAGAGGTGTTAGGTGGTGCATGGGATGCCATCTTTGGTGGTGGCGAAGTCAGTGCCACAGTCAAACAAGTAAAAGACATTTCAGAAACCGCACAGGTTGAAAGCATTCAATCGCCAGCACAAGAAAGCCGATCGACAACACAAGCAGCTCTCGTGGGTGGTGGTAATGTCGAGTTCAACATTCCGATCACAGTAACAACCAGTGGCAATATAAATGAGAAAAAGCTGGCTCAACAAATTGCGGAACGTGTGCGTATTGAAGTGGAAGGCATCATGAATCGGAGAGAAGCGTGAGCATTGTAACGTCAATTAGCCAATTAGCCGCTCTAGCCAAAGGAGCGGTTGGTATTGCAGCCCAAATACAAAACACATCTCGCATTATGTATATGCTTGGCCCGTTTATGTTTAGCCGTGATACCGCTGCACCTCAAAGCATTACGCGAACAAATAACTATGAATGGGCAAAGCAGCCACGCTTGGGTCGTGAAAGCGCCAGTCAATTTACAGGGATTGGTGACGATACCATTGAGCTAGAAGGTGTGATCTATCCGCACTATAAAGGTGGTACCGAACAAATCACATTAATGCGATTAATGGCACAAGAAGGTAAACCATTAATGTTTGTCAGTGGTAATGGATTTGTCTATGGCGAGTATTGCATTGTGGACATTGAAGAAAAAGGCACCTACTTAGCAGCGAATGGTGATCCGCGAAAAGTTGAGTTCACGTTAACCCTAGAGCGTTACGGATCGGACGATGACGATACAGGGAGCTTATTCTAATGGCGGGTCATTTAATCTACCAAACCAGCGAAGGTGATGTGTTGGATGCAATCTGTTACGCCCACTATGGTAGAGCATCGGGCGTGATCGAAAAGGTATTAGATGCCAACCCAAAATTATGTGAATACGACGTGCATTTACCGGCAGGTGTAAAAATCACGCTGCCGGAAATAGATGTGGCTGGTTTGGGTTTAACAGTGACGGGATTAGCGTTCGCAAAATAGCTTACTGATATTTTGGATATTCACTGCAAATGTAGGTGCGTTCTTCACCAGTATCTTCAAAGTGAATACGAACGGCATAGGGGCCAGAAAAGGCTAAAGCATTGCAATCAGATTTAACTTTTTCATCATAAGGCATGCTGCCATAAAACGGGCCACGCCAAGGTAAGTCCTTATCCATTTTATGAAAGCTGTGATATTGGCTAGCACAACCTTGAACTAAAAATGTAGCAATAATAAGTAATAAAATTTTCATAGCGTTTCCTTAAATCAATGTAAAACAGTGTAGCCTACTTGGAGGCAATATGAAGCCGTTCGTAAGTGTTTTTACGAAAAATAAGAAGTTAGAAAACCAAGTACATGATCGCTATCTTGAAGTTGTTCGATTTGATCGTCCAGGCACATCTTCCGATATGATTGAGATCCATT
The DNA here is from genome assembly GCA_013373085.1 of Oceanospirillaceae bacterium. Classification (GTDB taxonomy): domain Bacteria; phylum Pseudomonadota; class Gammaproteobacteria; order Pseudomonadales; family Balneatricaceae; genus Marinobacterium_A. Next base: position 3,118 of record JABXIM010000085.1, on the reverse strand, counting down.
TAGATGATCGAGATGGTAAAGTCATCACTCCAGAGCATGGCACGCTTTTCACGTTATATATTGGGTATGAAGAAAGACTCCAAGTAAATCAAGGCACCTATATTCTCGACCGCTCTGAATTCAGTGGCCCACCAGATAAGGTGGTGTTCTATGCCTCCGCATTAAACATTCGTGAAGCCATGGGCGGTCACAAGTCCCGCCGCTGGGATAACACTACCCCAGCTGTCATCGTAAACGCCATCGCCAGCGAAAACGGTTATACCGCCGTTGTGGATGATGTTTATGAAACTATTCAAATCCAATACCTGGCACAACAAGAGCAAAGCGATATAGAGTTCTTACGTGATTTGGCTAAGCAATATGGAGCCATGTTCAAAGCACAAGGATCTGTCCTGGTATTCATCGCGCAAGGTGCAAACAAAAGTGAAGCCATTAAGAATAAATTAGGCCGATTCACCATCCGTAAAAAGCAATGCTCTAACTATCGCGTGGGTCGTGAAGATATTAGCCGCTACACAGGTGTGAGGGCTAAATGGAACGATCTTAAAACACCAAGCGGATTAACTGAGTACGTCTTGGTTGGCAGTGAAGACAAAGTATTTGTATTACCGGATCTGTATCAGTCAAGAGACGAAGCCAAGTTGGCTGCACAAGCAAAGCTGGATCGTTTAATTCGCAGCGAGGCCGATGTCTCAATCACCATACCTGGTAATCCATCTATCACCTGTGAATCAGAGTTAGAACTGATTGAATTCCGAGATCGAGTGAATGACCTATATGTGGTGACAGAGGTGGAGCATCGCATATCCAAAGACACGGGATACCAATCGAGAGTAAAAGCATTATTGGCAGTTACATAAACTTACATAAAAATGGGTGATTTGAACGGTGGAGTAAATAAAACCGTTAAAGTGGATGTATGTAGGAGAAAAACCGTATGTTTAATTTTTGATGAATTATCCCCATATCGGTTTTAAAACCCCTATATATAAAATAGGTAGCCATACAGGCTGCTTTTTTGTTCACTATAAGAGGTCTTATGAATATAAAATCGAATACTTGCGATCAATTAGAACTTATTGCCCATAACCTATGTGGCGGGGTAATGGATTTCTACGTTGAAAATTCAGAAATGTTAGAATTGTTTTTCTGGTTGTTGATAAGAGTTTTAAAAATGAGTGGCTAGAAATAAATTGCGGAGGGAAAATAAATTCTCATTAATACACCAATACTCTGGCAACCTTTTGGTTGCCAGAGATCTAGTATATAGCATACGCTTTGTTAAAGGATTCAGCCCTTAAAGCTTTTTATAAATTAGGACTTTTTATTTTCAATCCAGCCATCAGTAATGGCCAGCATAATAGCAGTATCAAGTACTTTTTGGCTGGTAAATAATTTGACGTTCAAGTCTTTGTTCGACTCAGGTGCAAATGCAGTATCTAGGTTTTTTTGCATTTGAACGGATACGATTTTTAGGGCATCCCAAGATGTCAATTGATTGTGAATTTTGTCCGTCAAAATACCACGTTCCACCATACGACTAATTATGGTTGCGCATGATGCAAGTTTGTTAGCATTGCTGGCCTGCTGCCAATCTAAAGCCCCTTTATCAACTAGCGTTCCTCCTTGTGTCCATTGAGGCGCGCTAGGTTCTTTTTTTGCAGTTGTAGGTTGTGTTTGTTCAGTGACGCTTGGTGTTGTTGTAGGTGCTGCTGAATCAGATGAGTTGTAAAAGTAAATTGCACCAATAATAAAAATTAATCCAATTGTGCCTTGCACATAATTAACACCAGGGTTTTTAACACCGCAGTGAGGGCAGAGTTTTGCCTTGCTAGAGACTTTCGTTTTGCATTCTTTGCATTTGACCATCATAAGCTGTTTTCCTTGCTCGTTGATTTGGGTTGTTAACAGTATTGGATTGATTAATGAATGGAAAGCCTAAATTAAGTACAAATGTATATTTGGCCCCTAAGTAATGACCTCTTGCAGTAATTGCATAATGCGAATGCGTTTTTGTTTAGGCATGTCTGCCAGCCAGGCTACGTGCCTTAAGGTTTCTGGGCTCAAGTAAACAGAGAGTAAATCTTCATAGGCATCAGTCGGGTACAGCATTGGAGGAAGTCCCCATATAAGGTACCCGAGTGACCCTGCATAAGTGCGCATCATTATGTGCAATTCTTCGTAGGTGGGCGGCTTGACTCCGTATCGATCAGTAATACCTATGGATTCAAAGCGTCTAATCTTTTTCATGGTAAAACGCACATCTGACTCTAGACTCAGTGCAGTTTCGTTGCAGGCAGATACGGCATCACTTTTAAATCGATAGCCCGCCGCCTCTCGTATGTTTTTTAGCCTAATTCCAGTGGCATCCTTTGGTGAATACAGCATATTTCATCCAAATCCTGCGTACCCTAACTGGGTACGTAATTCAAAAAAATCACGATTGTGTACCTAGTTAGGGTACGTTGCGAAAAATAGTGCTTTGTCTCTTTGATATGGCATGTTAGAAAAATGCCTAGGACAAACGTATTAGAATAATAATTACAGGAGTTTTTGAAAGTGGATCGACGTGCAGTTTGCCATGGTTGGCAAGTAACAGATTTAGCCCATGAGAATATAAATTCAGCAATGAGTTTATTAGAGGTGGCAATAGTAGCTGCGGATGATGGAGGGGCCGCCCCTAAAGATCTATCAGGTTCACTAAGAATCATAAGAAACCTCTTAAAGGGTTCTTTACCTGCTATTAACGAAGAGTTCCCTAAGCACCAACAAGCCCTTGTATTGCTACCAGCGTCAGCACTGTTAAAAGCCTCTTAGCAGTCTTTATTTGATGATTAAGTTGATGAGATATGAAGATAGTATGGGGAATGGGGCGCGTCATTTACGTTTTTAAGTGACGCGAATTCTCATTTTATGTGTCGCGTTACAGTTAGGCTTTTTTGGTTTTAGTCAGGCATAAAAAAGCCCAAGTCGTGTTAAACGATTTGGGCTTTTTAGAATTCATGGTACCAGTGGGCGGACTCGAACCGCCACGCCCGAAGGCAACGGATTTTGAATCCGTCGTGTATACCAATTTCACCACACTGGCAGTACCTACAATAATTAAAGGCTTTGTATT
>JABXIM010000246.1 GCA_013373085.1 Oceanospirillaceae bacterium | reverse complement strand
CTTACCGCTTACCGCTTACCTTAAAAATCCATTTCCAGATCCCGTCGCAGGCGTTTCGCATCGTTGCGATAGGCTTCGATTCGCAGCCGGTCTGACTCGCTGATGCTCTTTTCCCGCAGCGCGAAATCGATCTGCTGCACCGCCCGGTCAGGCTGGGCGGTGCCCAGGAAATATTCGATGCGCGTTTCGTGAACCTTCAGGATCCGGTGCTCCAGTCCGTAGCACTCGGCGAGGTTGAAGAGGATATCCGTATCATACGGATAGGCTTCCCGCAGTTTTTCGTACAGTTCGATCGCCCGGGCATTCTGACCGGCATCCTGTGCCAGCCGGGCATAGGTCTTGAGTACCGCGAAAGTGCCGGGATAAAGCCGTTCGAGCTTGCCTGCCAGCGCCAGTGCCTCGCTGCTGCGTCCGGCCTGCTGCAGGATCTCGGCGCGACTTAGACGGACATAAAGGCTGTCGCGCCAGTCGCTGTCGAGTGCATCCAGTGCGCCAAGCGCCTTTTCGTACTGACCGGCGGCGGCTGCGGCGAGTGCCAGGCCGTAGCGGTTGGCCGGATCCTGGCCGTTCTGCAGTGCGGATTCGTAGGTCGTGATCAACGTTTCGGGGCGGTCCGCGTAATGTACCTGCAGGCGAATGCGGGCGATTTGAAAGTCTTTGCTGCTGTGGGGGCGGCTGCCCTTGGGCAGCTGGGCCGCACGGTTGAGTGAATCGGCGATGCGGGACTGGGTCACCGGGTGCGTCAGCAGAAATTCAGGCGGTCGATCGCCGTAAAAGCGCATCGATCGCTGCAGGCGCTCGAACATGCGCGGCATCGCGCCCGGGTCGAAGTCCGTAGCCGTCAGCGTGGTCATGCCGATGCGATCGGCTTCCTGTTCGTTCTGCCGGCTGAACGACAGGCGCGCCATCTCGCTCGCGCTCAGGGTCGAACTCAGGGCGGCGGCGCCGGCCTGGCCATCGGTGGTGGCGGCCACCAGTACACTGCCCAGCAGCGCCGCCAGCATGAACGGTCGATTGCGCCGCTCTTCGGCCAGTTGCAGTGCGAAGTGCCGTTGGCTGAGGTGGGCAATCTCGTGTGCGAGTACCGATGCCAGCTCGTCTTCGGCTTCGGCCGCCAGCAGCAGGCCGCCATGGACCCCGATTATGCCGCCTGGTACCGCAAAGGCGTTGAGGGTGGCATTGTCCAGGGTGATCAGTTCGAGGTCGGCATTATTCAACTGGCTGTTGGCGGCCAGGGTCCATAACAGGTCCTGCAGGTAGTCATAGACGATCGGGTCCTGCAGTTGTCTGGCCTGGCCCCGCAGGATACGTGCCCAGGTGTCCCCCAGGCGTGCTTCCTGCTGTAGCGATATGATGCCGGATGTGGTGTCGCCCAGGCTCGGCAGGTTTTCTGCGGCCGGTGCGGCGGCTGGCAGGGTCAGTAGCAGGCTGAGCACCAGGGGGCGCAGTCGAGTGTTTGCGGGCATTGGGTTCCCTATTGTCGTCGTGGGAGTCGCCGGTGGTCGCTGCCACCTTGCCGGAAAGGCTGAAATGTGTTGTAACGCTTTCCGGCGATAATGTCATTGTGGAGCGCTTGCACCCGCCTGTGAATCACGTAATGTGGTGTTCCGACAGGAAAGACCTGTATATTCCTGCTTCCAGATTTGATCCCCCCGTCCGGAGAGTGCGATGTCCCAGAAAGAGTTCGATCAGCTGCTTGACGCCAGTGGGCTGAGTTGCCCATTGCCCCTGCTCAAGGCCAAGCAGGCGCTGAGTCGGATGGCGGTTGGCGAACGGCTGCAGGTCATCGCCACGGATGCGGGCTCAGTGCGGGATTTCAAGGCCTACACCGACCAATCAGACCATGAGCTGCTGCAATCGTTCAGTGAAGACGGGCGCTACATCTATATCATCCGGCGCGGCTGAACCAGGGTCGAACTTCCTCTCGCTTTCAGGGACAGGCACATGCGTAAAATATTCGGCAAATGGATCGATCAGTATTTCTCCGACGAAGAGGCGATACTGCTGGCGCTGTTGTTGGCGCTGGCGCTGGCGGTGATACTGACCCTCGGGCAGCCGTTGGGACCGGTGTTTGTCGGCATCATCCTGGCCTTTCTGATGCAAGGCCCCGCCGACTGGCTGGAGAGCAAGGGGGTGCCGCACCTGCTGGCGGTCGTGCTGGTATTTGTGGCCTTTATCGGCTTTTTCCTCGGGTTGCTGCTGTTCGTCATGCCAAAGGCCTGGACGCAGCTGGTCAACCTGTTCAACGAACTGCCGCGGATGGTCGGGCAGGTGCAGGCGCTGCTACTGCTGTTACCGCAGAAATATCCGGATATTTTCTCCGAAACCCAGGTGCGTGATCTGATCCAGCTTGCGACCGCGGAGTTGAGTCAGGCCGGGCAGTGGGTGCTGACGTTTTCGCTGAACTCCATTGGCAACCTGATGGCGCTGCTGGTGTATCTGGTGCTGGTGCCGATCCTGGTGTTCCTGTTTCTCAAGGATGGTCGCGGGCTGGCGCGCTGGTGGGTGTCTTTCCTGCCTGAGCGGCGTCAGATGATGACCCGTGTCTGGCACGAGATGGACGTGCAGATCGCCAACTATATTCGCGGCAAGGTGCTGGAGATCCTGATTGTCGGCAGCGTGACCTTTGTCGCTTTCGCGCTGCTGGGCATCAATTATGCTGCGCTGCTCGGGATCATGGTCGGGCTGTCAGTGCTGATCCCGTATATCGGTGCAGCGCTGGTCACACTGCCGGTGGCGTTGATCGCCTTCTTTCAGTGGGGCTGGAGTGGGGACTTCATGTGGCTAATGGTCGCCTACGGCGTCATTCAGGCGCTGGATGGCAATGTGCTGGTACCGCTGTTGTTTTCCGAAGCCGTGAACCTGCATCCCGTATCGATCATTATCGCGGTGCTGGTGTTCGGTAGCCTCTGGGGTTTCTGGGGCCTTTTCTTCGCGATTCCACTGGCGACACTGGTCAAGGCGATCGTAAACGCCTGGCCCAGACATGAGCAGGCAGTGCAGCCGGACGGGACCTGATGACGTCCGGCGGCAACCTCGCCGGCTGACGCGCGGTCAGCCGGTATCGGTCAAAGCGCCTTGACCGCTTCCAGGACTTCGTCTGCGTGGCCGGCGACCTTGACCTTGCGCCACTCGCGACGCAGTACGCCTTCCTTGTCGATCAGGAAGGTGCTGCGCTCTACCCCCAGGTGCTCCTTGCCGTACATTTTCTTCAGCTTGATCACGTCGAACAGCTTGCACAGGGTTTCGTCCGGGTCGCTGATCAGCTCGAACGGAAAGGATTGCTTGGTCTTGAAGTTGGTGTGGGCGCGCAGTCCGTCACGGGAAACACCGAAAATCTCGGTGTCCAGCGCCTGGAACTGGTCGTAGAGGTCGCGGAAGTTCTGGCCCTCGGTGGTGCATCCGGGGGTGCTGTCCTTGGGGTAGAAGTAGATCACCAGGTTGCGGCCGCGCAGGGCGCTGGACTCGACGGTGGTATCGCCGGTGGCCTGGGCGGTGAAATCAGGGATGACTTGGTCGAGGGCTACTTGGCTCATCGGGGTTCCTTTCGGTGGCAAAAAACGGGTACGCTTCCAGCGCGCAATTCGTATAGAATACTGGGCCTTTCTACGAGATCAAACCCCGGCTGGACCTGTGCCTGCGCGGTATAAATCCCGGGCTCCGGCCCTGTCGGCAGAAACGAACAAGAGCCCTCCGGTTCGGCAGCAGAAGGTCGGGGGGCGGCGAAGTTGTGCGACCGGGGTGCCGGCGGGTACCATGGTCGCGAATTCAGATGGAGATAGTGATGATTACTGGCAGTATTGTTGCGCTCGTTACCCCGATGCACGCCGATGGCAATGTCGACTGGGAATCCCTCGACAAGCTCGTCGACTGGCATCTGGAGAGCGGCACCGACTCGATCGTGGCGGTCGGCACCTCCGGGGAGTCGGCGACCCTCGACTACGATGAGCACTGCCTGGTCATCAAACGTATCATCGACCGTGTGCAGGGTCGCATGCCGATCATTGCCGGTACCGGCGCCAATTCGACGCGCGAAGCGATCATGCTGACCCGCAAGGCGGCCGAACTCGGCGCCGATGCCTGCCTGCTGGTTACGCCGTACTACAACAAACCGACCCAGGAAGGCCTGTATCAGCACTTCCGCGCGGTTGCCGAGGCTGTAGACGTGCCGCAGATTCTCTATAACGTGCCGGGTCGTACCGCCTGTGACATGCAGAACGAAACCACGTTGCGCCTGGCGGAGCTCGACAACATCGTCGGCATCAAGGATGCCACCGGTGACGTCGAGCGGGGCCGCGAGCTGGTGGAAAAGGCGCCCGAAGGCTTCGCCATCTACTCCGGAGACGATCCCACTGCGATCGAGCTGATCCTGGCCGGCGGCCACGGCAACATCTCGGTTACCGCTAACGTCGCACCTGCGGAAATGGCAGAGCTGTGCCGCCTTGGCCTGGCCAAGGACTTCGAGGCCGCACGTGCACTGCAACAGAAACTGATGCCGCTGCACACCAAGCTGTTCGTCGAGGCGAATCCGATTCCGGTTAAGTGGGCGCTGTTCGAGATGGGACGCATCGGCCCGGGGATTCGATTGCCGCTGACTCTGCTGTCTGAAGGCGCTCAGCCGGTAGTGCGTCAGGCGCTTCTGGACACCGGCGTGCTGCAGGGCTGATTCGACCATGAACCGGAAACTTCTGATTACCGCGGTGCTGGCCGCCACAGTGGGACTTTCCGGCTGCGGCGTGATGCCAAAGAACTCCCTTTACGGAGGCGAGGACGGCCTGATACGCGACCGCAGCCAGGATTACGAAAAGGCCCAGGCGCGCTCGCGGCTGGAGATCCCGCCGAACCTGCAGACCCGGCGTATGTCCGAACAGCTGCAGGTGCCGAGCATCGGTAGCACCGCAACCGAGCGTACCGGTGACTTCTCGGCGCCGCGTCCCGAGTTCTTCTACGCCGACACCGGCTCTGATGCCGTCAATCTCAGCAAGCTCGGCGACGAGAAGGTCATCGTCGTGGACGAGCCAATCGCAGCGGTTTGGCCGAAGCTGCAGGACTTCTGGCGTTTCAATGGCGTGGAAATGGCCGAGAGTGATCCTGCCCAGGGCGTGATGGAAACCGACTGGATCCGGGTCGACGGCAAGGATTACAACTTCGCTGACCTCTGGATCAAGAAGCTGACGTTCCAGGACATCGACGGTCCGACCCGCAACAAGCTGCGAATCACTACACGACCCGATCCCGAAGACGCCAACCGGACGTCGATCCGCATGGATTTTGCGACCTATCCCTGGGAGCAGCAGGTCACCGATGTCGACTGGAGCAAGGAGTCGCAGGATGTCGGCTACAAGAGCGACATGATGTACGAGATGCTGCGCTACCTGAGCAAGGCGACATCGGACAACTCGCAGCAGACACTGCTGGCGATGCAGCAGCACAGCAGTTCGCGTCCGGTGCTCGGCCGGGATGCGCGCGGCAACCCGACGCTCAAGGTCGATGCTCCGATCGACAACGCCTGGCAGCAGGTCAGTGACGCGCTCGATGCGGCCGATATCGATGTCGGAACCCGTGATCAGGCTCACGGTATCTTCTACATTACCTATACGACCACGACTCCGGCGGAGGAGGTCGAGCAGACCGGCTTCTTCGAATGGCTGCACGGTGACCGTGGAGACATCAAGCTGAATGCCAACCTGCTGGGCTTCGGCGGTGATGATGACAGCGAAGTCGAGACGGTTCGCTACAGCGCCAATGATGTCGAGCCGCTGAATCCGGACGCGCTTGATGCCAGTGACCTGGCCGACCCGAACAACCCGGCCAACAGTGATGGCTACAAGATCTGGTTCGACGGTAAGGTGATCTACGTCTTCGGCGCCGACGAGAAATCGGCGCAGCTGAACCAGGATACCGGCAACTACGAGTATGTCGGCCGCTACCAGCTGCGGATGAACCGTACGCGCGGTGGCAGCTACCTCTCGGTGATGACCGAAGAGGGCCTGAACGCGCCGGCCGTGATTGCCGAGGAGATTCTCTGGAGCGTCAAGGATCAGCTGCCGTCGAGTTGATCAGCGGATTGCTACGAACAATGCTAGACATCGGCCCGGCCAGTCCGGGCCGCCGTTATTTATACCACCCGCCTTGGGCTGGCGCCCTGGCAACTGCTTCTGACTGGAGATTTCGATGGAAAAGCGCGCAGAGCTCTATTCCGGCAAAGCCAAATCCGTGTACGAAACCGATGAGCAGGATTTCCTGATCCTCGAGTTTCGCAACGACACCTCTGCGTTCGACGGCGAGAAGGTCGACCAGCTGGAACGCAAGGGGATGGTCAACAACAAGTTCAACGCCTTCATCATGACCAAACTGAAGGAGGCCGGCGTGCCGACCCACTTCGAGCGCCTGTTGTCCGACCAGGAAAGTCTGGTCAAGCGCATGGAGATGCTGCCGGTCGAGTGCGTGGTGCGCAATATCTCTGCCGGCTCCCTGTGCCGCCGCCTGGGCGTGGCTGAAGGTCAGGAGCTGAACCCGCCGACATTCGAGCTGTTCCTCAAGAACGATGCGCTGCACGACCCGATGGTCAACGAGTCGCTGGTCGAGACGTTCGGCTGGGCGACCAAAGAGCAGCTGGCGCGTGCCAAGGAACTGACCTACAAGGTCAACGACGTGCTGAAGAAGCTGTTTGACGATGCCGGCATCCTGCTGGTCGACTACAAGCTGGAATTCGGCCTGTTCAAGGGCGAAGTGGTGCTGGGCGACGAGTTCTCACCGGACGGCTGCCGCCTGTGGGACAAGGCGACCCGCAACAAGCTGGACAAGGATCGCTTCCGTCAGGGCCTCGGTGGCGTGGTCGAAGCCTACGAAGAAGTGGGACGCCGTCTGGGTATCCAGTTCGACTGAGCCGCTGACAGCGAATCGGTACGGTAAACAAAGGGGCCTTGCGCCCCTTTGTTGCGTTTGAAGGACTCCAACGATGAAAAAAGCGGTATTTCTCGATCTCGAAAGTCTCGAAGACCTGGACCTGTCGGCGCTTGAAGCGCAGTTCGACAGTCTGGAAACCCATATGGCGACAGCGCCGGAGCAGGTGGCGCAACGAATTGCCGATGCCGAGGTGGTGCTGGTCAACAAGGTCAGGCTCGATGCCGATGTGTTGGCACAGGCGGCGCGGCTCAAGCTGGTGGCGATCGTGGCGACCGGGACCAACAATGTCGATCTCGATGCGGCCGCCCGCGGCGGTATTCAGGTGAGCAACTGTCGCGCCTATGGCAACGATGCAGTGATTCAGCACGTATTCTCACTGATGCTGGCACTGCACACCCGGCTGATCGACTACCACCTGGCGGTGCGCGCCGGGCGCTGGCAGCGGGCTAGCCAGTTCTGCTTCCTCGATTTCCCTATTCGCGAGCTGGCGGGCAAGACCCTGGGCATTCTGGGGTATGGCAACCTGGGGCAGGGCGTGGCGCGGATTGCCGAGGCCTTCGGCATGCGTGTGCTGGTGGCGCAGCGCCCCGGTGGTGGAGATAAAGCCGGCCGGATCCCGCTCGACGAGCTGCTGCCGCAGGTGGACGTGCTGACATTGCACTGCCCGCTGACCGAACAGACCCGCAATATTATCGACGCGGCGGCGCTGGCGCGCATGAAGCCGGACGCTTTCCTGATCAACGCGGCGCGGGGCGGTATCGTCGACGAGCCGGCGCTGGCGCAGGCGCTGCGCCAGGGGCGGCTGGCCGGCGCCGCGACGGACGTGCTGAGCGCCGAACCGCCGAAAGACGGCAATCCGCTGCTCGAGGATGATATCCCCAATCTGATCGTAACGCCGCATTGTGCCTGGGGAAGCCGCGAAGCGCGCCAGCGTATCATCCAGCAAACGGTGGAGAACATCGACGCCTTCAGGCGGGGCGAGCGGCTGCGGGCGGTGAATTGACCGCTGGCGTGCCCTGTCTTGCGTGGGAGCGCCGCCCCGGTGCGAACGGGGTCGGCACCAAAGCCAAATTCATTCGCACCGGGGACGGCGCTCCCACAAGCGCTCCTACGGGCGGTCAGAACGGCGCCGGTGCCTCGAAATCCATCGCCTCGCCGCTGACCGGATGCCGGAAGCCCAGCTGTTCGGCATGCAGCAACAGGCGCGGTGCCATCGCCTGCACCTCCGGCGGCGCGTAGAAGGCGTCGCCGAGGATGGGGTGTCCCAGCGCTTGCATGTGCACCCGCAGCTGGTGCGAGCGGCCGGTTATCGGGTGCAGGCGGACGCGGCTGCGGGAGCCGTCGCTGTCGAGCAGTTGCCATTCGGTGCGTGCGGCCTTGCCGTCGACCGGATCGACGATCTGCAGCGGCCGGCGCTCCCAGTCGCAGCGCAATGGCTGCTCGATAACGCCGCAATTGCTGTCCGGACGACCGGCAATGATGGCCTCGTAGCGCTTGCGGGTTTCGCGGTCGTGAAACTGCCGGCTCAGCTCCCGGTGGCTGTCGGCGGTCAGCGCCAGCACCATCAGGCCCGATGTGGCGCAGTCGAGCCGGTGCACGATGCGCGCGGTGGGGAAGTCGCGCTGGACCCGGTGCCAGAGGCAGTCCTGCTTGTCCGGGCCTCGCCCCGGCACCGACAGCAGCCCCGCGGGTTTTACCACCACCACCACGTGGGCGTCGCTGTACTCGAACCTCAGGTTCATGTATCGAGCTCGAACAGCGCCAGCGCTTCGACGTGGGCGGTGTGGGGGAACATGTCCATGACGCAGAAACGGCTCAGGCGGTAACCGGCCGTTGCCAGTTCCGCGCCGTCGCGCGCCAGCGCCGCCGGGTTGCAGGCGACGTAGAGCACGCGGCGGGCGCGATAGCGGGTCAGCTGCTCGACCGCTTCCCGCGCGCCGGTGCGTGGCGGATCGAGCAGGATCAAATCGAAGCCGCCCTTGTACCAGCCCTGGTGACGGAAGTCCTGGCTCAGGTCCTGGCGATAGACGCGCACGTTCTCGAGGCCGTTGCGGCGGGCGTTTTCGCTGGCGCGTCCGACCATCGCCGCGCTGCCCTCGACGCCGACCACTTCGGCGCTGTGTCGCGCCAGCGGCAGGGTGAAGTTGCCGAGGCCGCAAAACAGGTCCAGCACCCGGTCTTCGGCGGTCGGCGCAAGCCAGTCGAGCGCGCGGGAAACCATCTGGCGGTTGAGGTCGGCGTTGACCTGGAGAAAGTCGCCCGGTGCGAACTCGAGTTCGGCATCGAAGGCCGGCAGTGAATAGTGCAGTGCGGCGGGCTCGCCGTCGCCGGCGAAAACGATTCCAGTGTCGGTCTCGGTGTAGAGCTGAAGGTCGAGCGTTTCGGCGCAGCGGCGCAGGCGCTGCAGCGCTTTCTGACCCAGCGCTTTCTTGATACGCAGTGTCAGGGCGCCGCAGGTGTCTCCATACTGGACCTGGGCATGGGTGATCGATTTCGCTTCGTCGATCTCGCCGAGCGCTTCCGCCAGTGCGGTAAACAGCGTCTGCGCCCGGGAGTCGAGTACTTCGCAGCGCTCGATCGGCAGCAGCTTGTTGCTGCCGCGGCGGCGAAAGCCGACGATCGCCTCGCCGTTGCGCTGCAGCTGGTTGATGCCAATGCGGGCGCTGCGGCGGTAATGCCAGGGCAGCGATACCAGCGGCGTTTCGATGGCGTCCGGGACCAGGTTTCCCAGCCGGCGCAGCTGGTCGAGCGCCTGCTCCTGTTTGAACACTATCTGTTTTTCCGGCTGCAGATGCTGCAGGTCGCAGCCCCCGCACTGGCGGTAATGGCGGCAGCCGGGCTCGATTCTGTCGGGACTGGCCTCCAGTACTTCCAGGGTCTCGGCTTCCATGTAGCGGCTGCGGTCGGCCAGCTGTCGGGCCCGGACCCGTTCGCCGGGCAGGGCGCCGGTGACGAATACCGTTTTGCCGGCGGCCTTGGCGATACCGCGCCCCTCGTGGCTCAGGCGCTCTATCTGCAGCTGGTCAATTTCCGGCGTGGCGGGCTGGCGGCGGGATGTGCCCCGGGCGGGGCCTCCGAAGCGTATCGGTCTGCGGCTCATGGGTGTTCTCGTAACTGAATGGCGGGCATTTTATCAGAGCGCCGGGAAATTGCAGGTTTGCACAGCAGTCGGGGCGGTTGTGGGCCCTTTGACTGCCGCGCTAAATGAGCCCGGCGGCTGGCAGGCACAGCACGACATAGATCGACACTTCGCTCAGCTGCTGGGCTGCGCCGAGGCAGTCCCCGGTGTAGCCGCCTATTTTCCGGCGGAACAGTCGCACCAGCCAGACGCGCAACAGCAGCTGCGTGACCAGCAGCAGTCCCCATGCCATAGTCGGCAACAGCGGCAGGCAGGCAAGCAGTGGCAGCGCGGCGACCCCAAGCTCGGCGTTGCCCATGCGCCTCGCCAGGGGCCTGGCTTTGCTCAGCAGGTCCTGACGCACGTAATGCTCGGTGCGGATGAGACTGACCGCCACGAAGCGGCTCAGGGTGTGGCCGACGACCAGGGCCGCCGCCAGATTGGCGACGTGCAGCAGTGCTGCCAGTTTCAGTGCCATCACCAGCAACAGACCCAGGGCGCCGTAACTGCCGAGGCGGGAGTCCTTCATGATGTCGAGCGTCTGCGCTGCGGTCCAGCCACCACCGAAGCCGTCGCAGACGTCGGCGAGACCGTCCTCGTGGAAACCGCCGGTCAGTAGCACGCCGGCGGCGATCGCGACAATGACAGCGACCGGCAGCGGCAGAATGGTCTGCAACAGCGCGCATAGCAGCGCGACGACGGCACCGATCAGCAGTCCGACCAGCGGAAAGTAGCGGCTGGCGTGATTCAGTTGCTGGTCGCTGAAGTGTACCCAGCGCGGTGGCGGTACGCGGGTGAAAAAGGTCAGGGCATTGAAGAATAAATGCAGTTCCCGGGTCAAAGCGTTCATGCGTTCGTCGACGGAGCCTTGCTGGTGGCGCGCTGTACCGGCAGGTTCCGGGGCGCAAGATCTGTATAATGGCGGCACACTTTAGAGTAATGGAGGCAGCAGGTCCATGAGCAGACCGGAACATCCGTTTGCGCCCTTCGTGCGCATTCTCGGCAAGGGCAAGAAAGGCTCTCGCTCGCTGACGACCGAGGAAGCGCACGAGGCGATGGGCATGATACTGGATGGGCAGGTCCGTCCGGAGCAGCTCGGCGCCTTCCTGATGCTGCTGCGTGTCAAGGAGGAGGCGCCGGAAGAACTGTGCGGCTTCGTCACGGCGGTGCGCGAGCGTCTGCAGGTGCCATCGCATCTGCACGCGGATCTCGACTGGTCCAGCTACGCCGGCAAAAAGCGCCGCCTGCCGTGGTTCCTGCTGGCTGCGCTGGCGCTGGCGGAGTCCGGCGTCCGGATCTTCATGCACGGGGCCCGCGGACACATGCCGGGGCGGATCTACACCGAAGATATGCTCGAGCTGTTCGGACTCGTGCCCTGTCAGGACTGGCAGCAGGTGGAGGCGGCGCTGGAAAAGGACCGTTTCGCCTTCATGTCGATCGACCAGTTGTCGCCGGTGCTGGGCGATATCATTCAGCTGCGCTCGATCCTGGGGCTGCGTTCACCGGTACACACCCTGTGCCGTCTGCTGAATCCCCTCGGCGCCGACTTCGGTATCGACGGTGTCTTTCATCCGCCGTACGGTCCGATGCATCAGCGTACCGGCATCCTGCTGGGCGTTCAGCATGGCCTGACCGTCAAGGGCGACGGCGGTGAAGCGGAACTCAAGCCCGATTCGGAAAGCGATCTGCAGTGGATTCTAAATGGCGAGACGTACAGCGAAAGCTGGCCGCGGCTGCTCACCCAGCGGGTAGTGCGTGACGAGGATCTGAATCCGCAGGATCTGCTGCGCCTGTGGCGTGGCGAGATCGAGCACGAATACGGCGAGGGCGCGGTGCTCAACACGCTGGCGGCCGTAATGAAGCTGATGGGCCGTGCGACAGCGCCGGCCGATGCGGTTGAAATGGCACGCGGTATCTGGGAAGGACGGGACCGCAAACGGTATTGATGAAAAATAATCGCCTAAAAAATATACAGCTGATGCCGACATATGGATAATAGCCGTAGTTTTTTCAATCAGTTGTATCGTTAAAAGGTTGTTGACATCATGCCGCACCGTATCCTGAAAAGCAGACGAAGCTTCATTAAGACGCTTGCAGGCACCGCTGCCGGGCTGGCCGGTTCCAGTGCGTTTGGCGCACCCCTGATCAAGAATCCGGGGCTGGAACGCAAGTTGACCTTCAATAACCTGCACACCGGAGAGAAGCTGACGGCGGTCTACTGGGCGGGGGGCGACTACCAGCCCGAAGTGCTGAAGGAGATCGACCACCTGCTGCGCGATCACCGCACCGGTACCTCCATCGAAATGGACCGTCAGCTGTTCGATCTGCTGTACCTGCTGCAGCGGGATATCGGCCTCAGCAAGGAGTTCCAGATCATCTCCGGCTATCGCTCGCCGAAGACCAACGAATTGCTGCGCAAGCAGGGCGGTGGTGGAGTCGCGAAGAAAAGCTATCACATGCAGGGCAAGGCGCTCGACATCCGGGTGCCGGGCGTGCCGCTGCGGGACGTTCAGAACATGGCGCTCAAGCTCAAGTCCGGTGGCGTCGGCTACTACGGCAAGAGCAATTTCGTCCACGTCGACGTCGGTCCGGTTCGCCGCTGGGGCTAACACCCCATCATACCGGCGGGGCAGGATGGGTGGAGGCGCAAAACCGGCATAACTTTCCGTTTGCCGAGAGGTGACTGGCGCCGCAACCCATCGTATCGATCGCATTGCAGATCGATTGGTATCGGCTGGCGCGTGGGCGGACATGCCATCAGGAAATACCCTGCCTGCGGTGCCCATGGGTTGCGCCGCCGCAGACAAGGTGCCAATCGACAAGGCAGGAGTGGCACAGGCGTCTCCACCCATCCTAAAATTCTACTCGCATCCTGTTGTTCTTTCCGCTCACACCTCGCCGTTCACCTTTCGCCAATCAATCCCTTCGAAGCCGATCCGAAACCGCGATTGGCGACGGGAAGTTGAAGATCACCAGATAGGATGACAAAAGGAAGGTCAGAATCGTCGTCGCCTGTATGACATGCGAGGCTTCCTGACCGATCAGGGCCATGCTGGTGGCGAGGTAAGCGATCAGCAGCGAGAATTCGCTGGTCTGCCCGAGGCGGAAGCCGATTTCCCAGGCCAGTTTGTCGCTTTCGCTGATCCGTTGCAGCAGGAAACGGAACGCCACCGGCTTGATCACCAGCACCAGCACTGTCAGCAGCAGGGACGGCACCAGGATCAGCTCGATCAGCGAGAGGTTGAAGCTGGCGCCGATCGAGAAGAAAAACAGCACCAGGAAGAAATCCCGCAGCGGCTTCAGGCTGGCGGCGATATACAGCGATATCGGGCTGGTCGCCAGGGTGACGCCAGCGACGAAAGCGCCCATTTCGGCCGACAGGCCGACGGCCTGGGCCAGTTCGGCCATGCCGAGACACCAGCCGATCGCGGCCAGGAAAATATACTCGTGAAAGCGGTCGAAAGTCTGCAGCAGCTTCAGCAGTACGTAGCGGACGAAGACCACCGCACCCAGGGTGAGCAGCGGCAACGCCACCAGCGCCTTGACGAAATCCATTGCGCCGGTGTCGCCGCCGGGGCCGCTGTAGAGCAGCAGCAGCACCAGAATCGCCACCACGTCCTGCAATAACAGCAGGCCGACCACCAGCTCTCCGGTATGACGGTGGTGAAGCACTGTGGTCGGCAACAGCTTGATGCCGATGATGGTGCTGGAAAACATCAGTGCGGCGCCGATGATCAGGGCCTCGGTCTGGGTGAAGCCGAACAGCAGTCCAACGCCGTATCCGGTCGCCATGAACAGCAGCGAGCTGGCGATCGCCACCAGCGTCGCCTTCTTCAGCATGTGCAGCAAGTGGCTGGGTTGCATATCCAGACCCAGCAGGAACAGCAGGAAGATGATGCCGATGTGGGAAATATCGGCCAGCAGCCGGGTATCCGAGACCAGGCCCCAGCCGTAGGGCCCGAGGGCGGCGCCAAGGACGATGTAGGCCACCAGCAGCGGCTGGCGGGTGTACAGCGCCACCGATGCGAGGACGGCGGCGCCGGTGAAGATCAGGAAAAAAGAAAATACAACGCTGTGCTCCACCATAACGCCTTCCTTCTCATGGACCTTTCCAGTGTATCAAAGCTGTGGCGCTTGGTGCGGCGACTGTGGCGAAGGACGTGGAGCTTCAGCCCAGGCTGATCTCGGCCCACTGGCGGCGCTGCCAGATACCGATGAATACCAGCGACGAGACGCTGCGATGCACCAGCTGCACCAGCCAGATGCCGGTCAGGCCGAAGCCAAGCGTCGGCCCGACGAGCCAGGCCAGCGGCAGGTAGAAAAACCACTGGCCGCCGACTGTTACCAGCATCACCAGCCGGTTAGCCCCGGCGCCCAGCAGCGCCTGGGTCAGTACCAGCGAGGCGGCATCAAGGCAGATCGCGAGGCCGGTGATCTGCAGCGGCAGCCGGGCCAGGTCGATCAGGTGAGCGTCCTTGAGGAAGAGGCTCAGGATCAGGTCCGGCATCAGCCACATCGGCAGACTCAGCACGCACATGATCGCCAGCGCGGTCTTGATCACGTCCCAGCCCCATTGCTGCGCTTCGCCCGGCCGGTTGCGGCCGAGCGAATGACTCACCAGTGACGTCGACGCCATTCCGAGCCCGACACCGGGCAGAATCAGGAACAGCGCCAGGTTGATCAGCACGTGGGCGATGGCCTGCTCCTCGGTGCCGATCTGACCGATAATCCAGAACAGCACAAATATCGCCAGCGAAAAGAACAGCTGTTGCAGCGAATGCGGCACCGCCAGCTGCAACATGGTGCCAAGGGAGCTGATGCCGCGTCGCCAGCGCAGGAAACCGTGAGGCCGGGCATCACGCCAGACCAGCACCCCGTTGCACAAACAGCCGGCGAACAGCGCCAGACTGGTGCCGAGACCTGCACCCGCGGCGCCCAGAGCCGGCAGGCCAAAGTGGCCAAAAATAAGCCCGAAGCTGAGGAACACGTTCAGCAGGTGCATCAGCACCAGCAATCGCACGTGAACCAGGGGGCGGCGGGTGCCGTTCCACCAGCCGCGCAGTGACAGATTGATGCCGACCGCGAGCATTGCCGAGATGCGGAAGTCGAAGTAGGCGTTGGCAATGGCCAGCACTTCGGGGTCGCGACTCAGTCGGCTCAGCAGAAATTCCGAGTGGTGTCCGAACAGCCAGCTCAGCGGCAGAGCAATGACGCAGGCAAGAATGATTCCCCAGTTGACGGGCCGTGCCGTTTCGTCGTGGCGTGCCTCGCCGCAGCGACGCGCAACCATCGACTGCACGGCCGACGAGAGGCCTATGATGAAACTGATGGCGACGAAGTTGGCATAGCCGGCGATACCGACACCGGCCAGCGCCTTTTCGCCGAGGCGCCCGACCATGGCGGCGTCGACCAGGTTCAGCAGGCTCTGGGATATCATGCCGCCGATGATCGGCAGCCCCAGGCTCAGTATGGTCCGGAAACGTTCCTGTCGGTGCATCGAGGGGTCAGAAAATAAGGCGTGACGAACGAAAGCGGCAAGTCTACCAGAAAATGCGACATCGGGCTGTTGGTTTAGAAGTCTTAATAACCCATCAATTTACTCGGATTTGGAATGGGTGTATTCTTGCGACTATTAGAGACATAGCTTGTGAAGTAGGAGTCCTGGATTTCCATGAATATGACGGTTACCGAAAGTGCAGAAAAGTACCTGGCCGACCTGCTGGCGAAACAGAACGTCGAGGGCATCGCCGTACGCATGTTCGTGACGCAGCCTGGCACGCCCTACGCTGAAACCTGCCTGGCCTACTGCCGTCCGGACGAAGTGGTCGAGGACGATGAGGTGTTGCAGAAGGAACTGGTGCGCTTCTACCTCGAACGTAACAGCCTGCCGTACCTCGACGAGGCGCTTGTGGATTTCGCCGAGGATCGTATGGGCGGTCAGCTGACCATCAAGGCGCCCAATGCCAAGGTGCCCAAGGTGTCTCCGGACAGCCCGATGGAAGAGCAGATCAATTATATCCTCTATTCCGACATCAACCCGGGCCTGGCCTCCCATGGTGGTGAAGTGAAGCTGGTCGAGCTGGTCGAAGAGGAGATGGGTCATATCGCCATTCTGCGCTTCGGCGGCGGCTGTCAGGGCTGCAGTGCCGTGGACATGACCCTCAAGGACGGTGTCGAGCGCACTCTGGTCGAGCGCGTACAAGGTCTTGTCGGCGTCCGTGACGTCACCGACCACAGTGTCACCGATCAGGCGTACTACAAGTAATCTGCACGGGCGGCGGGCCAAAATGCGACTCCGCCGCTTGCTTTCCCTCATTGTCCTGTCCCCGGGATGCTGATATAACAAAATCAGTATCCAGCCTGCGGGAGTCCGAAATCAGCCGGCCGTGGCGGTTTCCCGTTTCATTCCCAGTTCGCGGTCGTCCAGTAAGCGGTTTTTTTCAGCGCGTCGCTTGTTTTTTCAGACAGGGGCCCCATTGAACTGTATTACCGCTATTCAAAAGGTTTTATTGCATTCATCAGAGTCAGGGGTGAGTGCTCTGCAGAGAGGCAACATCCATCATGGATCAGTTTGAAGCAAAAGAGGATGCTGTAACCATTGAGCTTCCGGTTTTGCCACTGCGAGACGTCGTTGTATATCCGCACATGGTCATTCCGTTGTTCGTTGGTCGCGAAAAGTCGATTCAGGCGCTGGAAGCGGCCATGGAGAACAACAAGGAAATTCTGCTGGTGGCGCAGAAGAACGCGTCCGATGACGAGCCGGCAGCCGATGACCTTTTCCAGATCGGTACCGTTGCGTCGGTACTGCAGATGCTGAAGCTGCCCGATGGCACCATCAAGGTGCTGGTCGAGGGTGATTATCGCGCGCGTATCGAGCACCTCGAACAGGTCGACGACCGCTTTACCGCTCAGGTTAAGGTACTGCAGGTCGAGGAAATGAAGCCCGCCGAGGCCGAGATCTACAAGCGCACCGCGCTGGATCAGTTCGAGCGCTTCATTCAGGTCAACAAGAAGATTCCGTCCGAGGTTCTGACCTCGTTGCAGAACATCGACGATATTGGCCGCCTCGCCGATACCATTGCCGCGCATATGTCGCTGAAGCTCGAAGAGAAGCAGCGGATCCTGGAAATGCTCGACAATCACCAGCGTCTCGAGCACCTGATGGCGCTGATGGAATCCGAGATCGACCTGGTCGAGGTCGAGAAGCGCATTCGCGGTCGCGTCAAGAAACAGATGGAGAAAAGCCAGCGCGAGTACTATCTGAATGAGCAGATGAAGGCCATTCAGAAAGAGCTCGGCGACCTCGACGAGTCCGGCACCAACGATATGGAAGAGCTCAAGCGCCGTATCGATGCCGCCGGCATGCCGAAGGAAGCGCACGACAAGACTCTCGGCGAATACAACAAGCTGAAGATGATGTCGCCGATGTCCGCCGAAGCCACGGTGGTACGCGGTTACATCGACTGGATGCTGCAGATTCCCTGGGCCAAGCGCTCCAAGGTCCGTCACGACATGAAACGGGCGGAGAAGATCCTCAACGAGGACCACTATGGTCTCGAAGAGGTCAAGGACCGTATTCTCGAGTACCTGGCGGTGCAGAAGCGCGTCCGCAAGCTGAAGGGACCGATTCTGTGCCTGGTGGGACCGCCCGGGGTGGGCAAAACCTCCCTCGGTCGCTCGATCGCGCGGGCCACTAACCGCGAGTACGTGCGCATGGCGCTGGGTGGGGTTCGTGACGAGGCGGAAATACGTGGCCACCGTCGCACCTATATCGGCTCGATGCCGGGCAAGCTGCTGCAGAAGATGTGCAAGGTCGGCGTCAGGAACCCGCTGTTCCTGCTCGACGAAGTCGACAAGATGGGCATGGATCAGCGTGGCGATCCGGCTTCGGCGCTGCTCGAGGTGCTGGACCCGGAGCAGAACAGCACCTTCAACGACCATTACCTGGAGGTCGATTACGATCTGTCCGACGTCATGTTTGTCTGCACCTCGAACTCGATGAACATTCCGGGCCCGCTGCTCGATCGCATGGAAATCATTCGCCTGCCGGGTTATACCGAGGACGAGAAGCTCAATATCGCCCGCAAGTACCTGATCACCAAACAGATGAAGCAGAACGGGCTGAAGAGCAGCGAAGTCGAGATTGCCGACGAGGCAATCGTCCACCTGATTCGCTACTACACTCGTGAAGCGGGCGTCCGTGGGCTCGAGCGCGAGATCGCCAAAATCTGCCGCAAGGTGGTCAAGGAGCTGTCGCTGGGCGAACACAAGGGCGAAAAACTGGTGATTACCGGTGCCGAGCTCGAGCACTTCAGTGGCGTGCGCAAGTACAACTTCGGCGTTGCCGAGGAGCAGGACCAGATCGGTCATGTCACGGGTCTCGCCTGGACATCGGTCGGCGGCGATATCCTCAGTATCGAAGCCGCCGTGGTGCCGGGCAAAGGGCGCCAGGTCACGACCGGCAGCCTCGGTGAGGTGATGAAAGAGTCGATCCAGGCGGCGCTGACTGTGGTGCGAAACCGCGCCGAAAGCCTTGGTATCGCCGGTGATTTCCACGAAAAACAGGATATCCATATTCATGTGCCGGAAGGCGCCACACCGAAGGATGGTCCCAGCGCCGGTATCGGCATGTGCACGGCGCTTGTCTCTGTGCTGACCGGCATTCCGGTGCGGGCCGACGTCGCCATGACCGGCGAGATCACGCTGCGTGGGCAGGTTTTGCCGATCGGCGGGCTCAAGGAGAAGCTGCTGG
>JABXIM010000059.1 GCA_013373085.1 Oceanospirillaceae bacterium | reverse complement strand
GACTTCAACTGGCACGGCTTTCAGTATGGCGTGAAACCCGCGGACTGCGTGCCGGTCGAGGGCAATCACCCGGCCTATATCCTCTATACCTCCGGCACCACCGGCAAGCCGAAGGGCGTGGTGCGCGACAACGGTGGCCATGCGGTGGCGCTGCGCTATTCGATGAAAACCATCTACAACATGGAGCCGGGCGAGGTGTTCTGGGCGGCCTCCGATGTCGGCTGGGTCGTCGGGCATTCCTATATTGTCTACGCTCCGCTGCTGGCCGGTTGCACCACGCTGGTTTACGAGGGCAAGCCAGTACGTACCCCGGATGCCGGCGCCTTCTGGCGCGTGTGTGCGGAATACGGCGTCAAGGCGCTGTTTGCCGCGCCCACCGCTTTTCGCGCGATCAAGAAGGAAGACCCGCGTGGCGAATTGCTCGGGCAGTACGATTTGTCGAAGCTCGAAACCATCTTCATGGCCGGCGAGCGTCTCGACCCGCCGACCTATCACTGGACTCTGGAGGTGACCGGCAAGCCGGTGGTCGATCACTGGTGGCAGACCGAAACCGGCTGGGCCATCTGCGGCAATCCGGTAGGGATCGAATGCTTCGAGGCCAAACCGGGCTCGGCGACGGTGCCGATTCCAGGGTTCAACGTGCAGATCCTCGATCCGGAAGGCAATCCGCTGCCGGCAGGCGAACAGGGCAGCGTGGCGCTGAAACTGCCGCTGCCGCCGGGGTGCCTGCCGACCGTGTGGGGCGACTTCGAACGCTTCCGCAGCGGCTATCTGACCGACTTTCCGGGCTACTACTGCTCCGGTGATGGCGGCTACCGCGATGAAGACGGTTACGTCTTCATCATGGGGCGCACCGACGATGTAATCAACGTCGCAGGGCATCGTCTGTCGACCGGTGAAATGGAAGAGGTGGTCGCCGGTCACCCGGCGGTGGCCGAGTGCGCGGTAATCGGCATCGCCGACTCGCTCAAGGGCCAGCAGCCGGTGGGCCTGGTGCTGCTCAAGGACGGCGTCGAAATAGACGAAGCCGAGCTTGAGGCCGAGCTGGTGGCGCGGGTGCGTGAAGCGATCGGTGCGGTCGCCTGTTTCCGCCGGGCGCTGGTGGTACAGCGGTTACCTAAAACCCGTTCCGGCAAGATTCTGCGCAAACTGCTGCGCCAGATTGCGGACGGACAGACCTACAGTGTCCCCTCGACCATCGATGACCCGACCAGCCTCGATGAAATCGAGGTGGCGCTGGAGCGTCGCGGTCTGGTCAGCAAGGACTGAGTCTAAAAAGCCATGCCCGCCCGGGAACTGCCCGGGCGGGCATCCGCTGTGCCGGTCCGGACCGCCATTCCGGTTTGAGTGTCCCTGAACGGTTATTCCAAATCCATCTAACGCTTTTTTCGGGCTTTTTGTTAAGCTCCAGCTTCCTGAAAGATCCTCTCTATCCAGCGATGTCACGCTTTCGATACAGTAGTCGACCTATCCAGCGGTGGTTGTTCTATGATTGGAAGGCGTTGTCGTAATTCGGCAATAACGGAAATACATGGAACGCACAATGACAATAATCGCGAACCCCGTGATCCGGCTGTCGGGGCGAGCAAGGAGACTTCAGGATGAACATCAAGCGCAACGCCCCCCTTGCCGGGTGTCTTGTATCGTTGATGCTGGCCTGCGGCAGCCCGTCCGAGGCAGCGCAGGGCGGTCAGCCCGGATTTTACGGCGACGTCGATAACCTGCCCCCGGGGCGCCTCAAAACCCAGATCGAAAAACTACCCTACGCGGCACAGCAGCGGGCCATTCAATGGCTTGAGCAGTTCAATGTCCCGACCCTGGACTTCGAATTCCTGCACGTCGACCCGGAAGGCGGGGTGTACTACGAGGATACGGTGCTGCCCGACGAGGTGGGTGGTGATTCGGGCGGCGCTGTCGGCGAGCCCCAGGCAGTGACGCCCGAGGATACCTTCATACTGCACAGCCGCCCCGGCGCCAGCAAGGTGGTGTTTCTCGATTTCGACGGCCATGTGATCAGCGGCACCGCCTGGAACAGTGGCGGGGCATCGAGTTACTTCGCGCGGCCTTACGACACCGATGGCAATCCGACCGGCTTCAGCGACAGCGAGCGCGCCAAGATCGCCGAAATCTGGCACCGCGTGTCCGAAGACATGGCGCCTTTCGATATCGACGTCACCACCGAGGATCCGGGGGCCTTCGGCCCGACCACCGGGCATGTGCTGATCACGTCCGATACCGATGAAACCGGTACGCCGATGCCTCACCAGAATGCGGGTGGCGTGGCTTATGTTAACGTCTGGGGCACGTCCTATTACACCGACTACCAGCCGGCGCTGGTGTACTACGATAACCTCGGCGGCGGGCATCCGCCCTATGTCTCCGAAGCGGCCAGCCACGAATTCGGACACAACCTCGGGCTTGGTCACGATGGCACCTCCACGGCCGGGTACTATTCCGGCCACGGTTCAGGTTACGTCTCCTGGGCACCGATCATGGGCGTGGGTTACTACACCAACGTCACCCAGTGGAGCAAGGGCGAGTACCCTGATGCCAGCAACAACCAGGATGATGTGGCGATCATCGGCAGCAAGCTCGGCGTACGTGCTGATGATCACAGCAACGGCTTGAGCGGCGCAACGCCGCTGAATGTCGATCCGAACGGTATCCTCTATGTGACGTTTCCTGAAATAGACCCCCATAACCTGGACCCTGCCAACAAGGGCGTGATCGAGACCCGGGGCGATGTCGATTTCTTCTGGTTTGACACCGCCGAAGGTTACGTCAGCTTCAATGTGATTCCTGCCTGGGAAGCCTTCCAGCGCAGCAGTCTGCGCGGGGCCAACCTCGATATCGAGGTCAGTCTGTATGACGCACTGGGCAACCTGGTGACCCGCGTCGACCCGCTCGACGAGACAATTGCCCAGATTCAGGGTGCCTACCTTGCTGCCGGTCGCTATTACCTCGCGGTCACCGGCGTTGGCAACGACATCAGCCCGTACAGCGACTACGGCAGCCTGGGCATGTATTTCATCTCCGGTACGGTGCAGCCGGTCTCGGCCGATCCCACGCCGCCGGAACCGGATCCGACGGGCTGGTGGGCATCCGTGCCGTACGCACAGAGCTCGAGCCAGATCGATATGGCCGCGAACCCGGCCACCGACGACTCCGGCGGCCCGGTGCAGTACTACTTCCAGCGCGTTGTCGGGGCTTGTGCGGACAGCGGCTGGCAAAGCGCTACGGCTTACAGCGTGACAGGCCTGCAGCCGGAAAGTTTCTGCAGCTTCCATGTCAAGGCAAGGGACCTGTCGGGCAACGAGACGGCATACTCCTCGACCCTTGGTGCAACCACGCTTGCCAACCAGGCGCCCGTTGCCATGGATGATAGTGCCGTAACTGACGAAGGCCAGGCTGTCGTCATTGCGGTGCTGAACAATGACAGCGATCCGGACAATGGAGCGCTGACAATCGCAGCCTACGGGCAGGGTAGCAATGGCAGCGTCGCGCAGAGTGGCGATAGCCTGGTGTACACGCCAGCGCCTGGTTTCTTCGGTGTCGACAGCTTTACTTATACCGTTACCGACGGGTACGACATCTCGCTGCCGGCACTGGTGGCGGTGACCGTCAACGAGGTCAATCAGCCGCCGGTGGCGCAGCCAGACAGCGCCGACGTCGCACTCAACAGTTCGCTGACCATCGACGTGCTGGCAAACGATACCGATCCGGACGGTGATAACCTGAGCATCGGCAGCTTCAGCCAGGGTAACAAGGGATCGGTCGCGCTATCCGCAGGGGGTGATCAGCTGGTCTATACCAGCGGCAACAAACGCGGTGGCGACAGCTTTACTTATACCGTTATCGACGAGCATGGCAATTCCTCAACCACGACGGTCAGCATCAACATCAGTCCCAGCGGCAGCAGCGACGGCGGTGGCGATACCGGTAGTGGCGGTGGCAACTGCCATCCGAAGAAGGGCTGCTGATTGCTTGCTGGTGTTCAACCCTAAGCATTCAGGACGTCACAGCACTTGACCATGGGCCGGACCCGGCCCATGGCCACTCACCACTCAAGCCTGCAGCAAAAGGCTTTCTCTCACCGGTTCTCCCGGTCCGATACCGCACTTAAAACCCGGTCGAGGGCGCGGCTCGACAGTAGTCGCCGCAGATAGGCGAAGATCCAGGTCGGGGTGGTGACGTAGTAACGCGGCCGCGGGTTGTCGGACTCCAGCGCTTTGATGACCTTTTCCAGCACCGCTTCCGGCCGCTTGGTGAACGGGTCTTTCTTCTGCGGGCCGCTGGCGGCGAGGCGTCGTTCGACGGCTTCGTAGACGGAGCGGTGGGCGCTGCTGGACACTTCGATGTTTCCGCGGAACTTGCGGTAGGCGTTTTCCCTGAATCGGCTCAGTACCGGTCCGGTATCGATCAGGGAGACGCGGATGCCGCTGCCTTGGAGTTCCTGGCGCAGGGTGTCGGTGAGGCCTTCTAGGGCGAATTTGGAAGCGTTGTAGGCCCCCCGGTATTTAAGCGTAATCAGGCCGAGTACCGAGCTGTGCTGGATGATGCGGCCATACCCCTGACGTCGCATCGCCGGAATCAGGCGGCAGGTCAGGTCATGGGTGCCGAACAGGTTGGTTTCGAACTGGGCGCGCAGCACGTCACGACGGAGGTCCTCGACTGCACCGGGCTGACCAAAAGCGCCATTATTGAACAGGGCGTAAAGGGTGCCGCCGGTCTGCTGCAGTACCCAGTCCACAGCCTCACCAATGGAGGAAGGGTCATCGAGGTCCAGCCGGCACGCTTCGAAGCCCTGTTCCTTGAGATGCTCGACGTCGTCAGGTTTGCGCGCCGTGGCGAAAACCCGGTAGCCGCGTTCGCGAAGGCCGAGGGCGACGTGATGACCGATTCCGCTGGAGCAGCCGGTGATCAGTATGCTCTTTTCCATCCTTTTCAGTCCTGGTATTCCCTGGAGGCCGCATCGTACCAGAGTTGGGCCGCCGACCTAGAGATAAAAGGAGGTTAACAGCATCACCGCAACCAGCGACAGCAGCGTGGAGCACATGAAGACCGCCGCCACCAGGTCCTTGGGACCCTGGTACTGGCTGGTCATGATGTAGCTGATGACGGCCACCGGCATGCAGGACTGTATCAGCAGCGACTGCGTCAGCAACGGCGGCAGGCTTAGCAGGTGCACCACGATCATCGCCGACAGCAGGCCGATCAGCACACGGCCGGCACCGAGCACGCCGATCATTTTGAAGTCGGTGCCACCGCCGAGCCGTATTGCACCCAGGGAGCGCCCCAGCAGCAACAGCATGATCGGTACCGTAATGCCGGCCAGCATATCGAGGGTGTCGAGAATCGGTTGTGGCGCTTCGGCTCAGGTCAGGATTATCGAGCAGTCGTGTACGTTTGCTGAGTAACCAGCCCAGGCCGGTGCAAACCAGCACCGGCGTAAGACTGGAAAAACTGGATGAGCATGGTGAGTCCCGGCAGCGCGAAAACGCGCCACCGGTAGCGGGCGCGTCAAAGGTTTCATGGTAGCGCTATCGGATGGCCAGCGGCAACAAGGATGCGCTCAGGGCGACGTAGGCCGCTGTGGCAGACGTATTTCGAAGCGGCTTCCCTGTTCCGGTGCGCTGGTTTCGGTAATGCGCCCCCCGTGCGCCTCGACCACCGCGCGCACGAGGCTCAGGCCAAGGCCCAGGCCCGAGCTGCCGCGACTGCGGTCGCCGCGGAACAGGCGCTCGTAGATATGGGGCCGGTCGCTCGGGTCGATACCCACCCCGGTGTCGGCAACACTCAATAGCAGTTCGCCATTGCGGCTTTCTGCCTCGAGCCGGACCTCACCGCCCCGTGGCGTATATTTGACCGCGTTGTCCACCAGGTTGGCGAGCGCCTGGCGCAGCCGGTTCTCGTCCGCCTCCAGCTCGATTCCTTCCTTGGCTGCAGTGTGCAGGCTGACGCCGGCTTCCTCGGCGACGAACTGGTACAGTTCGGCGACTTCGTGTACCAATCGGGCGGCGTCGACGCGACTGTATTGCAGCCGGGTCAGCCCGTACTCGGCTTCTGCGATCTCCAGCAAGGCTCTGAGGATGGCCTCGATACGGCTGCATTCCTCGATACTGTCGCCCAGTGCCCGGGCCTGCGCCGGCGTTAGCGCCGGATCGGTGGCGATCAGCTGCTGTTCGAGGTTCAGCCGCAGTCGCGCCAGCGGTGTACGCAGATCATGGGCGACGTGGTCGAGCGATTCCCGCATCCCGGTGACGAGGTCGCCGATGGTGATCAACATGCCGTTGACCTGCGCCGCCAGCCGGCCGAGTTCCGAGGCGGGATCACGAATCTGCACCCGTGCGGACAGGTCCCGGCTCGAGCGGATCGACTCGACGGTATCGGACAGATCGCGGATCGGTCGCAGCGTGCGCCGACTGACCTGGTTCATCAGTAGCACGGCCAGCAGCCATAGGGGTAACACCAGCGCCGCGATCGCCCAGCGGTACTCGTTGCGCTGGGACTGGCGGGGCGTGGCGTCGAGTCCGATCAGCATATCCATCCCCGCGCCGAGGGGGCGACGCGTCACCAGCCAGCGACTGCCGTCAGTGGCTGCGAGCGATTGCCAGGCACCGGTCTCGATCTCGCGCAGCGATGCTTGCTGCCACACGGAAGCACCGTAGCGGCGGTCGTTCGCTACGGCGATTATCCAGGCGTCCAGCAGGCCGCCGCGTTGCTCTTCGTCCAGTACGCCAAACAGCTTGTCCAGTTCGCCATGGCCGGCGATACGCTGGTAATTTTCGAGTCGGGCACCGATAAGATCGCGGTCACGGTCGGCGAGCGAGCGTCCGAGCAACTGGTCGACGATGATCACCAGCGCGAGAATCGCCAGGGCGAGCACGACGCCGAGGCGCAGGCTTAGCAGGCGGCCGGTGGCGCTGCCCGCAGAGTCAGTCGGCACGGAGGACATAGCCGACCCCGCGAATGGTGTGCAGCAGTTTGGGTTCGAAATCCTTGTCGATTTTGCTTCGCAGGCGGCAGACCAGAACGTCGACCACATTGGTCTGGGGGTCGAACTGATAGTCCCACAGCTGCTCCAGGATCATAGTTTTGGACAGGATTCGTCCCGGGTTCTGCAGCAGGTATTCGAGCAGGGCGAACTCCCGGGGTTGCAGGGCTATCGACTGTCCGGCGCGCTGCACGCTCCTGCCGAGTCGGTCGAGCTCTAGGTCGGCAAGCCGGAGGCTGGCGTCCGTGGCTGCAGGGTTGGCGCGTCGCAGCAGCGCCTGCACCCGTGCCTGCAGTTCGATAAACGAAAATGGCTTGACCAGGTAGTCGTCGCTGCCGCTGCGCAGGCCGCTGACGCGGTCGTCGACCGAGTGGCGGGCGCTGAGAATCAGGATCGGCAGGGAATGGCCGCGGGCGCGAAGCTCGCGGATCAGGCTCAGGCCGTCGAGCCCCGGCAGCATCAGATCGATGATGGCGATGTCATGGGGTGTCTGCTCGGCGATGGCGAGGGCATCGCGGCCGTCGCTGACATGGTTGACGACAAAACCGTCTTCGCGAAAGCCGTTCTGAATGAAGCGGGCGATGGTAAGGTCATCTTCGACGAGCAGGAGTTTCACTGTGATCGATACCGTGGCAGGACAGTCATCATTACGCTACCACCGGCGGCGGTCTCACCCAAGCATCGACGCCGAACCTTTCGGATTTGTAATGCGCGGGCAAGGTTTGGGCAAGGGGAGCGGCGTAACCTGACGAACGTTGACCTCCCCGAAGAAGGATAAGTGAAATGAACAAAGCTCTTCTCTGCCTGCCGCTGTTGCTGATCGGTACCCAGGCCCTGGCCGAACAGCCCCGTCTCGCGGTCATCGGGACCGACCAGGCGCAGGCGCTGGCGGCGGCGGCGGTGGCTGAATGTCAGTCACAGGGTTATGCCGTTTCCGCCGCCGTCGTCGACCGCAGCGGTCTGCTGACCGCTTTTGCCCGTAACGAACAGGCCGGTCCCCATACCGTGACCAGCGCCCAGGGCAAGGCCTTTACCGCCGCCAGCATGGGGCGCCCGACCGGCGACGTCGCCAAGGCGATTGCGGACAACCGCGAACTTGACGGCCTGCGCGACATGAACCCGAACCTGCTGTTTCTCAATGGCGGTCTGCCGTTGAAGGCGGGCGACGAAAAGCTCGGCGGTATCGGGGTCGGCGGCGCACCGGGTGGGCACCTGGACGCGGCCTGCGCCCAGGCGGCCATCGACAAGGTGATGGGCGGCGCCTGATCGCCCCAAAGCCGTCACCGTTGCAAAACGCGGTTG
Source organism: Oceanospirillaceae bacterium (assembly GCA_013373085.1). GTDB lineage: Bacteria > Pseudomonadota > Gammaproteobacteria > Pseudomonadales > Balneatricaceae > Marinobacterium_A. The sequence continues at coordinate 58,775 of JABXIM010000059.1, read as the reverse complement.
CCGTCATGGTAACCGCGTTTTTTTTGTGGCTACAAAATCCGGATTCAGCCCTGTCTGGCATTCGCCTTGGGTATCGGTACAATCCTGCGGTCATGCGGGTACGCATTGGTGAATGCGCCAGGAAGCGGGCCCGGACGGGCACGGCGCTGAATCTGACCAAGGAGACTGAGCATGGAAACCGGCGATATTTACCTGCTGGGCATCGACGGCGGTGGCACATCCTGCCGCGCCCGGCTATGTTCCGCGGACGGACGCGTGCTTGGCGAAGGACGGGCCGGCAGCGCCAATGTGCGACTTGGCGTCGGGCAGGCCTATGACGCCATACTCGCGGCAACGGCCGAGGCATTGCGGGTAGCCGGACTCGATGGGGCCGTGCTGTCGCGTACCTGGGCGGGATTCGGTCTGGCAGGGGCCGTGGACGACGAGCGCAAGGCTGCAGTGCTGGCGCACCCCAACCCCTTTGCGGGCGTCGCCATCGAAACCGACGCCCACGCCGCTTGCCTGGGCGCGCACCAGGGCGGCGATGGTGGCATTCTGATTCTGGGTACTGGTTCCTGTGCCGTGGGCTACCATGAGAATCGCTTTGTGGTGATCGGCGGCTGGGGTTTCATGGTGTCGGATCAGGGCAGCGGTGCCTGGCTGGGCCTGAATGCGATACGGCGGTCACTTCTGGCCCATGAGGGTATTCAGGAGACGAGTGATTTGAGTCGGGCGCTGATGGCGCGGTTCGAGGATTCACCGCTCGCGTTGCTGAACTGGTCCGAGGGCGCCCGGCCTGGCGATTACGGCGCTTTTGCTCCCCTGATCTTCGAACATGCGGCGGCCGGTGACGCGCTCGCTGTCGAACTGGTCAAGCAGAGTGCGACAGAAGCCGTTGCGTTGCTGGAACGGCTCCTGTCCCTGGGCGTTGACCGCATCTGTCTGATGGGTGGGCTCAGCCAGCCGCTCGAACCCTGGCTGCCGGAGGTGCTCCGGTCGCACCTAGTTGAGCCGGCCGGCGATGCAATGGATGGCGCTCTGTTGATGGCGCGTCAACGACTCTGTGACGGAGGAAGGTCGTGATGCGCTATGCACTGCGTGGAGGCCGTATTTTTGACGGGGATCGTATCCTGACGGATTATGCCGTCGTGATCGACGGGGAGTGGATTGACGCACTGATGCCGACCCCCGAATTGCCGGCGGGTATCCGTTCGTACGACCTCAACGGCGGTCTGCTCGCGCCGGGTTTTATCGATACCCAGGTCAACGGCGGCGCAGGGGTGCTTTTCAACGACAATCCGAGTGTCGATACCATTGCGGCCATTGGACGTGCACACCGGCGCTATGGTACCACCGGCTTTCTGCCGACGTTGATCAGCGACCGTCGTGAAGTGATGGTAAAGGCCGTCGCCGCGGCCCATGAGGCGTTCGGGGTTGTTGCGGGCGTGCTGGGCATGCACCTGGAGGGGCCGTACCTCAGCCAGGCGCGTAAAGGGATTCACCCGGGCTCGATGGTACGTGAGCCGGAGGCCGACGCCTTCAGGCTGTTGACCGGTCTCGGTGCGGAGGGCGCCCGGACCCTGGTGACGCTGGCGCCGGAAGTCGCGCCGCCCGGTTTTATCCGACAGCTGTGCGAGGCGGGCGTGATCGTCGCCGCCGGCCATACGGAGGCGACCTACGAGCAGATCAATGCGGCGCTGGCTGAAGGTGTACGTGGCTTTACCCATCTGTTCAACGCCATGTCGCCGCTCACAAGCAGGGCACCGGGTGCGGTCGGCGCGGCGCTGGATCATTCCGACAGTTGGTGTGGGCTGATTGTCGATGCCCACCATGTGCATCCGGCAACACTGCGCGTTGCGATCCGGGCGAAGGCTAACGGCAAGATGATGCTGGTGACTGACGCGGTGCAGACTGTAGGTGCCCCCGGCCGCGAGTTCGAACTGCTGGGGCAGCGCATCATACGCGAGGGCGGGAAGGTCAGTGCCCCCGACGGCACTCTGGCGGGGTCCGATCTCGACATGCTGGGCGCGGTCCGCAATAGCGTCGAGCTGTTGGGCCTCGGGCTCGGGGAGAGTCTGCGAATGGCCTCCAGATACCCGGCGGATTTCCTGAAGCTGGGAGGGCGCTACGGCTCCATAGGGGAGGGCTACAAGGCAAGTCTGGTGCTGCTCGATACGGATATCTGGCAAGTGCGCCAGACCTGGATCGATGGCCAGCTGGATAGCGCCTTGCCGCACCTCAGTTGCTGCTAAAGCGCTTCATAAAATGTACTTAAGTACTTGTAATATAAACTATATTAGTCTGAACCCTCTTTGGTGGTGCGTGACTTTAGAATATTTTTATACCGTTATCTATAATCTATAACGAATTACCATGACACCTCAGTGCACTTTAGTTAAACAACTGGAAGCCAAGGGTTTATGCGCACAGCGTCCCGGCAGCGCCTGTTGCCATTAATCATTCTGATGCTGGGTACTGGCCTCGGCGGTCTGATGCTGATCTGGCTCGAGCGGCTTCGCTTTCTATCTTTATCGGTTGGCGCTGCGCTCGCAGCGGGAGGGGCGGTACCCGCCGGAAGGGGGTTTTCTGGCTTCTGCGGTCAAATCGCTCGACGGCGATGCCATAATTCGCCGAGGGCGCTGGCTGCAGATTCTGGCGCTGTTGCTGGGGGGGGGGGGCGGTACTGGCGCTGCCGTTGTTGTTGGTTTTCAGCCTGTACCGCCTGGGTGGGGGCTGACGGTCAGTGTCGCATTTTCTGGTCGTAGAAGAACTTCTTTAGTTCGGTCTCCGTGGGCTGATAGCGAAACGCCAGTTCGCCATCGATCAGGATATTCGGGGAGTGTCTTATATTGTGCCGCGCCACCAAGTCCGGGTGGTCCTCAATATAATCGACTTGATATCCAATTCCTAAGTGTCTGAATTCTCTCTCAATATTGGGCACCGAAAAGTCCGTCTTGGTGACCAGCAACTGAATTTTCATGATGCTGTCTCCGTTGGATTAACGTCCCTTTTACGTTGCACCTGCAGGGAAGGATTACTGCCTGTCTGGGGCTGTCCTGTGGTTTTCTTTGACTAAGCTTTAAGCATGTTTTCCGGACCTCGGGTTCCGGTAGTTTCCGCCATCGCAGTATGAATGGTCCCCTCACACTGAAACGGGCAGGGAAGCCGGTTCCTATTTATCAAGGAGGCTCCCATGTCTCACTATAGCCTGAAGCAGCTCGATGGGGGAGCCCTGCAGCTCTCGTCAGAGGCTGTCGAGTCCCTATCCGCTGCGCTACGCGGAGAGATCCTGACGCCGGATTCTTCTCATTACGATTGGGGGCGGTCGATCTGGAACGCCATGATCGACCGGCGCCCCGGGCTGATTGCGCGCTGCGTGGTACCGAGCGATGTTCGCGCTGCGCTGGATTTCGCGCGCGAGCACCGCCTGCTGGTGTCGGTCAAGGGCGGTGGCCACAATGTCGCCGGTAATGCGGTATGCGACGGCGGCCTGATGATCGATCTGTCTCCGATGCGTTGGGTGCGTGTCGATGCTGAGCGGCAGGTCGCCCAGGTTGGTGCCGGTGCCTTGCTCGGCGACCTTGACCGTGAAGCGCTGGCATACGACCTGATCACCCCGCTGGGTATCAATTCCACGACCGGCGTTGCCGGGCTCACCCTCGGCGGCGGTTTCGGCTGGCTGTCGCGTCGTTTCGGTCTGAGCGTCGATAATCTGCTATCGGCGGACCTGGTCGGGACCGATGGCCAGATGTTGCATGCCAGTGAAGAGCACCTGCCGGACCTGTTCTGGGCTCTGCGCGGTGGTGGCGGCAACTTCGGCATTGTCACCAGCTTCGAATTCAAGCTGCACCCCATATGTCCGGACGTGTTTGCCGGATTGATCGTCTACCCGCTGAGCGAGGCCGCTTCCGTCATGCGGCAGTACCGGGCGTTTGCCGCGGACGCCCCGGATAATCTCTCGGTCTGGTGTGTGCTGCGACAAGCGCCGCCATTACCCTTCCTTGATGCCGGAGACCACGGTCGCGAAGTGATCCTGCTGGCGCTGTGTTACAGCGGCAATCCCGACGAGGGCGATGCCTTGATCGAGCCGCTACGTCATTTGGGTACGCCGCTGGGCGAACACCTGGGCCGGCAGCCTTACGGAGCCTGGCAAACCGCATTCGATCCGTTGCTGACACCGGGCGCCCGCAATTACTGGAAGTCGCACAACTTCAAGGCGCTCGACGATGGCGTGATCGACAGTCTCGTCGCGGCAACGTCCACGCTGCCGTCGCCGCACTGCGAGATCTTTGTCGGCCAGTTGGGTGGCGTGATAAATCTGCGTTCGGCTGAAGCGACCGCTTATCCGCACCGGGATGTCGAGTTCGTCATCAACATGCACGCACGCTGGGAAACGGCCGCCGAAGACAAAAGCTGCGTTGGCTGGGCTCGCGCATTGTTCGACGCACTCGCGCCGGCTGCCACAGGTGGGGTCTACGTCAATTTCATGACCGAAGACGAGCAGGCCAGAGTGGGGAATGCCTATGGCCCGAACCAGCGTCGTCTGATGCAGCTCAAGCAGCGTTACGACCCGGATAACCTGCTGCGGATGAATCAGAATATCCGTCCCGACAGCGAAAACTGACCTGGAGCAACGGAAATACCGGCAAATAAACGGATTGCGGGCAAAACACGATTCAGATCAATGTTTCACTTCCCGGAAGGAACTTTAATGGCGCCACAAGTTCATGCAGTCATTTTCGGGAGTCGAAAAATGAAAAAGCACCTTTTGTCCGTAATGGTCGCGGCCGGTCTGGCCAGTGTTGCCGGTAACAGCCTTGCGTATGAAGCCGGTGATGTTGTTGTACGAGCAGGGTACGCATCCGTAGAGCCTGACGCAGATCCCAGTTCGTCTCTGAAAGGCCTTGATGTTGACGACGGCGATGCGCTGGGTATCACCGGCACTTACATGCTGTCGGACAACATCGGTCTCGGTCTGCTGGTTGCCACGCCGTTTAACCACGACATCACTCTAGACGGCGTAGGTAAGATTGGCGATACCGATCAGCTCCCCCCGACCCTGACGCTGCAGTATGTTCCGCAGCTGAATCTGGGCGGCTTTCAGCCCTACGCCGGTATCGGTGTGAACTACACCAATTTTTTCAATGAAGATCTGAAAGGCGGCGGCGATTTGAAGCTGAGCGACTCCTGGGGTGTGGCCGGTGAGCTTGGTGCTGATGTTCAAATCGGCCAGAACTGGCTGCTTAATGCCGCTGTCTGGTACATCGACATCGATACCGATGTAAAAATAAACGGAAGCAAAGTCGGATCGGTTGATGTCGATCCCTGGGTCTACATGATCGGTGCCGGTTACCGCTTCTGACCGATATTATTAACCCGGCGGGTTAATGCATGAAGCAGGGATGCTTCATCATTGGCCGCAGGCCAATGCGAACGCCGCGGAAACCAGCATGTCAGCGCACCTGCGCCCGTTTCCGTGGTGCGACGTGCAAATAGGGAGGGAACCTATTTGCACGCCCGGTTAATAGGCGGCGCGACGGGGCGCCTCCAATAATCGCACTCCCGGCGGGGCATGGACTAGACTTGCAGCGATGATGCAGCTAGCCGACCATCAATTCACGGCTGCCACCGACCGGGAGAACCCTGATGCCAATCAAATCCCTCATTCTTGCTCTGTCTATCGCGCTAACGTCCCTGGCCGCACCCCTCAGCCACGCTGCTGACGAGGCGACGCGCACGATCGCCACGATCCTGTACAACCTCAATCACTTTCCCTCCGACAGCGAAAAAGCATCGTTGCAGGCGATTGTCGCCAGCGACAGCGCCACCGACGCCGAAAAAACTGTCGCCAGTGCGCTGGCCAATATACAGCACAAGGTCAGCGATACCGACGCGGCTGCACTTCAGCAGGTAGTCGATAATGCAGAGGCCAGCGCCGAGGTGCGTGAACTCGCGCAGATCCTGTTAAACGTGATGCATTCGCCCAGTGCCGAAGACAAGGGAAAGCTGCAGGCGATGATGTAGCGGACGTGACAGCCCGGTCTCCAGCCGGTAGGCTGCGGGATAGGGCTGGCGGAGGATTTTCTGTGTTTAGTAAAAACTTCCGTTAAACAAAGACTTGTTTTTAGTACTTAAGACACAGCATGTCCCGTTCTGCCACTGTCAGTATCGATTTCGTCGAAAGCTTGCTCTCGCATGCCGAGCAGCAGGGTTATAACCTGAACTCCCTGCTGAGCTCGGTCGGCATGACGCGCAGTGATCTCGAGGGCCGTTCGGACTTTCCTGCCGACCAGTTCAATCAGCTTTATCAGCATGTGATGTGGCTGGTGCAGGATGAGTCCTTTGGCCTGTTGACCGGCGGTAACCTGCCAACCGGTACCTTCCGCATGATGTGCTTCGCGATGATTACCTGCGCGACCCTCGGTGATGCGGTCAGGCGTTGCAGTCAGTTCTACGAGATCTGCAAAGGTCCGACGGTCAAACCGACCCTTCTGGTCGATGGTGATCAGGCGATATTTCATTATGTCGCGCTCGACTCGATGCCCGCCGATACCGTCCGGCGACTGGTTTCAAACGAAACGCCCGCGCTGATTCGGTCGTCGCTTTCGATCTGGCATCACTTCATGAGCTGGATGATCGGATACCGGTTGCCGTTGCAACGTGCCTGCTTCACCTTTGCCGAACAACCCAACCTGAGCGACTATCAGAATCTGTTCCAGTGTCCTATCGAGTTTAACGAGCCGGACAACCGTCTGATATTTCCGGCGGATCAGCTCTCGATGCCGATGATGCAGAATGCCGAGACACTGCGCGGTTTTCTTCGTACGGCTCCGTATCAGCTGATGGTGATGGTCAACGGCGACCGTTCGGTCAGCGCCCAGGTCAAAGGTCTTATTGGTCGTGACTTCAGCCGTCCGCCGCCCTCGATACAGGAGGTCGCCGAGGCACTGAACATGTCGTCACGCACGCTGCGGCGTCACCTCGACAAGGAAGGCACAACCTACCAGGCGCTGAAGGACCAAAGTCGCTTCAATGCCGCGCAGGAGTATCTCAGCTACCCGGACGTATCGGTGCAGGAAGTCGCATCGTTGCTCGGATTTACAGAGCCCAGCGCCTTTGTGCGTGCGTTTCGAAAATGGAGTGGAACGACGCCGGCCGCCTACCGCGACACGCATCAGGCGCTCACACAGTAGGTTGGTTTATGAGTATTTTGTACGTATTGGATATTATAAATACGGCGAAATAGCCACAGGCGGTAACTATACTGAACCTTGTTGACCGGCTCGGTTAACGGGGTGCCGCCTATGCCCGCAATACTGCTGATACTCGTGCTTTGCCTGATATCACCGCCTGCCGCGTCCAGTTTGCCGCGACGCGTGGCGATCGTCGATCGCTTCTTTCCGCCAACCGAGCTTTTCGCCAGCGAGCGGGACAGGGAGGTGCAGCTTTGGCTCTACGGCCTGCTGGATGTCGACAGCGACCGGCGCAAGGAGCCATATTTCCATGGCGATCTGGTGCGCCTGATCGCATCCCATCCTGATCTGGTGTTCTTTAATTATCCGATCGGCTTCGATATGCATCCGCTGGATGCGATCGTGCTGAACCTGAGGGAAATACGTGCGCGGTTTCCCGAGCAACCTGTGGATGCGGTGCTGCTGGCCTGGGAATCGTCGACGCTGATAAGCGCATTCGGAAAGCCATTGCGGACAGACGAGCGCGAAGACTACAAGTCGAAACTGAGGACCTGGGCCGAGGAGGGCGGCGACTGGTACCGTACCCTCGCGATCATCGAGGAGCTCGAGTACCTGACCAGCCAGGGTGTCCTGGTGGTGACGATTGCCGGTAATGGCGGGCGAGGCACGGTCAATACTTTCTCTTTTGCCAGCGGAGTGGTGACAGTTGGCGCCAAGGAGGAGGAGTTGAGCGACTTTGTCAGTAACAATGCACTCGTCGACCTCCACGAGCAGGCCGCTTACTTCGCTTATCGCGTCGATGATGCGCAGGGCGTTGCGGCAGGTTACGACCTCAATGGCGACGGCTGTGCCGACATTCCGATATCCGCGGTCTCCGGTCGCCAGTATCCAAAGCGCTCGTGGCCGCCGCTGAAGGGATCGTCCTTCGCCGCGCCAATGGCGCTGAAGAAACTGCTGCTCGGGGGGGCTGCCAGCGCACGGAACTGTACCAATGGCATTGATGTGCCTGCCGCCCGGTAACGACCATTCACCGCTGCATCAACGAGAAGAGCGGGGTACCGGATCGCAACTCACATGTGTGGCGTATTTTAGGTCGACATTGATTTCAATGCCGATAACGCAATTTATCGGCAATTGGGTATAACTATATGATTTAATTGGCATCACGCTTAGGATAAGCAGGAGATTTAAAATGCTCGAGATGCCACCGGCCATGCCATTGTTCGATTCGATCCGCCATGTCGAAGACGGCAATCCGCACGTCAATCAGTATCTCTCGGAGGTTATGCTGGGGCCGGTTCAGGACGCGGGGCTGGTCTATGAGTACACGCTTGGTTGGCTGCTCGAGCAAAGGCACAGTGAAAACAACTACAAAACCTACCGCAGCGAGCTGACAACCTTTCTGCACTGGTGCTTCGATGTCGAGCGCGTGTCGGTCGCGGATCTCGGCCGTCGACATCTGAGCAGCTATATCGATTACTGCATGCGGCCGCCGGCTGCGCTCATCGCATATCGGAATGTTGCCCAGTTCGTGCACTCGAAGCAGCTCGATGAACGCGTGCCAAACCCGCAGTGGCGGCCATTTCTCGGTAAAAGAGTCGAAGGCGAGGAAGTGCCGTACCGCATTACCGAGCGGGCGCTCAAAACCAAGCTGGCGATACTGTCGTCCTTCTTCAGTTACCTGATCCAGGAAGAATACACCGAGCGCAATCCGGCGCTGATGCTGATCCGCAACAACCGCTTCAGAACCGGACAGCCAGGTGCTCTCGACGATGCCGAAGACCTCAAGGCTTTTACCGAACTCCAGTGGTCGTACGTGATGTCCACGGCGGACAGCCTAGCGGCCGGCAACCCGGAGGAGCACGAGCGCACCCGATTCCTGATATCGCTGATGTACGGCTGCTATCTCCGCATATCGGAGATAGCAGCACGCCCGGGGTTTTCGCCTGTGATGGGTCAATTTCGGCGTGACCGCAAGACCGGCGTATGGGGCTATTTCGTGCCGCTCAGCAAAGGCGGCAAGAAACGTATGGTAGCGGTCTCTAGAGCACTCCTGAAAGCACTGAAGCGCTATCGCAGCTACCTGGGGCTTAGCGAATTGCCTGCGCCCAATGAAACCACGCCGCTGTTCGTGCGTCACCGTGCTGCCGGTCGCGGCCGGGACGCCGGCATACTCAACGCCAATCTCGGAATCCGCCAGCTGCGCGACGAAATATCGGACGTCATCGCCGAAGCGGCGGACCGCGCCGAACGGGATGGCTTCGACCAGGATGCCCGGGAGATGCGCGCCATGACCCCGCACAGCATTCGCCATACCGGCATCTCGCACGACATCAACTTCAATGGGCGACCGCTGTCCCACGTGCAGGCCGACGCCGGGCACGACAGCATCGAAACCACATCGCAGTACCTGCACAGCACGCGGGCGGAGCGTCATGAATCCGCAGAAGGAAAACCCCTCGATCGGCTCGCGAACCTGGATTGAAGACATAATTCCGATGTGCCGCTGGTAAACACAAACCAGCTCTGAAGGCCCTGATATTGGCCAATATTGATATGCATATAATGTATATTATGTTAAATGCACTATGTGGCGATGAGGATTAGTCGCTTCTGGTGTTAATTCAAGTTAAGGACCGGATTCAGTCCGGTCGACGCTTGATTCGCTCAAAGCCACGTATTCTCTGGGCTTTAGCCCCATCTCACTGGGCTCACTCGACCCCCACAATCAAACTAACGATCGGATTCTGTGATTTCGGCACCTACCAGTGCGGAGAGTCGCGAAGATTTGTTTTTTGCGGGATAAGTGCCACGTAATGCAACGTAGCGCACGCTTCCTGGTGACTGACTTGGCCCGCTGAGATGATATGGTCTGGTCACAGACGATCCTACGCAGGAAGCTGCTCGAGCAGTTTCGCCATTTCTTTGTGTGGCCACAGGCATTCCATCTCTTTCATACCCTTGGTACGGCACGGCCGTAGGGACAGTTTCGCTGACAACGAGTACCGACCGAGTGTCATGATGTGTCTGCCGTCCCAGGTGAATGATTCGAGATCCTGCGCCGCAACCCTTAGTGTGCCTTGCACGGATCGATCGCACTGGGTATCGAATTCCAGTGGCGTCAGGTGCCTGGCTGCCTGTTCCACAAACTCGTTCGGGTAGCCGAGCTTCATCATGCTGTTGACCAGCATGTCGTTGAACCAGCGATCGATCTGCTTGAGATCTTTCTACGTCATGCCGATCAGTGCGACCGCATAGCGCATCAGGTCATGGATAAAAAGCACGCAGTTGCGTCGTTGGGTGACTATCAGGTTGGCATGCCAACCGTCCAGCAGGCTCTCTGGTCGCGCTGGGGCATCAACAATCAGATGCCCTGCTTTCTTGAGCTTGCTGCGAACTTATGGGTTACGTGGATTCTCATAACATCATTCAACCTATTGTTATAACTATATTTTTCAGGCTGTATTGGTATGTCGAAAACAACCCGAGCGAAATCGTGGGCGATCTGCTTGCTGCTCAGCAGTCTGCATCAGACTGATCCTGGTGTTCTCGGAACTACTGATAGCTATATTTACGAAGGCCGGTCCTTTAAGACCCCGAATTGACCGTATAGAAAGCGGCCAGCTATGGACTCGATCTAGACTCAAGAAACTGGACGACAAAAGGAAGTGATGATGTCCCGCCAAACCTTCTCCGGAGCCTTCGCCAAGTTCGGCGCCACCCTGAAAAATGTGCAGTGGTCCGTCTCATCGATCAACAACAACAATGAGTTGGTGGTGAGCCTCTGGGCCCATCACCGAGATCCGGCCATCAAAGATGCCATGGTGTTCTCGGACTCGTTCGACCGCTGGTCTGGGCCTGGCAACAATGAATTCATGACCAATGTCACGAGAGCCCACCAGGAGAGCCTACCTGTTCGCTTGATCATCGTGTCGACCGAGGAGACGCAGCGGGTTCAAAGCGGTGAAGATGCCAGCCGCGTCAAGAAGCGCTTTAGCCCTCGCGATGACTTGATTGGGAAAGTGATGTCGATCGACGGAGACCGATATACCATTCGCTTCGTCAAGGAAGCGCGATAGAGATACCAAAAGCCGGTGGGCGGACTAGTCAGCCGGCTCGGCAGTGAAAGGACTGAGCAACCAATCGAGAGAAGCATCGGAGACGTCGGCCAAGCAAGGCGTCATGTCACGGTTGTCATCGGTGCCGTGTAGGGTTGCTGGCGTCTCCCTGCAGCAACTGTTTCCCTCGCAGTAGTAGCGACCTCCAGGCTGACCATCGCAGGATTGCTGGAGCCGCAGGTATTATTTGATGGTATTGGAATCGGACCTCCCTACCCTACGGCTGCCTGCTTGCCGCCTCTTACGGCACAAACCGGACATTGAGGTAGAGCAAGCAGGATAGGCAAAAGGCAAGACCTGACCCCACTCCCGTATTGCCGTCGAAGAGACGCTCGGCAGGATCGACGTGCTGGTGAACAACGCCGGTATCCTCAAGACAGCTCCCCTGGCGCAGACCAGTGACGAGCTATACGCCCGGCACTTCGCGATCAATACCCAGGGCGTATTCAATACCCTGCGCGAAGCCGCGACACGCCTGAACGACGGCGGCCGCATCATCAACTTGTCGAGCACAACACTGGCACTGAATCTACCCGGCTATGCCATCTACAATGGCACCAAGGCCGCCGTTGAGGCGTTTACCCGCGTCTTCGCCAAGGAGCTGCGCGGTCGCCGTATCACCGTGAATGCAGTGGCGCCCGGCCCCGTAGCCACCGCCCTGTTCCTGGACAACAAAACCGAAGAGCAGATCCAGACCTTCGCCAAGATGCCGCCGCTGGAGCGTTTGGGCGAACCGGACGACATCGCCGGCGTCGTGGCCTTCCTCGCCGGCAAGACGGGGCATGGGTCAATGGACAGGTGCTGCGCGCCAACGGTGGCGTGGCCTGATAAAGCGAAGGCCAAGATGAGCACCATGTCACATTGTCGGCACCAACGACATCGTCACAGCTCTCACCGCTTATCGCCATAGCTGACGTGTATGCAGGTAATGCAGGGTCAATTACCTGCCCTAACTGACGTTCCGTGGGGAGCGACAAGACCAGCACCTATGACTTCGTATCGCCGCTTGTGTCGTCATTTTATTGAAAAATCCATGGAATTTGGGGGCAGAGTAACATTTCTACCCACTTTGCTTATTGGCAATTGAATGTCAGCTTTGGGTCGGTATGCAATCTGGCGACACGTTTGCACCAAGCTCTCAAGGTCTCGGGCGTACAGCCAATCTTGCTGGCGATCGAGCAGATCGCGGCCCATCGAGATGGGTATTCGCCTTGTTGTTCAAATACTAAGCGAACAGCACGCTCGCGGACTTCCGGGGAATACTTCTTGGTCGAGTTCATGACTCCATCCTCTCAAGGTTTGGAGTCTCCGGTAAAGCCGGGGCAGTTCAGCAAGGGCGTTATCGAAACAACAAGGATGGAGGTATACGCTTGTCTGCCACTGTTACGGATACCAATCAGTGCGATGCATGGGTTTCACCAAACCGGTAGGCAGACCCGCTTCCGGCACAAGCTGTACGACAGCATCGAAGCGCTCCAGGCCGATCAGGACGAATGGATCGAGTACTACAACACTGAACGTACCCACCAGGGGAAGATGTGCTGTGGCCGTACACCAATGGAAACCCTGCTGGACGGAAAATCAGTATGGCTGGAGAAGAGGCTGAACTGATTTTGAACTGACAGTCACTGCCTGAAAAGTCGGTAACTGTCAGATCGAGTCTGAATTAGTACATCTCAGTAATCTCTCGCCTTTGTATGACTACCTTCTCAAAATTACTAGTTTTCACTTTATCATACAGCCATGTAGAGAATAGCCCTAAATCAATAGTTACCTATGTCAATACTTTCGTCGGAATCGACTGCGCCATAGAGACGTAGACAGGGCTGTTTGCTTGGCGAACTATTCCTTCAGCCATGAGATCCATTCTATGGCTGTTCTCTCCATTATAATCGAAGCTAGATTGCACGATATTTTCTCTAGGCACCTTTTCTAGAAATTTTGGCCACCTATTGCGCAATATACTTAGTACGTCGCCCCTTTGAAACACAGCAATCCTTTCCGCTGGCTCATTTGCGTTTCTCCAGCCATCGAAAATTCGTGGTGAACTATTGAACACCAGTGAATCCAGCCCTAACCAAACAGAAACTGAAAGTGCTAGACCACCACCTAATGAATGTCCGGTAATCGAAACATGTCGACTTGGGAAACGCTTCCTATAATTGTGAACTTTCTTCTTAGCACTCTTATATGGAATAGAAATTCCGAGTGCTGCGTTACTTACGAGCCAGTCAATTTTTTCATCAGTGCCTTTAAATGCAAATATAGTATCTTGTGCCCCTTCCTTTTCCCATATATCAAACTGTAGGTTTGAAAGGACTTTTCCGGCCATACTGTGCGGAGCATAGGAGTTCTCGTCTTTCGGAACGGAATTACCTTTAAGATCTACCTTACGCCACCCTAGATGCTCAATCGGAAACTCAGTTCTCTCTGGATCACGAATATACGTGCGGGAACACATCATAGCTTTTAACGCGTAAATATTAGCGAGTTCGGGTGTTAAGGGCTTACTCATGGCGTGCAAACTCCTCGTAAAAATTTATGAAGCTTTTCATATAACTCGCATATGGGGGCGTGAATTCAACTCCGAATCTATACCTACACTTTATTATTTACTAACATTTAGATGTCAACTTAAAAGCTGTTGTTGCTGTGTCTTCTAGCGTTTGCCAATATTCTGCTGACGCCAATGTCGGTGTCGACATCGCAGATATAATCAACATTGATCGATTTAGCATATGTGTCTCTTGATAGTTGTGACGACCTAGATTTTATTGACAGCAGGCACAGGTGCCTGCTGTTAGACATAGTGCATAAAGTTATCTTTTTACAAATTTCGTAATCAGACTGTGTAGAGTATTTCCATGAGAACAGCGATCAGTTAACGAATGATGGTCCCACGCATTCCAAGGTACTCTTTTTCCAGTTTCGCCACATGCGTTAGCGCATGTTGGTGGATTGTTGCCTCGATTGTAGGTGTAGTACTGCGTACCATTTATCGTACGGTATGCCATGTTATGCCCATAAATGACAGTTACAGATTTTTCGCCTTCTTTTTCCTCAGAGAAATCGGACTCGTCATCGTATTCCATGTCTAATAATTCTTGCGTGATGTATGCAACATCATCAGGATTCGTCGTCTCAAGAATTTTCATGGTGTCTTTTTTTATCTCTTCCAATTCCCTATCACTCATATTTTAATCCTCATCATTGACGGTCAACTTTCCAGAAGAATATGCACCACAGACTTTTACGCATAACGCTTAAGGCACGGCGCAGTTTTGCTGCTTCCCGTGCCTTTATTTGTTAGGCTTAGCAATCACAAGCAGGGCCACAACAAATGCACCCGCCACCATTGGTGTTAACACAGTCCCAGCATTTGCATTTATGGAACTCTTCTACAACTAGATCGGCGCTTGTTATACCGGCATTAATGTCCTTTACTTTTGCTAAACCTATCTGATGTACTACTTTGTCGGTTATTCCTGATTTGTGTAAAATTTCTTGAGCAGCATTTATTGCACCAATAATTACTTTATCAAATTCTTTTTCTGTCATGTTAGTACCCTTAAGTTATATAAATTAAAATATATCTTCTAAAATATACAAATATTGTAATTTGAACGATTTCACCTCCTTGTTTTACGCGAAATTCCAGGCCTAACAAGCTGTTAATTAGTTCTCCGCGCTCATAATACTTATTAGAAGGCATGCGTTTTTAATATTCTTCGAACTATCGGTGGTAATCTTAATCATTTGATGTATATGTGCAAAAAGCCGGCCTTCGTGCATTTCACCCTCCGATAAGGTATACCTTTTCTCCATCAGTCGAACCAAAAGGCATGCCCAAAAATTGCTGCATTTCACCACCCACTCTCTTGAGTCTTGTACAAACATGAAGCGATTTCCAGTTCTCAATTCAATGATTGCAGATAAGGATGGTAGAACCGTTGACCGCTTTCGGTCGCTACCAGCCACCTGAACCTGATTTCGCGGAAACTTGCCTTGCCGTAATTTTCGTAATTTCCGTAATTTCTGATATTACTTAAATTGATGCCTCATTGCGTCATTACTGTCAGTATAATCAGTCAGCTAGGCCGTGTTGCATTCGGCACAGAGCGGACATTGATGAGTTGAGAATTAGGTATACTGTTCCCGGAATTCCCCTCCATGGCTCAAGCCCAATTCGGTGGCAAACAGTTGTCTGTGATCCAAGCTGCGCTGGCGAAGGTGCTCGCTGGGTAACTATATCACTCATGAAAAAGCGTGCTATTGGGGCTTGGACACATCCAAAACGAACACATCAATTAGCCCTGTGAGTTCTGGCGGTAGCGTTGCTTCAATGCTGCTTTTTAGTTCCGGAGCGCTTCCGATACTGTGTCTTTTTAGCCCAGCAACCCTTTCATCTCCGCCAAACCAGATTGCCAGGAAAATGCCCTGTTGCTCTGCATCTGGGTGGATAGAGTAGCGCTCATGCAGTTGAGCGGAAGCGGCTGTGTATAGTTCATCATGCCACTGCCCTTTGACCTCTGTAACAAGTAGTCTTCTTTTGCCGCCAATCATCTTGGTCGCTGTGAAATCACTCCGCTTTGCGCCCTTTAGCTGATGCTCTGGCGTAACTGAGATGCCTAGCGGCTCAAGCCTTAGATTGAGGCGCTCAGCAATAATCTCAGTAGACCGTACCTCCCCTAGCCGTTCACCTTTCTCATAGAAGCGATCTGCGGAGTTGAACTCTCCACCATCTATGGCTTTCTGAAAGACTTGGAGCTCTTGAATCACGAGTTGACGCAAACCTTCCACAGTAACCACTGCATCGTGGTCAAGTCTCTCTACAATTTCCTGCGGTGTCGGCGGCTCGAAATCCCTCAATGCTTTCTTCTTGCTTTGACCGGCAAGTATGCTCTTCAAGTCCTTGTGCAGGTCTGCGAAACGCAGATTGGCAAGAAGTCGGTTGAGAACAGGAATAGCAGCATCGGGATCATCTGAGTTGATTGACCAGATCACTTCGGTCAAAAAACGGTAGGCGTTCTCTTCTTTGGGGCTTCCTGTCCCTCCGTGGCTCGGCAGGTTTACCTTGGGCCACTGGTCAATGAAGGAGTCCAAAATAGCTTCTACCTTGCGTGATGTAAGCTTAGGCCAATAGGGATGATCGCTTCTGTTCATTCGCCCAGACCGCTCATGAAGTAGAAACACTGTATCTTTATCGGTTTTTAGCCACTCCCAGCATGCTTTAGGTGCTTCGGTCAGAAAGTACCACGCGCGCACGAACCAGAATGTACGCTTTTGTTCGATGTACTCACTACCAGTGGGGTTGGGGCAGCAGGATATAAACTCTGCGCAACTCGCAGCAATAATCTCCTTCAAATCGTCAGGATTGCCATACTGAGCAGCGGTCTCAAAAAGCGTATCTAGTGGACCAAGAGCCAACCCACGAAAACGCCTAAGCCATTCAATTGATAGAGCGGCGCGCGAATGGCTGAAGACATCTTCGCCGCGCAGTAACCAAACCTCAGGATGAATACACCTCGACTGCGCCAGTTGTGGCTCAACATACTGCCGGAGAAAATTCTCGGCGCTAGCTGTATCAGGAAATATCAGACGGTCAACTTCAGCCTTCAATATATCGCGGTCTTCTTCGGAGACTGCGCTGTAGCCCATGTGGATATTGGTTCGCAGTGCTCTTAGAAGGCGAAGATCAACGCTTTCTAGGTTTCCTTCTACACGCAGGATCTCCAAGCAAGCAGCATAGAGGATCGTTTCGGAGTGTAGGCCCTGTGAAGCACATTGGAGTTCGGCAAGCCGTTCTAGATCGGGAACATAATCGTCAATAAAGTCGAGGCAATTTCTGAGGGCATTTCGGACAAGTGTCTCTTCACCAAACTCGTGCTCGATTTTGCCTGGGTTCTCGAGCACTAGTTCTGCGAAGCGAACCAAGCACCCCCAATGACGTCCGCCTTCTACAAGTTCCCGGTTATCCCGAACATACTTGATGTTCGCTGCGCGGATGTCGTCTTCTTGCCTGCGATGGCGCTTCATTCTACGGGTATGCCTGAAACTTGGCATTCGGTTTTCACGTTCAAATTGAGCTGAAACCCTGTTGGACTTAACCCACTCTCGCATGAACGAGGGTTTCTCCGACGCTTGCTCGCGCATATGCCGCCGCAAGCTGTCTGCGTTTCGGTCTCCCTTATTTGGATGGTATTGATGTCTGGTTATGAAACTCGCCCACAAGTCCTGGTTGTCGGTCTCAAATGCAAGATCGACTATGAATTTGTAGTCATCAATATGAAAATGAACGCCAGAGTGCGAGTGCCATTCGAACTTGTGTATC
Source organism: Oceanospirillaceae bacterium (assembly GCA_013373085.1). GTDB lineage: Bacteria > Pseudomonadota > Gammaproteobacteria > Pseudomonadales > Balneatricaceae > Marinobacterium_A. The sequence continues at coordinate 41,154 of JABXIM010000059.1, read as the reverse complement.
TTGGTCTCGAAAATCTGGTCACGGTCAGTCAGTTTACCGAAAACATGAGCGATAATGCCTTGGCGTAGGCCGCCGTCTTCTTGAAGCACTTGAACCGCCTTGCTTTGGTCTGCACCTTTACTCCAATGGAAGTTCAGGTTTCCAACCCACTGCCATATTCGTATAGGATCAAAAGGTGGCGTTGCCAATTCAAAGTAACGGTCCAGCATTGAGCCTATAATCTTGCTCATACCTTTTCGGCAATCACACTCGTAAGGCTTCTTGCCGCATTTGCAGGCTAGGTCTTTGGTCAATTCATCCAAAAGACACTCGATAGTGACCAAGTCTAGCCCGGCAATGAAACGCTTCACGAAGTAACGCGCACCTATTGTGCGCTCACGGCGTTCTTTTTGGCCGGGGTAGAGCTTTGCGCAAACCTGAAAGAACCCTGCAAGATATGTCCTCTGAAATGTTGCCGGGCCTAGCGTTTCGATGATCTTGGCTGCTACTTTAAGCGAAGTATGACTTGCTTCAGAAAAGAGAACTGCCAAATCAGCGCGATGGTCATGACCCGCTATGTCGAGCAAACACGAACTCGCCAACACTCGAGTGTTCTCGCTTTCGTCCGGCGTTAAAGCGAGCTGGCGCAACTCATCTCTTAACTGCTCAATTGCTGGCGACCCCGCCAAAAGTTCAAGAATCAGATCGCGTAAGTGCCCATCACTTCCGGTAGCGAGAAGAGGTTTTATATCCTCCACAACCTCTTGGGTGAAGAAGCCAGCAACACTGAACCTACGCCAGAAATCCCCCCTTCGAAAGTAGGGGTCTTTGGCTTCAATTTCTTTCAGCCGCTTTACAAGTAGGCGCTTTGACGAATGTTCAAGCTGGGAAGGGTCGCCGTTCGCAAGTACCGCGTATGGGTCAAGTTCAATTGCAGCTTCTTCGATAGGTTTGTTGCCGAGTGCAGCCATCCAGCCAAGCAACCCCCGGAGTTCATCTCGCACTGTGGAGTTTGGGGCGATGATAGGTAGGCATTTGGGAAGTGTAAGAGGATCTGCTGGGTGTTTAATCCGCTTAGTGAGATAGCCCGCTGCGCAGTATTCAGCGACGATCTTGTGAACCGGACGATGTTGATCCGCGCTGTCGCCAGGTTTGAAAAGTCGGGTTGCTAGGATTCCGTCAGCCGCTGTGTTGTCTTTAAATAGTGACGCCAGCAAAGGATACATCCGCTCTTCAGTGGCTTCGCTCGTGCCAACGCCTTCTGCACCAGACAACAAGAGCTTGGCGAAAACTTCCGATGATAGGTCAACTTTTTGAGTGGTCGAAAGTGTCGGATTTTTTCTCGTTACATTGGTGTTTGCTTCCTTCGCCAAACGTTCGACCGCTTGTGTAAAAATCGATCGTTTGTCAGTGAAATGTCTTTCGCTCTCGATATAGGCGTCAGCAAACAGTTTCAGAAACTGGGGATTTGGGAGTAGCATCTCTAAATCGAATCGAGCAACTTCGGTCTGGAATGCTTCGAAGTTCTCTTCTTGTACATGATGTTCAAAGATCGCCTGCTGCTCCGCCTCATTAAACTCGCATAGTCGTACCACCAAAGGCGAGTGGCCGAGAAATTCCTTGAATGCATTTGTGGCTGCGTTGTCCCACTCGCTGGACCGACTCGACAAGTAGACGTGTGTTGGGTTGGCTGCTTCAGCTTGGCTGAGAAGTTTATAAATGCCGGAGGCATCCACTCTTGCTAACTCATCGAATGCGTCAATAACCAACGGAATATCTTTTGCTTTTGCTCCCACGTATCCAAATCGGCTCGCAGTAACGGCTGTTGTGCCCAACTGTTGGGCAAGACTACCCATGAGCTCAGTTTTCCCACCGCCGGGTTCGGCCAAGACAACAACGTAATTAGAAGCGGCTAGCAGCACTGCTTCAGTGTATATCTCGTCATTACTCGAGAGTCTACGTGGAAGATAGAAAGTCGAACTCATAGGCGCATAATATGGTTTGTTGAACCGCCCCAGATACACCGGATACCATTTTTACGAGTCAGGCCGCTTCACCTGACTCCTCTAGTCAACGATAGTACACCATTTCTCGCTCAGCTGGGGACACATTTCCAATCGGTTCCAGTAGGCGGTGATTCTTTAACCAGCCAACCCATTCTAGGGTGGCATATTCAACCGCATCAAGTCCTTGCCATAGCCCGCGACGATGCCTGAGTTCTGGGACCGGAATTCCGGGGACAGTATACCGATTTCATAGCTCACCAATGTCCGTTTTGGGCACGAAGCAGACGTTTGATTTCATTAACTGATGTAACATCATCCGACACCTAGAATAAATGGAAATATCGGTAAATTAAGAAATTATTGACCCATTCGAGCAGCATCAGTGCCTAAATCCCAGGGCTTGGGCTTCAACACTGTTGCCAGACCCCACTATTTGCAATAAAGAGTCATGAACTCTTGATGCGGTATCACAGAGATCAACGGTCACAAATCGAATTTTATGGCCTTGAATGGTAACTGCCTCATCGAGTGCTTCCGCAACACAGGGGTGCAATAGGATACCTGTTGATTTCAGTGACTTGGGCTCTGAGGCCCTCTCTTGAGAGCGCAGGTACGCATACATCTGGTACAGGTATCCGCTACGTATCGTGTTGTCCCTGTACCAACCTCTCGTCAGCACGGAGTTGAACTTCGTATCAATGACGATCTGCTGGTTATCGTTTTCCAAGGTGATATCGGTCGTCATGGACGGAAGGATGCTGTTTACCCCATCCGAGCATGCCTCCACTTGCCAATCTAGCTTTGTACCTGCTCTCACGCTCCACCCTTTGGGACGAAGGCTTACTGCATATAGCCCTGCCACACCTTTTTCAAACAGCTTTCGTAGGAAGACGGTGTTCTGCTCCGGAGTTTGTAGCCGGTGATTGCCAACCATCTGGGTTGGCAATTTAAGCTCGAATGCCAAGTGCGCCAACGCGACCATCTGTTTGTCGTCGATATCGTGGCGACCGAAAACTTCTTTGGTCATTGTGACGGCGTCAGGCTTGCGACCCACTACGCCCATCATGAAGAGCTGCTTGGCGAGTGACGCACAAGAGCGGCTCAGGTCGGGCTTCACCAAAGTGGTAAGCGCGTCTAGAGCCGCCTTTGCGTAACGATTCCTGGGAGTATTGACGGAGAGCTCACCGAATAAACAATGTACTCGCCCTTTTTCCAGTAGCTGCTTACGCTTTGTTTCAAGATGGTTTATACGTCCTCGGACACGACTTACTGCCTCTTCTCTTAGCTGATAGCCGTAGCTCAGGTTGCGCCTGATGCGCTGCTCAACGGCCTGGCAAAGCATCTGAGCCACAAGGTCAGGTATTTCGTCTGGTGCTTCCTCAACCGAATAGTTGCCTTTGCCTAAATCCCGATAGAGGTCCGACGCGTATAGCATCAGAAGCCAGATATTACGGATTGGAATACCGCTGATAACTTGGCTGCTATTTGCATCAATGTCGTTTGCAGCGTTCATCAGTACCCCTCGGTGAGCTGATCACGTAGCTCGGTAGCTCTACGAGGGTTGTCAAAGTAATACTCTTGCAGCAATGGATATATTTCGGTTTTCGCTACCTGGTAGAACCAGGCTCGAGGGTCGTCGATCTCAGCTCCATTGGGCGGTGTGACGTAACTGTGCCCAACCATAAACTGGCTACCCAGACTCGGCTCTTCAGCAATTGCCGCGTTCAAAGAGATCATTCGGCTCTCGATATCGGCAAGAATTCCATGCTCGAATCCGAACTGCTTATTGACCCAAGTCTGCCAGCGAGATCCTAGGCAGGGTTCCAAGTCGATAAAGGCGAAGCGTCTTCTCAATGCCAAGTCAACGAGCGCCAGTGAACGGTCGGCGATGTTCATTGTGCCAATGACGTAGAGGTTTGCTGGAATGTAAACCCGCTTATTCGCATCATTGGTGCCGTAGCTCAGCTCGAGCTCTTCGTCGGGTGTTCGTTTGTCGGCTTCCAGTAGAGTGAGCATCTCACCAAAAATCTGTGCGGGATTACCCCGGTTGATTTCTTCGATGACAATCACATGTTTGCTGTCGGGGTTGTTGCGTGCAAGATGAACCATCTCGAGGAATGGTCCATCTACCAGCGTCAGACCACCGTTTCCCTGGGGACGCCAGCCTCGAATGAAATCCTCATAAGACAGGTTGGGATGGAACTGTACCGCCCTGACCTTTTCGCTGCTTTTCTCACCAATCAACGCGTATGCCAGGCGCTTTGCCAGCCAAGTCTTACCAGTTCCAGGCGCCCCCTGCAGTACGATATTTTTCTTCTGTTCGAGTCTGATAAGGAAATTCTGTAGATCTCCGCGCTCAAGGAAGCACCCATCTTCGACGATGTCTTCCACGGTATACGGCTCGATAGTCGAATGTTCGGGTCCATCCTCGTTGACCCGGTCACCCTCATCCGACTTGTATTCGTCGAACTCGAGCCAACGGTAAAGGCCTGAACTTACAAACTCCACCAGGTCGGCGTCTCGTAACACCTGCATTTGACGATCGACGGTCGCACCAACCGTATTGTTCGTGGGATACAGTTCCTTCAACTCTTCGAGATACCGATCCTGGAACTCCTGTCGCGTAAATTCGCCGCTGTCTTTGTTGAGGCAAAGCTGCTTGACCCGCTCATAGACGACCTGTCGCCAGCGATTTGCAGACTGCCCTCCACTACTTGGCGGCTGGTATCGCCAAGCTTCCAGAGACAGCTCGGGGAACGTGTGTACGGAGAAGTTTTTCTCCTTGAAGCGTGCCTCGACCGAATGCAGCACCTGGAGGTAGTCTGCAGCATTGCATCGGCCTTTCGGGCCATTCTTCGCAATCTGGATGCCCAGCTTTTGACTGATGTAGGTCTGTGACTGACTGTCCAGAGTGATAAAAAACCAAGGCCGAATCCAGTACAAACCCATGCTTAGATTCCAGCCCACACCGTTGATCTGAGTGGCTGTATCATAGGCTTCCGCGAAGGGGCCCTGTGTTACGGCAGGTTCATCGTCGGCGTACGAGAGCGCTTTTTCAAACACGTCCCAGAGCTTATCGATGTCATCTGGTTTGCGGTGATGCGCGAAGGCAAAGAACCACGATTTCTGATTGTTGAGGATCGGTATGCCATCGAACGCTTGTGGTAGTGCTGCCTCTACGCCAAGAAAGCTCGCCAACTTGGTCGCAATCGCGATACGGTTGGTATCGGTAATCCCTCGGTTGAAGGTGCCGAATACCGTAAACGGGCAGATGTCCTTTAGCGGTCCCGAGCTTTCGTCTGCATAGCGGTCGTTAAGATGGCTGAGGCCATCGACCTGGGTAGCAATGGTATGCAGTTGATCGACAAGTCGCGTTCTGTTGCTCTTGTAGGCAAGCAGCTTGTTGGCGAGCTCTTCGTAGAACTCTGCCCAGCGAAAGCTCGAAGCGTTCTTCGCAGTATCCCCAAAGCGATCCTTCCAGAAGGGGTCGTTACGAAATCGATCGTAATCCTGGGGTACATCGTTGAATGCAAAATCGATCAGAGCTTTGGAGAGCCACCGGTCAGGCTCCACCTTCCAAACGGTGCTCCGGTAGGTGTAGAAGTACCAGCGTTTCTCTGGATTACAGACGTGCCATTCGACCTTGAGTGTTCGGCCGTCACCAAGGTTCTCAGTCACGGTACCGGTCGCTTTGATACCCATAACGGAGGCGTTGTTGCCGTTACTATTGAACGGTAGGTCGCGCTTCTGAACGAACGAGTTCTTGATTGCGATACGGTCGCCAGGCTGAATAGATTTGACGAGCTCCAAGTACTTGTCGTGATAACCGTTCTGCCAGATGCCCTCGCTGATGAAGCGTTGGTACTGATCTTCACTACCGCCCCACAACGCACCAACAAACCAGCAGACTTCGCGTTCCGTGCTCATCAAAATCTCCTTCTGAACTTCACTAGATGGGTGAAGCACTAGCTAATGCCAAAAATCACTGCAGCAAAACGAGGCTCGATAGCCTCCTTGTCCAGCGCGGGCTCCAAGGCCTCGTGCAGTGCTTGATAGTCAATTCGACGCTTTCGTAATGTGTCGAACAGATCCTTGTACCGAATCAGTCGTTTCGATCCATCACGCTTAAGCCTTTCGATTCGCAGTGGCTGAACCAGCTGCTGAAAGGCATCTGCCAGCGCTTCCAGTGTTACAAGGTTCGGTGGCGTATCCGAAGCATCCAGTAATCCACGTGCGCGCCAAGGTAGCTGTGCCTGAACACGACCATAGAACTGTATGCGCTCCTGGCGCTGGTGCTTGGATTCATAATTTGCCTCATTGTCGATATAGCGTTCTAGCAGCTTGAGAACGGCGACACGTCGTTTACTCAGTCGTAGCTCCTGATCCTCCTTGAAACGATCGATCAGGTGAATCATTTGTTCCTTTGCAGAATCTGTGGGCTTCAGATCCTCGACGTTATCGCCAAGATTTTCACGAAGGAACTTAGTTATCTCCTCAAGCTGTGTCGTCGACTGGCCGGCTTCGTTACTGACTAGAATCCAGCGAGGTGCATAGTCCTTCGTGCCTGCCTGGCAGACGAAGGCCCATGCATGATGTTGCGCCGGTACAATTCCGACACATGAGATTACCACTCCCGTAGTGGCTTTCATTTTGTCGATGATCTCCTTCGATATCAGTGTGTCTTCGCCTTCAAAGAGGCTACGCACTGGATAGAAGGCGTCCTGTGTCTGGACTTCGAACTCTTGATCGCGCCGTTCGGCGGTTAGGTCCTTGATGAGTTCGTCGCTTGTAGCATTTTCCTTTTCGTAGGAGAGGTAGTCTTCGGGTAAGACCAAGTTACCTCCAAGGAGTCGTTGAACGGTACGAACCCGATCAATGAAGCGGTCGTCACGGCGCAGTTTGAACTCCTCCGAGTCTTGCGGCCAGTAGACGGTAGCAGTGTCATGGGGTGAATCGAGCCTCTCTATTCGCCCGACACGCTGTTCCGCAATGCGGATCACCGACGGCGTATCGAGCATGATCAGACATGATGCTGACTGGAGGTTTACGCCTTCTGCCATAGCGTCCGAACATAGGGCTATATGCGCACCGCGCTCTCCTGGCAGCCCCATTACCGCGCATACTTGGGCTTTGCTCTTCTTATCAGCACCTGTCGCCAAGTGTACTTCGTGATCTAGTTGAAGGGATGACAACCGATGCTTGAAGTACTTGATTGCCAGTCGTCGTGATTCAAAGGCGATCAGTTTCTTATGCTGCCTGGACGCCTCGACGATAAGCGCAACTTTTGCTTCTTCCCGTCGTGTACTTAGTCGTCTGGTAAGCGCAAGAATTTCGTCATATAGTCCAATCTCGCGTTGAAGCGCTTCGTCGTACTTCATTGGATCGGTGAGAAAATCAGGAAGAAGCTCCAGGTCGACGGCGGGCTTAGGCATCACTGTACAATGGCGCCTTAGCTTATTGAGCACAGGGTTTTGCCCTGTCACGATGCCATCAGGCGGGAGCCCTGCCTCATGGCATGCTTCAGTATGGCCACGCAATTCCTCGATAAGCACATATTTCGATGAGCGGATTGCACTCATCACGCGGTAGCCGGCTAGAAGGCTGGCTGACTTGATTCGAAACTCAACGTAGTTCCTCAATGCTTCAGTACCATGTACTGATGCGCCTACATCATCCCTGATTGGCTTTTGCAGATTTACCAATCCTTTCAGCTGGCTGGCGAGTTCCCTTACTTGTGCCGCGACTTGCCGATCGCTGTCACTTTCATTGAGTGGATAGACCCTATTCCTGATCTCGGGATACGTGCAACGTGAACCCAGTATATTGTGATAGGCTTCAGGTTCGGACGCGATGTAGGCCTTCAACTGCTTGATTGTTCGACGTACTGTGAAGGCTTTGATGTCATTGGCGAGCCGCTGGACTAGCATGTCGTCCAGTTGCGTAATCCTCTTTCGCCCGGCCAGGTGCTTTTCAAGCTGGTTGACCGTCTCATCCTGAAGGTTGTCTGCTCCCAGGAGATTGATCAGTACGAGTAGATCTTTCGCCGATCGATTGATCGGTGTCGCCGTGAACAGCATCAAATGCAGAGCGACATTTTCAAGCAGTTTCTGCGAGCGGTTTGACTTAAGGTTGTGATAATTGTGGGCTTCATCAAGCACGAGGATGTCAGCGTCGTCGAGCAGCTGCTGGATCAGTCCCGAGTTTTCGCCTTTTAAGCGCCCTACCAGCCCATGCGATACCACGCTGACATTGGGACCTCGACGCAGTGTCTCAAAGCGCCAGTTGTCCTCCACGTTGGGCGGACAGATGATGCCACAAAGGTGGTTGAGGTTCCCTTGAGCTGTACTCTTCGCCGAGATCGCTTGGATGAGGAAGCTACCCATCTTCGTCTTTCCAGAGCCTGTAGCATCGGCAATCAGAACACTTCCCGTGCGTTCCAGTACATACAGTGCCTGAGAAATCCCATCGCGCTGGCTGGGCCATAGTGTCTGACCCTCGGCTCGCAAAGAGAGTAACTGATCAACCCATTGGCCTTCTAACAGTTCAATGCATGCCCGGGCCAAGGCTTCCTGCCAAGGAACTATTCGCATCAGCTGCTCAATCAGGTCAGCCAGCCATTCATTGCAAGGAATACCCAGATCCCAAATCGACTCAGCCAGTTGCCAGGTTTCATCGAATCGTTTTGCATCCCTGGATTTACTGAAAAGGCAGTTGCCTTCGATCTGGGAATGTAACCCTGGCTGCGTGAAGTTGCTGGAACCCAACATCGCCTTGCTGTCGCCACAAAATATTTTTGCGTGCACCCTGCGAGATTGCTCTGGTGGCATCCTGACTTCGACATAGTGCTCTCTGAGCGCCCGAACAGCTCGTTCCACGACTGGACACTGCTCTATCGAAAGCCCTCGTTCTAGCCAGTAGTCCCTCAGTTCTTCGGCCACGGGCTGGATCGACCGCTGTTTACTTGAGCCAAACGGCTCTGAGCCCAACAGTATGCGGACCTGCTGGCTATCGGGCGAAGTCGACGTAATGAGTTCGATGACCTTGTCGAGACTGGCAAAACCGGTGATGAGCAGAATCTGTTCCGAGGTGTAGAACCAGTCTATGATCGCGCTGTGTACCGTGAACTGCGGTCTGTTGGTTGGAAAGCGGTCCTGGTCAGGCCATGTCATCTCTTGCATTCCCTGCTCTGGTTCCAGAATCTAGTGACTTCCTGTCCCTACTTAGATCAATTTCAAAACACCGGTGAGAAGCCCGATCTCGAGGCTTGAAAGCTCTTTATCGCCTATTTCATAAATGTCTTCAATCGCCGACGGTCAAAATTAGAGCGAATTAGATTGGATCATGTGGGCAATAGGCCGAAATTGGCGTCTATTCTGCCGAGTTTGCCAAAACTGCCGATATTGCAGGCGTTAGCATCATCCGGTTACGCCTGGCAAACCAGCAATGCTAAAGCGTCGAAGGGATGGATTTGCACACTGGGGGATCGCTATACTGTATATTTGTACAGTATTAAGAGATTTCGCTATGACAGCAGTAGTTTTGGGACGATGCGGTGAGCCAAAGGCACTGGCAGTCCCACTATTCATCGAGCGTGTTGCTGCTGGATTCCCTTCTCCAGCACAGGACTACATTGAGCGCACGCTTGACCTCAACGAGCTATGCATCAAGCGCCCCGCCGCCACGTTCTTTGTGCGCGCCGAAGGCGAATCTATGATCGAGGCGGGAATCCTTTCGGGTGACATCCTGATTGTCGACCGCTCGCTTGACCCAATACACGGCGATATCGTCATTGCGAGTGTCGACGGCGAGTTCACGGTCAAGCGGCTTTCATTGCGCCCTGCACCGCGCCTTGAGGCGGCCAATGCCTTGTACTCTCCCATCGAGTTAAGGGATGAATCCGAGCTGGAGATTTTCGGTGTGGTCACCAACGTCATTCACTCTCTGAGGTAACTGATGACGCGGGTATTTGCGCTGGTGGACTGCAACAATTTCTATGCATCCTGCGAGCGGTTATTTCGCCCGGACCTGAAGGGGCGCCCTATCATTGTGCTGTCGAACAACGACGGCTGTGTCGTCGCTCGCTCCGCTGAAGCGAAATCACTCGGCATCAAAATGGGCGTGCCGTTCTTTCAAATCCAGCAGCTGGTCCGAGAGCATGATGTCCAGGTGTTTTCATCGAACTACGCGCTGTATGGTGACATGTCAGCTCGGGTTATGAGTCTGCTCGAGCAGATGGCGCCCAGGGTTGAGGTCTATTCCATCGATGAGGCCTTTTTGGATCTAAGCGGGGTATCGGCTTGTTCTGACCTGGAAACGTTCGGTCATCAGGTGCGGTTCGAGGTACAGAAATGCACCGGAATTCATGTGTGTGTCGGTATCGCGCCGACCAAAACGCTGGCCAAACTGGCGAACCACGCGGCTAAACGCTACCCCAAGACGGGCGGTGTCGTGGATCTGATGGATCCCGCTCGACAGCGCAGGCTACTCTCGATCACGCCCGTCGACGAAGTATGGGGCGTCGGACGTCGGTTAGCTCCTCGTCTCAATACTGCGGGGATACGGACGGCTCTGGAGCTCGCTGATGCAAATCCGAAAAGCGTTCGACGGCAGTTCAATGTAGTCCTCGAACGGACCCTCAGGGAACTCAACGGTATTTCGTGTCTCGAGTTAGACACCATACCCCCATCAAAGAAACAGATCGTCTGCAGCCGGTCGTTTGGTGAGCGGGTCACTGACTACGACAACATGCATGCAGCGATCTGTAGGTACGTTGAACGAGCGTGCGAGAAGCTCCGTGCCCAGCGATCGACGGCCAGGATGCTTAATGTGTTCATTCGGACCAACCCGTTCAACTCTACTGACCCGTACTACTCGAATAGCGCCAACATTGGGATACCGGAACCTTCCGCTGACACCCGCGACTTTATTGAAGCGGCGGTTCGAGGTCTGCGCTCAATTTGGAAGCCTGGATACCGCTATATGAAAGCCGGTGTGATGCTGAGCGATTTCTACGAGCCGGGCACCTTTCAGCCGTCATTGCTGGAAGTAAACGTCCGTCCGTCCTCTTCTACCGTGCTGATGGAAACACTGGACCGAATCAATCAGAGCGGTTTGGGCCAGGTATGGTTTGGCGGGCAGAGCCGGGCTAAGAACTGGACAATGAAGCGCCAGTATCTCTCGCCCTCTTACACCACACGTTGGAGCGAAATTCCTGTTGTCCGCCTAGAAAGCCCGCTAGAGTGGCGTTGTGACAATATTTGATATTATGAAGTTGGGTCGTTTGAGCCCAAGGTTGCATGGCATATTTTAAATAGTAAAAATTAAATTTATTAGATGTCGCTCCTTATACATTAAAAGTATCAATGTCGTAATTTAATAAATTACGGTAAATTTTGAGCCGCCATATTTATTGTGGATGTTGTTATCGCGCCAATTCTGTATATGAATTTTTTATCAAGAAATTCAAATTTTGGCGCCTTTACTTTGTTTTAAAATGGAGTATATTAATTATTGGCAGTATTAGCCATATATTGCTTCTTTTTTTTAATCGTTATGGCTTAATTTACTTTTATGAGGTATCGAGATGGCTACATTTAATCGAATAGCAACACCGCCTAATGCTAATACCAGTGAAATGCGTGCCTATATGCAGGCGCTGCTAGAAGTGAGTGGCATGATGGCTGGGCAAGCCTTTCCATTGGGTCTATTTATGAAAAATTTTAAAACGCACCTTGAACCAAAAAGATCATACCCATATGCAGTTTTAATTAAGTCTGGTGAATTGTATTCATTGACTCCAGAAGGGGTTGGATTTTTTTCTAGTCGCCTTACGTCTTCTCCAGTAGTGAGTGGACAAAAGGTTTCCAGAGAAGAGGTTCTCTCGATGACTAGAAAGATCTTGCAAGCTGAACCACCTGAAGGCTGGCTTCAGTTTCAAGTGGACCTACCTGAAAATCAATGAGTAATAGTTGTATTGAATATTGGGAATTGAATTTTATATAAAATATTTGCAAACGGTTGCAAATATCGACTAAATCTGGTGCGCCGTTCGTTGAGCATCAATAAGCTTAAATGCGTTGGAGATTCGGATGGCTTTGACTTGGCTGACACGAATCCCAAGGCCTACTGCAATTGTTTAGCGTTGTGCTTTAGCAGACCATTCGAGAGCTTTACGGGATTTCATGCCTAGGGCTCGACATCTGCCAATGTCAAAGAAGCAAATCGTCTGCAGTCGGGCGTTAAGTGAGCGCGCATCTTCCCACTAAGTGCATCCTAACAGTTTTGGAATTCATGACCGCAAGGAAGCAGAAGATCTGCACTTACGTTAACGCGGCGGGAGCCCGAGTCCAGTGGGTCACCAGCTCAAGCCACTTCAGAATGATCTGCTGGACCAAAAAGCCCGGCCGGTCTAACCGGTCGGGCTTTTTAAAAGTTAACGAATTAGTATGAGGACTTAGCCGTTACGGTGTGTCTGGACAGTATCATAGATGGCCTTTGCACCTGTGAAAATGGGCTCGATGTCCTCTTTCTGGCCCTGCTGCCCATGGTCGTTGTCCAGCCTCCAGCTAAACATGCCCCGAAGTTCGCTCTTAAGGGCAAATACGGTAGCAGCAGCGATGTTCTCGATACCCGTCTGCACACGGCTGTTTTCCGTGCACACGCCGCCCATTAAAATTGCCGCTTTCACACCAGCTTGGATCCAGACCGTGGCATTAGGTGTATTCCCGGATGAGTAGTCCTGTAACTCGACCGTGTCGACGTGCTCGTTAAAGGCTTTCACTGCGTCGTGGCCATATAGGCCGGTAGGTCCACTGAAATATTCGGGATAGTACTCTAAAGACGATTTGCCGGGTCAAGGAAAGCGGTAAGTTCAGTCCTCTTTCCTTCAATCAGATCGGCTAAAAGGTGTGCAGTTGTAGGGCCTAGGGTGAATCCCTGATGGCCGTGACCGAAGTTGAACCACATCCCCTTGTGTTTCGGCGCTTTACCTACCAGAGGCAGCATATCTGGTAAACACGGTCGGCTACCGAACCATTGCGGCTCATCAACCCTGGGTCCAAGCTCGATCAGTTCGTCTAGCGCGCGAGCGCCCTGCTGTAGCTGTGTTGGGACCGGCTGGGCGTCAAGTCCAACAAGCGCCGCCCCCGAGGTAACCCTCAGCCCCTTCTGCATCGATGCGGCCACAACACCATTCGATGCATCAAGGAAGGGGCGTTTGATGGCCACCGGCGCATTGAAATGCGCGTGATAGCCGCGTTTGTAGACCATCTGTATGCGGTATCCGAATGCAGCCAGGAGCATGGGTGACCAGGGGCCCCAGCGCAATGACCACCTGTTCAGCGTCGATCGGACCGTCACCACTGATCACGCTCCAGCCGGACTTGGTTTGGATCAGGGTACCGGCATCTCCCTTCACCCTGCGTCCACCCTGGCCGATGAACAGGCCTGCGTAAGAATCCGTAAGTGCTCCGGGATCATTGCAGCTCCAACTCTGCTCCCAATGGATCACCCCTGCCGGCGCCATCTTCAGTGCTGGCTCTTCTTTGAGGTAGCACTCTCCATCCAGTGCTCGGGAGCTGACACCGTAACTTGCTCGAATCCTATCCGCTTCACGCGCCGACTGCTCAAACGCCTTCGGATCGCGGTAAATGACTGATAGCCCCTCTTTCGCGATCAGCTTTTCGGCGCCTGCAGCTACGATGAGACCACGGGCACTTTTCACCGCCATCATTAACGCGTCGGTGTCCAGTTGGCGTTGATGAGTCTGTCGATCGACGAATTGCTTGAGATGCGCCAAGGTTGCCCTGGTGTTCTGTGTATCGATACGGATCTCATCATCGTCTTGGGTCAAGGCGGCCGCAAACCGACGCCCCATCCAGGTCAAGCGATAAGCCGTCACCATGTGACTTGGATCTCGAAAGGTTTCCACCCAACCACACTCTTGCAACCGTTTCAGCATCATTCTGGCGAGATCGCCGCCGCTCAACTTGCCTTCGTCAAGATCGCCATCCACATCCAGAATGGGCAACTCCGTTAACGAATCGGTAAAAATGTCGATCACATTTTGTCGAATCAGGTTGTTACGGTAATCGGTATCGGGCCCGTTCAACGCGTCATATAGCGCGTGGATACAGGCATAACCGCACTCTCGGTATTTACCGTTGAGCGGCAGGAAGAAATTGGCATTGTCGCCAACGAAAAAGCGTTCGTGCTTGCTCATGCAGGACTTCTCGTTGTGGCCAAACGACCGATGTTGCATGCCGCCTTGTCAGTCAGCGCTCTGTCGAAGGGCGTGGTCTGAGTTGTCGGCGATACGCTTCAAGTAGGTGAGCCCCAGGCCTACCGCAGCAAACAGCCCAAACTGGACGATACCGACAGTCAACCAGGTCATAGCCGGTATATAGGCGATCGTTTTCCATTCGTTGCCATAGCCTGGATCGCCGGGCCACAGTTTGCCGCAGAAAATGACCCCTCCGAGCAATGACAAGGCTGAAAGGATATAGAAGAAAGTTGAGAGCAAGGGTGCTTCGTTCACGAGGACGCCTTGATGCGAGACGTTTTCGCGTGCTGTCTCAGCGGGCCCATCCGAATCAGCAACCAGAGAATCTGGCCCATGAATGAACTGCTCTCGATCCGGCACCTCAAATTTTTGGACCTGCACGCCTTCTAAGTTCGTGCCACAGTGCCCGCACTGATACGCGCCGGGCACATTGACCTTGGTACATTCAGGACACCGTTTTCCTTTTCTCATGTCGTCACTCCTTGTGTCACATGGGTGCATGTGTTCCGCTGAAATGAACTACAGCGTGAACACTTGTTCAGATTGATGTCAGTGGTTTGGCCATCTCCAAATAGCGACAGAATGCATTAGCTAGCTGCATTTGACGTGGGGTTCGGCATTCGGCTTCAAACACCGACGGTGAAGCGACCAGAATCGCCATACACTGGGCACGAGAGATTGCAACATTCAGCCGGTTTAGACTGTAAAGAAACTCCATGCCTCGTGGAGCGTCGGCATGACTGGATGTGGCCATCGAAAATATGGCGATTGGTGCTTCCTGGCCCTGGAATTTATCGACGGTACCGACCCGAGCGTGCGGCAACCGTTGCTGAATCTCAAACACCTGAGCGTTATAGGGCGTGATGATCAGAATGTCGTCCAGCGTCACCGGGGCCTCTTCCCCATCACGGTTCACCCAGGTCGAGCCATCGTGAAGAATACGGTTCACTAGATCATGGACGGCCTCAGCTTCCTCGATCGAGGCGTTGGTATTGCCAGTATGGGGAATCGGTAGATAGCGTATGCCGTTACCTACAATCGAGCCGTCCGAGTGAATTGTCTGGTGCACACAGTCCGGCATGGCATCCAGTTTCGATTCATAGAACAGCTCTGAATTGAAGGCACAGATGTCGGGATGCAACCGCCAGGTCGTTTCCAGGAACAACCCCTGATCACGCGCGATGGTTTGCTTCTCGCCGAGGATATGCTCTAGCGATGAGGCGTCAGTCCCATCCGGGTGCGAGCCTTGGATCGGTTGTTCTAGCTGTTGTGGATCCCCCAGCAGGATTAATGTTTCGGCTGCGGGAGATATGGCCAATACATTGGCCAATGACATCTGCGCTGCTTCGTCCACTACCAGTACATCCAATGTGCCTTGTGCCTCCTCACGTGACCAGAGGAAGTGGGTGGCGCCGGCGACCTGAGAATCTCTACTGGCCAGCGCAGCAAACAGGTCGTCATTTTTCTTCGCAAAGCTTAACGATGTCGTGTTCGGTTCTGGGTCCTTGGGCTTCTGGATGCAGTGAAGCGTGATGTTCAATTCGGCGGCTACTTTGATTACTTTATCGAGCAGATTACGAATGACTTTATGGCTATTCGCAGTAATCCCGACAGTTTTTCCTTGTTGTACCAGCTCACAGATCATGTGCGCACCGGTGTGGGATTTGCCTGTGCCAGGCGGTCCCTGGATAGGGAGCACACCACTTTCTAGTTGATGCGTCAGGCGCAAGGCCGCATCCAGTGTCAGCTCTCCTTCTTTTTGAATCAGTTGGCCGTTGAGATTCGGTGCTTCGCGTAACAGCAGCGCACGGCCACTGCGAAACGGACCGTCTCCTTCAATACCATGCTCGGCAACATACTCACCCAGTCTGAACAGCGAGGCGGCCTGCTCCGCAGTACGAATCACCTGATGCGCGAATACAGCGTCAGGATGGATCTCAGCCGTGGCTCCGGTCTTCTTGATATCGATAGTGCGATCATCTTGAGATATCGCGATTGCGGTCCCCAACTTCTCACCGCCTACTTGTTTTAGGTCCTCATCGTTACCACGAATATCCGTATCCTGCTGTTCAAATCGATAGCGATGTGTCGGAATCCCCTTGGGACTGGTGTCGACGGTTTCGAGAAACGTAAGGCCGGACAAGGCGGCCCTCTCGTGCAACATTTCGTCTGCCGTCAGATCACTCAGCCGGAAATACTCCCACCATGTCGCTTTCTCTTCTCGACGATGCCATTCGAGTAGATAGGCAAGTATCCAGCGGGCTTGTTGTTCATCTGTGCGCTCATCAGGATCGACTGGGACATCAAGAGTAAGGCGAGCAATCAAGTCCTGTACGCGTTGGGCTTGTTCGCTTAACTCTTCGCTAGGGCCCTCCTGGCCCGGGCTTGGTCGCGATATATCACAACCCTGGTCAATACGTTGAGTGCGTAGTTGCTCCAACCAATCCCTTAGCGCAGCGGTCGATAAGCAGTCATCAGCGTTGTACCCCTCTACGACAGACCTGGTTTCCTCCTCGATCTCTGGGATCTCACTTAGCTCCAGCTCTGCCGACAATCTTGTCAGCGCCACATTCGCATCGTGCAAGGTGACCTGTCGCTCGAACGCAAAGAATGGCTCTAATTTTTTCAATGAATAGCTTTCGACGCTGGCACGAAGAGCGTTTCGTACCACACTAAGCAGATCGACGAATACGAGCCCTCGCAACAGGTTGTCGGACTCGGTCTCTCGCGTAGCATAGCGTCCCATCAAACGCTTCAGGGCAGCCGGTTCATACGGGGCAAAATGATAGACATGCATGTCCGGATAGATGACGCGGCGGGCGGTTACGAAATCGACGAATCGCTCGAACGCTGCCTTCTCGCCGTCACGATCAAAGGCCCACTCGGCCTGGTAACGCTTATCACCACTCTCATCCCGATACGCATACCCCAACAGGTACTCCAGACCATGTTCGCCCACGAATTGGTCACTTTCGATATCAAAAAACACGTCTCCGGCTGAGGGCGCTGGTAAAGCCCCAAAACCACTCCCGGCGACACTGTCGAGAAACTCAAACTGCCGCTCTCCTGCTTCACGGGCGCGGACTTGGATTGCCGCTTGTGCCTGGGCTTTTTCAAGAGATGAAATCGAGCCCTTTTGTGGCTGAAATGGTAGCGGTACAGGCGTATCCGCCAGAGCCTTCATTGTGGTGATGCCGTTGGCTTGTAGTTCGCTGATCTGGTTTTTTGTGATGTTCGCCACTAGGCAGAGGTGGTCATCGTCACGCCTGCGTTGATCGCACTGGTTGTGCCACCGACAGATATCGCAATGAGCTTTGGGATCCGGATAGGTCTCCGATGGGTATTCGACATTCGTTGCGGCCTCAGCGGCCGCTTTCACGCGACGGAAGTATGCGGCGAAATCTGCAAATCGATAGGTTTGTGGTTCGTAATATGACCAGGGAGCTACCACATGAATGTGTTCTGGAATCGCGCCCTGTGTCTCTGCGAGCAGATCAGCGTACAGGCAGAGTTGCAGGACCGTCCCGCCTTTGGTTTCGCGGGCCAGTTTCGTATCGATCACTTCGTACGACCAGTTGCCCAAAGCGCTGGGGGCATCCACTCGTCGTAATATGTCAGCCCGCCCGCTCCAGCGTCCGTGACGTAAAGCAGCCTGAACGATGATTTCCTTGCCAGCCTGCATCGCTTCCAACGTCGCCGCAACAGCGTCTTCGGTGATGTCGATACAGTCGATCCGCGTAGTTTCGAAACCGCTAGTTTCAAGGTGTTCGATGTATGACTTCTCGTGTCGATCGCCTCGCTCTTGCAGAATCTCCAGCAACGGATCGTAGTAGTCCGGCTTGGCCAACTGTCCCGTCGCAACTTGCATATCCTGCGATGTCAGATGATCGCAGTTGAGGTGGCCAACGAGGTCGGTGGCGCTCAGCTGAAGAGTTCCTTCAATCTCTTTCATTCCCTTGATCTCCCTTGTGTACGATCTTTCCTAAGTGCCTTGATCGCAATGTCGCTAGCCGAGACTGGTCGTTGAGCGGCTTCAAGTACCCGAGGGCCTCACGTACATCCTGTCCGCTGGATGCCCGAAGACTGTGCCAGTGTAGTTGCCGATGTACCATGGGACCACATTCCAGATCGAGATATCTTGTCTATCAGGAGAAACAGGTACGTTGCTTACTCAATACCGTTGTAGGAATCAATCTGGTCGGTTCGGTACGGATGGCTTCTCGTGGTAGATCCGCAGGATCTCGATACGAACATCCTCCCCGTCAGGCTCACATAAAATGTAGGACCGGACAATTTCCTGAAGCAGAAACCTGGTCGGATCTTCAAGTTGGATAAGTCGCCTGGCCTGATGTATCAGGTCATCTCGCAGGCTTAAGGATATGGACACCATGCTGATGATGCCAAGATCATTCTGCTTCAGCAGGTTATCGCCGCGCCGGTAAAGATCCTCATCCCGGCGCACCGCCGCTCGCACCTCAGGTAATTTCAAAACTTCGAGTATTGCCTGCCTGAATGTGTGCATACGGGTCCTTCTGTAGCCATCACACGTCGGTGTGAATCAATCCAGCGGTGCCTGAGTACCGTCGTTGACATCAGAAACACAATAGATCATGTTCACGTCAGGAAGTGACGTTTCAATCTGGAGGCTGTCTTCCGTTCGAGTGATCGATGACAGCTGACAAGGAGGTTGTCCATGTCGGGCATCGATATTCTCAAGAAAATCCCAGTGGGCTGGCGGAACCGCGGATTCGGTGCTCCACGCACGATTTGCCAGTTATTGGAGGGTGAGCAGCCGCCCCATGGTACCCAGGAAAACCAAGACTGGTTTGTCCGACTCCGCCGAATTGAACGGCAATTAAAACGTGATCAGAAGAATATTGACGGCCTGCTTACGGAGAGGGAGGGCAACCGTCGCTACTACTGGTGGGATAGCCAGACCTTCAAGGACGCCTGGCTTGCTCGCGATGCCCACTACAGCAAAGGCATTAGCCGCCAGGTGTCTTTTACGCTGCTGGACCGGTACCTCAAGCCGCTGTTGCCCCCGGACGTTGCCCAGGATGTGGAGGCGCTGATCGATACGTCACGGGCTAATCTGTCAGGGGGATCCGATCCAGTGGCACGCCGGTACCAGTCACTTGATGACAAAATCGAATTGCAGCACCTACCGTTGCCGATGCAGTCAGTTTCACTCGATCCGGATCTGCGCATCAAGGTTTTCAACGCGGTCTTCGACCGTCGAGTCATCCAGGCCCACTATACCTCGAACTTCGATGAGCAAGGTTGGTCCGGTCTGCTGACACTGTCACTGCAAAAGCTTGTCTTCAAGTACAACCACCTCAAAGTCATGGCGTACAATCATGCTAATCAACAAACACGCGAACTGACCACCAGCAAACTCTCGGAGGTGGTCATGCTAGACCGCGTACCGTTTGTAACATCGAACATGCCAACCGACACGGTACAAGTCGTGTTGCGCACCGATAGCCGCTACTTCTATGACAGCTATTTCAAGTCAGTCCGGATCAGCGACGATCAGACCATCACTCGGGATCCCGCGACCGGCCAGTGGTTGATTGGCTTCTCCCTTCCCTTCAAGTCCATGCCTGACGGCACGGGCCCCGACTATTTCGATCTCGCAAGTCAGCTCAGTGCCTGGGCAGATCAAATCGAAGTGGTATCACCGCCGGCCCTTCGCACGGAAATGATCCGACGCATTCGACGGATGAATAGCCGCTATGGTTTGGCCGAGGTCAACGCATCGATCGTGACGGCTTAAGCCGTCTTCATTGCCACGGGCGGTCAAAAAATGCCAAAGGGAGTATGGTTAGCCCGGCTCGCTGTGAGGCTGAGTCGGGCGACGTCGTTCCAGTTGTCAGTAACCGTCCATGAAGAGCACCGCCTCGACTTCCCTCAGCGTCCACGGTGTCCCGTCGGGCTTGGCGAAGTCACTCCGTTCGTGGTGTATATTCAGGTAGTCCCGAATTTCGCAGCATAGATGGTTTGCCGCCAACTGAGCATCCCACTTCTGGTACCCATTGGTCCAGGTGTCACTGAATGCACGTGGTCGAGTACCGCCGCGTCCCTGCTGCACAGTACCCAGTCCCTTATAGTTCTTGACGAAGTCCTTTTGATCCTTGAGTTGTTCGATATAGGGATCCAGTGCGGCAATCAACGCAGTTGCAACGCGCGAATCGAATATGACGCAATGGCCAGGCCGCAGCATGGCATACAATTTTGTCCAGGCGCTGTTGATCGCCAGTCCCTGTTCTGGCACTTCACCCTGATCAATGGCCGCCAGGGCCCCTTCGGCCTGGGTTGCCAGGGCATCATCCTCAACGCTCGGTCGGCGTACGCCGCCCCAGGCACAGACGTCATCAAACAGTCTGGACAGGCGCATCGGATTCAGCTGGCGCCGTTCTCGCAATTCAGTCTCAATTGCCTCGGCCTGCTGGTACATCGCCTGAAGGCTGGATTGATTGTGCGCCCAGTTGTTTTCTAATTTAGGCCAGAAATAAGCCTCTAAGCGGGCACCCCAGCCCTTTGCAGGCTGCTTTGGATAGGTACAACGTTGTTTGCGAAGCTCGACCTGGAAGGGCCGACGGGCAATGGACTCCGCTATGATTTCGGGTGCGGTCCGGCTTTTGGTCTCCGCAGCTGGAGCCAACTGGACGGTTGAAAGTATCTCAGCCTCTGGTTCCTCAATATAGCCGGAAACATCTTTAACCGAAGAAAAAAGTGTAACCGTTTCCCCTGCTTCACATTCCTCGATCGGGGTATATAGCCCGACCTCTAGCCTGAAAAACGCGGGGGTTCGACCCTGTTGTACCTGCTGCCCCTGCACGCCGTTTGGACCAATTGAGTAATTAGCAGGCCACGTAAGCAAAGTGCTTTCCTTGTAGGATACATCTCCTATCTTGAAGTGCCCGGATTTACCGGGTACCGGGCTATGACTCAGGTCCTTTACTCGGAATTGGAGAGGGACCTTTCCACTTGCGATATCCTTCAGCACTTCGTGGTAAAACGACATGAACGACTCCTTGTATACAAATGCTAAGTTCCGCTTGCATGATCGGCGATTGCGACATGGCTGATCGTCTCCTCTGACGACATGCGCGCAGTATGACTCGTCAGTGCGTCACCAACTGACGTGTTGGCAAGAAATTCTGATCAACGACTGGGAAGAGCAACGCAAGGGCGCTTATTCCCGGCAGCAGTATCGGTTGTGCTTCACGTCTCACCTCTTCCCTATCTGTGGCTCTGCTGCGTAAAACGTCCATAGGTGACGTGCAGGCTGGATATGCTCGTTCAGCGTAACCCACCAATAGAGGACTTCCCCCATGGCACGACGGTTTCAAGTGCGCTTGCTGAAGAACGGCGTCAACCAAACCACCATCATTACCGCGCAAAGCCCAGGCGAGGCCAGGCGCATTGCCGAAGCCCAGTACCCCGGTTATCGGGTGGTAGGGACTGTCGATAAGGGGCAAGCATAGTCCTTGGTGTCGATCTGCGTTGACCACCGGGCTGTCGCTACAGACCGGTGCATCAACGGTCCTGCGGCTCCAGCAGCAGCCAGAGCGAAAGCCTGAAGCGTCGATGCAACGCAGGATCCAGGCAACATCCGATCTGAACCCACGGGGTCCCCGCCATCAACGGTGTCCCCACCGCCTCTTCGTCCACGAAGCCGTATGCATCCAAGCCCTCGTGGACCTCCATAACGAACGGCATGTCATAGCGCTCGTCGCCGGTGATGACCACAGCGAACGCCGGCGTCTGAGACATGTCGTAACCGCAGCGATCCAAGTGCGGCACCACGACACGCTGCCAAAATGCCTCAAAGGGTTCGTCATCCTCACTGGCCAGCGACACATATCCTAGCTGAAAAGGCCTCGCCGGTATCGCGTCATAGAGCCAGCTCAGGTTGGAATTGAGGAACATCGTACCCAGAGGATTTGGCTCAAAATTGACCCGGATGATGTCCAGCAACGCAGACAGGTATTCCGATGGACGTTCCAATTGCCGACAGGCTTCAAACCCGGATAGATCCTGGTCGTTGCTGTACGACTGATCACCGGTAGGCCCTGCCGGATTCAACGGCTGCTCCCGCGAACATGCCATCAACGAATGAATGGTCTCCAGAACCTGCTGTAACGCGGCGTTGAACTGATCGGGATGAAAGACGTTCGAGGGGTTGGTTTTGCGCACAATGCCTCCTTGGCAGGTGGTGCTACCCGTTGATCTTGCCACGGGTCTATCTGAGGTTAGCCCTCACCATGATAAGAAAAGGTAAGCCCCTCTCCGACCAATCGTATATCCAGATAACCGAGGAAATGCGGCCACTGCTGGATAGGCAGTGGCTGTGGTAATACCCTCGAAGCAAAGGTCGCGAGAATTGTGTCGTGAGTTACCCAGACATGCAGTCCGGGCTCTGATTCCTGGAGTTCAGTCATGATGGTGTTGGCAAAGGCCTGGGTGGCCAGCTCCAGATCAGCAAACCCATGCCAGCGCTCAGCACCAGACAGGAGGTGTTCATTGACGGCGGTGTGCCCCTTGGCCTGCCAGTGATCCCACGCTTTGGCCCCGTCAGAAATGATAAAGCCCGGGTCACCTAGGTCACGACTCAGTGCGATTCGTTCAGCCGGATATCCGATGACATCCGCCATCAACCTGGTGGTCTGTACGCAACGTGATATTGGACTGCTCTTCATACTCACAACCGGGCAAGCAAGCTGCCGTATGAAGGCTTGGGCATCGGCCTCCCCCTGTGGCGTTAGTAACACCTCGTTTCCGACTGCGTCTGCCGGTATTGCAGGCCGTTCAGCGTGCCTGATCAGAATCAATCGCTTCATTGTCACTGCTTCCTTTCAAGACACAGTACCGACACCAGTGGTCCCGCCCAAAGCGTCTCGGTTAGTGTTAGATCCGCTTCTGCCGCCAGTCCTTCCAGCGCTCGGCGGGTTCGCTCCTTGCCTCCGGTAACAGCCAGCAGGTGTAAATCGCATAGAGCCCCCGCTGAAGAACCCTCCTCGAGCAGCATTTCGATCACGTAGATGCACCCATTGGGCTTCAGTGAGCGCTCTGCCTGCTTCAGAATGATCTGCGCCTTTTCATCGGGCCAGTCATGCAAGACACGGGATAGAAGTATTTTGTCGGCGCTGATTGGCCAGGGTGCAAAGAGATCCAATGTAACAGCATTCGGATAATCGGAGGCGGCTATTACCTGAGGTAAATCGCCGAGTAGCACGTTAGCCTCAGGAAACTGGGTACGCATCAACTGAGCCAGCGTCCCGGAACCTCCGCCCGCATCCAGGACGGTATCACCCGGCTGTATGGGCAACGATGGGACGAGGTGTTCGTAGTCATGCAATGCGTAACTACTCAGCATTCTATGGTGGCCGGAGAGCCTGTGTGGGCTAGCCGCCACCTCGGCAAAAATACGGCTATCTCCGATCTCTCCCCGCAGTGCACGCGGTAACCGTTTCCACTGTTCGAGCAGGTCTCCAGAGTACTCGAGTGCCGCATCAGCCAGAGATTTGCGGTCGGAAGAGCTCAGATACTGCCCTTTTTCCGTGGCTTGCCAAGTGGCACCATCGAATGCAACCAGCTCCAGTTCATCAAGGGCCGCCAGCAACCGCCGTAGCATATCTGTGCCGACATTGATGCTATTGGCAATAACATCCAAGCGTCCGGGAAGCTCCTCAAACACGCCGAGTTCGATCGCCGTGGCAATGGTAAAGGTTCGCCAATAACCCACCATATCCGCTGACAGCGCAGCGAATGGGTCTACCGTCGGTCCTCGTAGCTGCCGCACCGACTGGCCGGCCTCATCGATGACGACTAAGGCGCCGTCGTGACACTCACATCGGGCGAAGCCATTGTAATAGGGTTCGACAGCACAATAGCGCTGCGGATAGATCGGCATTCCCCGTCGGTTTACATGGCACCAGCCGGCCCTGTCTTTGGCTCGTGCGTAGCCTTTGTGAAATACATCCAGGTCAAAAAACCAGCAACCGTGCACAAGGGAGCCATCTTTACGAATATGGGTGCTCAGGCCATCGGACCCTTGCACCACCGCTGAGCCTCCGCGGAAGTCACCACAGTACTGCCAGCGTTGGGGGTACAAGGGACGGCCGCGGGTATCGATATGAAAATAATACCCATCGTTGTCGCATACCACGGCAACGTCTTGCTGAAAATTCCCCGCAAAGGCGTAGCGCTCATCGTACAGTGCCGTACCGTCTGCTCGGATATGCAGCCACCCGCTGCTCGTTACGACAGCAGCATACTGACAATAAAACCCAAAGGTACGCTCAAAACGCCGGGTGTAGGCCGCCTTGCCGGTGGTGTCCACATGCCATGCCAGGCCGTTTTTGCTTACGGGAGCGAGCTGCGTCCTCTCAACGGGGTGGAACGCCAACACATCATCGAATCTGGCGTCGTACAGCGGCTCACCGCAACCATTCGTATGGTGCGTACCGCAGGCGGCAATACTGGGCCTGCTGACAGGCTTGTACTTGATGTCAGTGCTCATGCTGGCCGCCTCATGTTGCAGCCTTTGCACAGGGTGTGATGCTGATAACTCTGAAGCAACTGGTTGTAGACGTCGCTATCAACGAGGTTCACCAACGGCGTATCAGCCACACTGCCGAAGTTGCCCAGTGTTTGACGCTGCTGATCGGGTGCGCAGCACACATTGAAACGCCCTGACGGATCGACCCAAATCTCTTTACCCAGGAACGGGCAAGCGCCGTTCGGAGCAATGTCCTCGAGATTCTCGAGCGACAACTCGAAAAAATTATCCAGCCTGAATTGCCGGGTGGCCGTCCGGTTGTGCAGTTCAACGACTGACTGGCAGTGTTTGACAACCTGGTTCCAGCGCTCGGCATACACGAGGTCATTGCGCAGATTCTGGTTCTCTATCTCGGCAAAGTGGGCCCAAAGATGGTGGCCCTTGAGACGATCAAAACCGAGGGCGATGGCCAGCTCCAGTAGCGCCGGAATCTCGTCCAGATTGCTGCGCAGGAAGGTCAGTTGCATGGTCATGGAGCAATAGTGCTGGTCGCTGATAGCGTCTCTCACCGCAATGAAGCGCTGGGCGTTATCGATGTGACTAGCCAGGGATGTGCCGCGCATGATGTCGCGCTGCGTTGCTTCGCTGGCGCCATTCCATGAAATTTTGACATCAGACGCAATGGGCACGATGCGCCGCGCCCAGTATTCTACGTTGTGATGTTTCTCGGGAGCCGGAAACGTGCCGTTGGTCGTCAGATTCAAGCGTAAACCCAACTCGTGGCACAGGTCCAAAAAGCGGTCGAAATAGGGGTAAAGCAGCGGCTCTCCCATGGTGGAGGGAATGATGTCCCGAATACCCATTACAGCCGCTTCGCGGATCACCTTTTCCAGCAAATCTGGCTTCATGATCGGCCGCAGGGTACCCGCCTTCTTCCGCTCCGCCTTACTGGTCGCGTAAGGCGAATGGTCTTCGCACATGATGCAGTTGAGGTTGCAGTTATCCGGGTTGGTATCAAGCGTGATTCGCCAGAACTGATGCTCGCTCATGCCATCACCCTTGCATAGCAGGCCTCAAGATCCAGAATGTGCTGATTTACGTCGGGAATATTGCCGTCTTCGCTGAAGGCATACCCGCGTTCCCCGAGTCGCTTGGCCAACGCTGGGTCATCCAGCAGTGACTGCATTTGTTGGGCAAGGTCAGCGACGTTTCGGTGCTCATAGGTCAGGCCGTTAACACCGTGCTGTACATACTCGCCCATACCGCCTGCATTGGCCGTGATCACAGGTACTCGGGCTTGCTGGGCTTCATGGATCACCAATGGCGAGTTTTCCACCCACACCGAAGGCGTCACAATCACGTCGGTTTGACTGAAGACATCCTGGGCGATCTGCTGATTTCTGTATTCTGGCATCCACTCGACATGGTCGCGCTTGTCTTCGGGCAGACTCTGGGCAATGGCACGCAATGCTCGAGAGTCCTGTCCTCGGTCACGCCCCCAGATTCGCAAACGAGCCTCCCCATTGAGCATCCCAAAGGCCTCTATGAGTTGATGTATCCCCTTGGCGGGAATATGTGTGCCGATGTAGCCAAACGTAAATGGCTCATCCTTTGGACGGGTACGCCCTGCCATGCGGGCACGATCAAAGCCGTAATCGAGGTAGAGACTTTTTCCCGTCGGAAGGCCAAAGTCTCGTTCATAACGCTCTTTCAGATATCGTGCAGGGGAAATGAACAGGTCTACCTGTTCGACAACCTCGCGGACGTGACGCATTCGACGGGCTACCCAGTTCTCCCAATAAGCGATGTCTTGTTCCAGTTCCTCTTGTGAACCTGAAAAGTAACGCGCATAGCATTGTGTCGCGCATTTTCGGTTTTCCTGGCCATCGCAGGCCGCCCAGAGGTCGTCGTCAGGAGAGTGCATCTGCATGAACTGACCACGCGGGCACATTAGCCAGTAGTCATGCAGCGTATAAACCACCGGAATTTGTCGGGCCTTGGCCTCAGACACCAGTGAGGTGGAGAGATGATTCAGGTGGCCAATGTGCACCACATCCGGTTGAACGCTATCGAGCAGCTCTGCAAAGCGTTGATCGATGATGGACAAGCGATAACGGTCACGGTGCCGAGGGTTGTTGACCAGATGCAGCCTGATTTCGGGCTTATCGACGTCCTGGCTTAGTCTCATATCGCCATCAGGGCGGAACGAGTCTTCTTCTCTGGTAAACACATGCACTTCATGGCCACGGGCCGCCAGACCATGACAAATGGTCTGTGAATAGACCTCCGAGCCGGCGTTGTACAGCATTGGGTAGCCGTGAATCACTTTTACAATCTTCACACTGACATTCCTTGTTTTTGCTTTGCCTTGAATGCGTCCACTAACATCGTGATCCCTTGCTCGGGCAACACGGACGCCTTCCAGCCTAACAGCGTTTTCGCGAGCGTTGGGTCTCCCACGAAGCGGCAGACATCATATTGGCGCGAAGGGGCTTCATGAATGGCAGACTGAGTCCCGGCCGCCAACACCGCCATTTCAGCAGCTTCTTGCAGGGTGGTACCCACACCGGGCAGTAAATGCACCGGCGGGAGGTTTTGTTCACCCGCGTCTAGTTGCTCCACCATGCGAGTAATGCCATCAACGGTATCAGTGACGTGGGTAAAGTCGAACAGGTGGTCAAAGCCATCGACCCGTAGAGGCAAGCCAGTAGCGGCATTGTGACAAAACGCTGGCAACACACGGTCGGCGTGATCATCAGTGCACCCATAGACATTTGCCAAGCGCACTATTCCGGTCGTGATGCCTGCATCGCGACACGCCAGGGTCTTGGCTTCCATGTAGGCTTTGGCCCGTCCGTAGATATTGACCGGCACAACAGGAGCGGAGTCGGCTACTGGCAGAGACTTAGGCTCGCCATACACTTCGCGGCTACTCGCCACCAGGACCCAAGGGTGAAGTGCGCTTTCAGTCGCCAATTTCAATAGCTGTTCGCTGGCAAGCGCATTGGTCAGCCAGCATTGCTGAGGGTTTCGTTCCCCCCAAACCACCCGGGAAACGGCGGCTAGATGAACCACTCCGCTACAGCCCTTCAGGGCTCTACCCAGCGCCTTGCCATTGCTGATATCACCGCTGCCATCAGCTAAGTCGAAACCTCGAACGTGATAGCCTTTCCGCTCGAGAAGCGGTTTCAGATACCGGCCCACCAACCCCCGGTGACCGGTCATAAGAAGGGTCTTCATTTTGTTTCAGTCCATTGAAAACTTGTACACTCGCTCCTGAGTCCATCCTAACGTAACTGTCCAGCTATCACACGCTTATCAGCGATTGGTTTGTTGCCGGCGATGTGATAGCACTGAATCGATGCGTCAGTCAGTCCGGGCCGCGGACCTTGAGGACACGGCAGCCTACTGACGATAGTGTCCACCTATTCATAAGTGGACACCTGTTATGACCGTCCACAGCGTGTCTGAAGCCTAAAATAATCGTCGTCCTGTCCCCGGTGGGTTCAAATGGGTTCTGGATTGGCCGATGGCTATGGGTTGTACGGCGGTGACGACATCTTCGGCTATTGCTCCACTCCGTTCTTCGTTAGTCTGCAACCACTGATAGGCCGAATGGCCTGTATCGCTTTTCGGGTCTGTCACTTTTCAGCAGAGTGTTAACGGTCACATCGTCGATCAGGACTCATCACTCACCCCATTTGTATTCGCTACGCCGAATGGAACATGGACTGAAGGGAGACTGGAGGACGATGCATCTAGATGAAGCCGTTGATCATCGAAAAACATATGCGGCCTCATGATTTCGAGCACTCTAGATTTCTCTACCCCACCCATAAAGAACGCTTCATTTGCCATGATATCCCAATGCCTCATGGTATTTATCACGCGCTTGTGTGATGGAGCATTTCTTGCCGTAATTATCGATACTCTCAGAACGGGAATATAGCTGGCGTCCTCTTCTTGCATTTTCAATTCTAGTTTCTGTATCTCAGAAATACGTTCTATAAAGTTCTTTAATGGGCCTGGATTGTGAGGCACATCTACTTTTGAAACTTCATGATCATGAAATTTATTCAGGTCTCTGGAGCCTTGATATATAGCCTCTGCCTCATCATCGACGATGACCCCATCGAAGTCGAAAGCGATCCGAAGCTGAGGGTCAGAGCTATCATCCTTTATACTCCCTTCTAAAATTTGCCCAGCTGGATAGCCCGCCATAACGGCCTGTTTCACATCGGCTGGGTTGGCCGATAAGAAAAGTTCAATATCAAATGCTGGGATGTAAACATGGGGCGAAGTTCCCTGTAAGAATACTGCCCGTGTCATTGGTAGCCCGTAGTGCTCAATCGAATTCATGACTCGAAGCCCGGTATCAGGGTCGTTTCTTGACAGCAGGATAACCTCTACGGGTGGGTCTTTAGGGTTCAGTTTGTTAAGTGAAAGCAGACGGCGTATGAACGGAAACGCCACACCTTTTTTGAGTGCAACATCTTGATTATCAAGCTGATACTTCCGATAGGTTTGCTCACCTTGAGACCGAAAGACTTCATCGGACTCGCTCAAATCAAATAAGGCGCTTGACGCAAGGCCTACGACAAGACGATTTGTTAGATCAAACGGCACTGCGTTCTCCCTTGCCAATGGGTGGGTTCTACCCCGTTACTACGGACTCTTCAAAAAAGAGGCACCATGTGCCACGTTAAACGGGATCGGCTTTTGCATTACCCGTAACGCTATTCGAGTTAAATTTGGCTAAGCATTGCTCAATCAGAGTACCTCTTGATCTAAACAGCACCCTTCGGCAATCAACGGCAGCAGCTGCTGGTCAAACCAACTATCCCCTGTTGTTACTACAGGACGTTGCCCCTGCTTTTTTGCCATGAGGAGCGAATGGCCACGTGATGGAGGTATACCCCCGGTGGCATCGCTGTCCTTGGCGTCCTGGTTCAAGAACTCCAGCATGGCCTGATAGCCTGGGCGCCACGCACAAAGGCCCGGAAATATGGAGGTCAGGCGTTGCAGAATCTGTGCGCCTGACCAATCCACATCGCCAAAGAAATAACGTGGTACCTCATCCGACGACGACAACGCTCGGCGTAACCACTCCGTCGACGGTATATCACTTACCCCCGCACTGTCGAGGTGGAGTGCAACCCCCTCTTCCTGCCGTATTCGCTCAGCACCAGCCATGAACCCCTCTGAATAAATTAGTACTGTTCTCTCCAAATCAAAGAGAACGCGCTGGTGGGCGCTGGATAGGTCGCGATAGGTATCCTTATTCTCGATGAAAAGAAGACTCCTGGGTTCAACGACCAACGATACATTCAGGATGAGTGGACGCACCAAAACGACCCCAGGCAACCCGAATAGCATTTCGAGCCAGTTCTCTTTGTCAGTTAGAAACTTTGAACGCCCTTGGAAGACTCGAGCACTAATTTGATAACAACTCAGCTTGCGTCCTAGCTGCCGAGCTTCCTCGATGACTTTGGGAACCTGGGCAAGCCCATCCAGCCACTCGTTCCACTCCAGCCCGTTAGGACACAAGGATGGCTGAAGCAGATCAGGCACTTCCCAGACATCGTAAGAGCGTTTTAATGCCTCGAAAGTGCCTCGATCCACCCGAGGATCCGGGCGATTCAAAGCCTCACGAAGCGCGTATTCCTGTTCTGGCAACAGAACAACACTGCGGCAACTGCGCCAAGGATCCGCCAACCGGTCGACTCGAGCCTTCATGTCGAGTTGGATCAGTTGTACCTGCTCCAGCTCCTTGAGCTGATCCCACAATTCTTGATCCTGGCCTGGCCACTCGGGGCTAGTTAACCCTTTTATCCGACCGATAGGTTCACTGACCTTGTTACTGCGTTCGGAAAACGGCTGTTTGTCGACCTTGGTTATCAAGGCATGCAATACACGTTGGATGTTCTCGTCAATTCGGGAGGACACATCAGGCTTCGTTGACATGAGCGCCTTCCCCATCAAACTCTGCAAGCAAGCTCATCAACTCCATGTTCTCGTAGTGGGCTTGTATCCGCTGCTGGTCTTTCCCTGCCAGTATGTTGATTGTCGAACTGTTCAGGTTTTTGTCACTGACGGTGACCAGGGTATCTAGCTCACCTCTGCGGTGAGGTGAGATTGTCTTGATGACCTCGAACTGGCGATTGACCAGGTTTACATAGGTCCCCATCTTGATCGTTGGCACTACAAAGATCACCTGAAAACCCAAGGTGTTGCTCAAATACGTGATCACTTCACGGCTACGAGGCCCATCCATCTTGGCGAAGCTCTCGTCGATCAACACCATTCTGAGTGCGCTGGCAGAGTCCTCTACTTTGAGTGCAGAGGAAAGACCGGCAGCACGGATGACATAGCCTGGACTTTCGGACTGACCACCGGAAGCTGATGCGTTGTCTTTTAGTGATATCTGATGGTTATCTGGCAGAACCTTCAGGATGTCGTAACTGCGGTAATTTCGATAATCCGTAAGGTGCTTCAGATGCTCGATGGCAACGTCGATCGGTTCACCGTCCTTACCCAGCAGTTTGTCCTTTAGGTCATCGAAAATACGTTGACCGTCTTCGCTGAGTGAGCCTCCCGTTTCCTCAGCGAAAAGCGACAACGTGTGTTCATCCATGCTCTTTTGGTTAAGTTCCACCACTTCTTTAAAAAAGTTGTAGTAGTCCTGGTACTCGGGGATGAACTCATAAGCGAACCTGTAGTGCTCACGTCCAAAGATGTGTTGGCTTAACTTCCGGTTATAACGTTTGAGCTTTTCGGCCCCCTCACCAACCTTGTTGTAGACGCCATGGCAAAGGTTCGAGACAAAGATATTGTTGAACTGCTCAGATAAATTAGCCAGTGCCTGTTGGTGTTCAGCCAACACATGGTCTCGGAGACGTTCAAGTGACTGTGTTACCCTGTCGGTCACGGCTTTGATTACATTAAATTGCGCGATGACTGCGGGTTCCTCATGCGGCTTTGGAGCGGTCGATTCAAGCCCAACGGCTACGATTTGAAGGTTATGGATTCGAGCGCGATTGAACTCCATGGTCCTAGAGATGAGACTTTGTACAGCGTTCATGACGCTGACCTGATAGTCTTCGTTATGTAGAAAAAGGACGGTGCCCTGATCCAAGTTCTCATCTACCTGATCTAACAGCTGCTCGAGTTCTATGGTTGCTCCGCAATGTACGAGTTCTGTGAGGATCCCCTGATACAGGCTTTGAAGGCGCTCAAACTTGGTAACGTCTCTCTGCTTTTCTTCTTGGGCCTTGGTCAGGGTTTTCACTTCGTTTCCGAGTTCAGACGCCGTACGGATCAGTTTTTCTCGTTCATCAGTCAACGCCCTTATTTCACCGTTTAGTTGCCTCAAGGCCTCCTGAAGCTCGGTATGGTCAGTAATATCTAGCTGATCAAGCGCGCGCTTCTCACTCGCAAGGTCCGATTGTTGTTCACGCATTTTTTCAACGGCGGCGGCCAGTTCCACCGAGACAATCTTCTCTGAGCAGGCTACCCAACGATCTATGCCCCTCTCTATCTCGGATGCCTTTTTGAATGCTTCCTGGAGAAGCGGTAACTGACGCTTTTTGGCTTCAAGCGCACGCTGACGTGCAGCTGCACCGAACACAAGATCGCCGTCAGATAGCCGGCTGACCCGGTAGGTGAAGGAACCCGCAGAGCGGCCATTCGCCATCACGCCACGCGCCGCACGCTTCAGGTCTGAGAAATGAAAGATCTGCTCCACGTTGCCATAAGCAGCTGAGATATATGCCTGAGCGATGGGGTCCTCGATTCGCATCAGATGGACAATCGACCGATCCACCAATCCTTTTCCCTGGGTTAAAGCCCGGTGTCCCTGGATAATGATGGCGCGACCGAGCTTGGACCTCTCGATCAGGCTGACCGCCTCCTCTTCGTAATCTGGCTCTACAATGATTGAGAAGCGCTGATTGCCGACGATTGACTCAATCGCCATCTGCCAATTTGGATCAGTTACCTCGATGTATTCACACAGGACTCTAGGCTCTGCTTCTGGTAACTGATCTTGCAGTAGTTTTAAAGCAGTTGTCGTATCTTGGGGATAGCGCAGCTGGTTTCTCTCCAGCTGGCCTATTTCGTTCTCCAGGCTTTCGACCGCGCCGTTAGCCTCTTCACGAATCCTCTTTTGACCGTACCGTTTCTCACGCCACTCATCTATGACGTTGGCTACAGCCTCTTTCAGGTCTGATGTCAGATCCCTGACAGGCGTAAGCCAGGACATTGCCTCACCAGGTGTCGAACCTTCGCGTGCCCAAGATTGAACCTGTATTTCAGGGTTGTTCAGAGCTTGATAGGTCTGTTTCAGCCGTAGATTCCAGTCATGTAAGGTCGGTTCGTCAGAAATCAGAGCACGGACAGCCTCTTCTTGTAGGGATAAGCACTGTTTCCAGTTATCCAGATTCGTTACCTGGCCCTGGCGCAGCTGCTCCTTCTGCAACACCTCAGCACCAGACTTCGCCAGTTCGCGATCTAAGCGCTGGATGTTCGCCTCAATCGCTTTCTTCTGAGCGATTACTGGGATGCTTTCGAGCTGGATTTTCAGACGGCCGGCTTCTTCCTGCTTTTGCTGACTCTCGGTTTTAACCTCTTTTGCCTTTTCCTCTGACTGTGCGACCTCGCTCTTAAACTGCCGAATGCGATCTCCCAGATCATTTGCTTCTCTATGAGCACTATGCATCGCCCGGGTGTAGTGTTCGTAGCTCGAGCACTGCTCGTTAACAATGAGACCTAGCGCCTTCTGTCCCTGAGTTGCTGCCTGTTCAAGGAACTGAACACCAGCCTGAATCTGCAAGGACTCTTGGTGCATCGCGTCAACATTGCGCATGAGTTGCGCAATTTCCCGGATAGCGGACGACATATCCTCTGGCTCAAGAATGGTATCCCGAACAAACGCGTTCACATCATCGAGGCTCTTGTATGCCATGAATCGGCTTAACTGCTTAGCTGATGTGGTCGCATCCAATGCGCTGACCGCGCCTTTACCATGCAGCGCACCGTAGAGCTTACACAGGTAGTCTTCTTTCCCCCGGGGAAAATAGGCGTGCTTGATCAGCGTGGGCCGGGTACGCTTCAAATGCCGTTCCAATTCTGAAACGCTGACGGCAGCTTTTTGCCCACTTCCCAGCTCAACCATCAAATCCTGGATATCCAGATGTGCCCCTGTGATGACCGCCATCTGCATGTTGCGCTCTCGGGCATCCCGCTGCTTTCCAGTAATTTCTAGCTCTGCGCTGACGCCAATCACAGCACAGAGCGGTCCTGTACTTTGGTCCTCTGGTGATGGGGAAAAATTACCAATGATATAACCCGAGCAAGGATTCAGACGGGCATAACGCTCTTCATCACAGCCAAGCACATAGGATGCGAGTGACCGGCCTTTGCGCTTACGGCTACTCTGAGAGACTTCGTCCTGGCCAGCGTTGTATTGTACAGCCCTTTCTTTGCGGCAGTCATCAGAGTTTGAATAGCATCAAGCAGGGTTGTCTTACCGGTACCAGACTCGCCGTTGATCATGTTGATGCGATCAAAATGGAAATGCTGATTGGGCAGGTTCGCCCAGTTGATCAGCCCTAGATTAGCCAGGTACATTCGCATCCTCCTCTGATGAAAGGATATTTTCTTGTTCGAGCGATTCGGGGGCCGCCTGCTCCAGTATTAGGGGCTCCCCAGCTTCGACTTGCGACAATGCACTGGTGACTGAACTCAGAGAAAGGTATTCGACAATCGGGGTAATACTCAGCAAGCTCTCGCTGTCCTGGATGTCACCACACTCATGAATAATCGACATGCGTTTGAGTTGGTCAAAGGATTTCTCCCGCTCGGTAACATTGCTGGCCATCTCTCGCCCGACAATCTGTTGATACCGCGTATAAACGGCACTGAGTTCAGCCATTGCCAAGCCTTCGTCAGTGAGCGTGCCGGCCCGTAAGGTATCCTCAAAGATCATGCGTAATGCTAAAAGCAGCCCTTTTTCTTCAGCCTTCAGGCGTCGCTGTATCTCGGCTCCCTGATCCACTAACGCCTCTTCCTCTATACCTGGCACAGAGCTACCTGGCGGATACGCGATCACGAAGCCGCCCTGCTCGTTGACCGCAAGACGGATACCCATGACATCCAGGTAGTCGGTAACGGATTCCCGTAACATCAAAAAAGCATCGAATAGCTCACGATCACGCTGACTCTTCAAACGATAGATAACTTGCCGGCCTAGTAGTCGAAGAATGATCTTTCGGAAGGTTTCAATGGAAAGACCACGCCGTTGGGCCGCTGCCTGGATATTGTCAGTCAACATGCTCATTCTCCGAGGTATTCAATTTCGTAGT
Source organism: Oceanospirillaceae bacterium (assembly GCA_013373085.1). GTDB lineage: Bacteria > Pseudomonadota > Gammaproteobacteria > Pseudomonadales > Balneatricaceae > Marinobacterium_A. The sequence goes on along the minus strand of JABXIM010000059.1, from coordinate 6,021 downwards.
TGGGCGCGTCGAAGTATTCATTGTTCATGCGTTCTGCACGGGGCGTGATTCTAAATAGCGGTTGACCAGAGACTGGATTGATGGCACTAATACCTGCATGAGAAAGAGCGTTGAGTGCACAAATCAATTCTTTGGTTGAGGTCACTGGAAGCTCATGCATCTGTACAAACCGTGTCTCATGTAGCGCATTGATAATGTAGTCCCTGACCTCCAGGCTGTTCGCCTGAAAGCTTTCATTGATGGCACGTGCAATTAGCAAGCGACGCTTTTCGTCATCGGTTAACTCAGGGATTACTTCGACCGTGTTGACCTCATCCTTTCTCGTGATAGATTTCGGAGGCGTTACCTGGTCGATGTTCATCAGCCGAATATCGAACCCCGTGCCGAAGGTCACAGCATGCTCTAGCACAGAGTGCTTCGCCTCCACGGTCAAAGCCTCCAGTCGGCGAATCACATTGAGAATCGAATCCGGAGAGTCCGATTGGTAGTTGAGCCGATTCAGATAATCGAAATGCATTTTGGCTCTATGAACCAGTGAGCGGACTTCGCGCCGTAATTCAGGCATCAACACTTGGCTTGCCTGCTCCACATAGCGTTCTATCTGCTCATTCGCCCACCCCAGAAGAAACGGGTGTGGCCTTTGTTGGGTAAGCTTGTCCAACAGCTTAGGGTGACGTTTGCGCAGACGCTTTTCAATATCGATTTTGACGTCGGTGGGCCACATCATAATGGTTGTCAGCAGATCGATAATTTCCCGGTTGAATAGATCGATATTGTCACGCAGAAATCGATCAGACAGTTCCTGCATGAAAGGTCCCGCCATGTACTCCAAGGTTTGTTGGCCCCGGGCACGCGCTTCCTTTAGATCTTCGTTGATAGTCGCGATCAGGAGGACTCGCCGACTGACCGTGTGTTCGATCGCTTCGGTAAAGTCATTAACGACGCCTCTCGAAAACCTCACAGCCATCATCAATGCGTCGGTATCGATCACCTGTTCGGATTGATAGCGGTCGACGAAACTGCGCAGATGCACCAGCGTTGATCGACTGTTTTGCGTATCAATCTGGATGTCATCCTGATCCTGGGTGAAAACGGTGGCAAAACGCCTGCCGAGCCAGGTAAACCGATAGGATGTGCGCATATGGCTGGGGTCACGATAGGTTTCGAGCCAGCCACAATCGATCAGTTTTCGGAGCAATTGGCTCGCCAGGTCACGACTATCAAGCTCTTCGCCAACAGGGGTGTCTTCACTGTCGAGTAGCGGAGTGTGCCGTATGACATGGTCAAAGGTATCGAGTACATCTCGGCGGCTTAACGTCGAGCGAAAGTCACACTCTGGACCATTTACCTGATCATAGAGTTCGCAGATGCACTGATAGGCTTGCTCCCGAAACTTGCCGTTTAGGGGCGAAAAGAAGTGGGCATTGTTGCCAACGAAAAAGCTGCTTCGATACGTCATATACCGCTCCTTCAGTCCATGAAGAGGGGTAAGCAAAAGCCCCACCTCTTCGTGTCGGCGTCCTGCCTACTACGATATCCTGCCGATACTAATTCATAGACCAGCCGATGTGTATCTTGGTGAACCGTTCTGGTCTTCACATACGGGCATGGTAGTGTATTGTTTTAAGACATGTAATATCTGTATACATATACATGTTGATTTCAAGCTACATGTACCGCCGAAAGGACATACGATATGGCAAGCGTGCTGGCAGATTTGAAGTGGGAAGTCCTGCTGAGGTATCGCTACATCGAGATCATTGCACACTGGGAGGGGCGTCTGACCACAAACCACCTATGCAGTACATTTGGCATCAAACGTCAGCAGGCCTCACGCGATATCAATCAATACAAGGAGCTAGCGCCCGCGAACTTGTTGTACGACACGAAGCTCAAAGGCTATGCGCCTTCCCCTGGCTTCAAGCCCATTTTTACCGCTGGATCAGTTGACGAGTACCTCAACCTGCTTGACTCCCATAGCCTGCTTGAAGGTTTCATTGAGCGCGTTGAGTTACCTAGCCCGAACACCCAAGTTGTCAGGGCACCTGCGCGTCGCGCTGATCCTGAAGTTGTGAGGAAGATCGTTGAGGCCTGTCGTAAACAGCAGCGTCTAGAATTGGTCTATGCATCCTTTCAGAACCCTTTGGGGGAGGAAAGAATTATCTCCCCCCATACATTGGTATCAAGTGGGTATCGCTGGCATGTGCGGGCCTTCTGCGAGCGGAACCGGGAGTTTCGTGACTTTGTGCTAGCGCGTATTTTGCACTGTGGAGAATTGCACGGAGCCCCACTGATCGATGCGTCCGAGGATTCGCTTTGGCATGAAGAGATTGTGCTAAGTCTGATTACGAACCCGAATCTCTCTGCCGAGCAGCAAGCAATGGTCAGGTTGGAACGCTGCTTTGATGACGAAGTCATGCAAATACCGACCCGCAGGGCGTTAGCAATCTATCTATTACAGCTGATGCAAGTGCCCACTGAGCCACTCCATGAGGATGAACGGAAAAATCCCGCGGCTTTCCCCGTCGTATTGGACGACTACCATCAGCTTCAGGAGCTCAGTTTCGGCAGGAAGATTGGCTAAGGCTATTGGAGGCATCTGTGCGAGGGGCGGTGTTGCTGGCTGTCCGTGCCGATGCTAGCGATCATCCGCCGCCATCAATTCCCTCTTAACCCTCGCCAGGCCCCAGTATGGTCGCTCCTAATGAGGCCGCCATAGAAAAGAGCCCTAAAAGGTGCATATTCAGAGTGACTTTTCACTCTACCGGGCTTCCCACGGATTTGCGATTTACAGCTCCAGCTCAAGGGTGCTTCTGGCGTTATCTTGATCAGGAAATCTAACGTCATATCCCATCGCGGCATACCCCTTCTCTCGCTTCTGGAACATGCGCTGCAACATCGGTAACGAGCAGTCCAGGTAGTCATGGATTGTGACGGCCTCTTTCCCCTCCACTGCCCGGTGGAGACGGCCTGCATACTGCGCCAGTGAGCCTTTCCAGGCGATGGGTAGTGCGAGAAACAGCGTGTCCAGTCGCGGCAGGTCAAAGCCTTCACCGACGTACTTGCCCGTGGCGACGAGCACTTGGGCCGAGGCCAACTGCTCGTTTGCACGTTTGCGTTCCGTGGCGCGCATAGCGCCTCTCAACACCAGCCCCCTGAGTCCTCTCGATGCCAGGAGCTGAGCCAATGCTTCAGCATGATCACGCCGCTCAGTCAGCAGCAGCGGATGGCGCCCGCGTTCTACAGCGGTGACGACATCTTCAGCTATGGCTGAATTGCGCGCTTCATTTGTCGCCAACCACCGATAGACCGATGCGATATGCGGTCGCTCATCAGATAGCCTCAGCTCGGCGGGAGGCTGATCATAGCGTCGGCTCACAAACACTGTTTGCTGGAATTTTGCCCCCTGATCCGCTTTGACCTTGTGACGGATGGGGCCGGCGACCATGAACATGATCTTCTGATGACCATCCTGCCTGTCCGGTGTCGCTGTGAGACCTACTATGTACTTTGCTCGGACTTCGTTGAGCAGCATTTCATATCGCGGTGCGGAGATATGGTGACACTCGTCGATGATGACCTGACCGTATCGCTGAACGTATTCGGAGACAGTGTTGTCCTTCTTATCGATCAGGCTCTGGTACGTCGCTATATCGATTTCTTCCGTCGGCTTCTTCTTGCCGCCACCGGTGATTCCCACATTCACTCCGGTGGTGAATGACTGGATGCGCTCTTTCCACTGGTCGAGTAGTTGACGACTGTGGGTCAGAATCAGGGTGTTTACGCGGCGCTTGGCGATGAGCCCGATCGCCGTGACCGTTTTGCCGAAGGCCGTGGGGGCATGCAGGATACCGGTATCGTGCGCGACCATTGCCTCGATCGCTCGACTCTGGTCCGGTCTCAAATCACCCAGAAATGCCATGTCGTTAAGTGGCTGACCGCTGTGTCGATGATCTTCAACTTCGATCTGTATGTGCTGCTCCTTTAGCAAGTCTCTCACATCATCCAGGCATCCGCGCGGGAGTGACAGGTACCCCTGTTCGATTCGAGCGCAGGTAATAAAGCGCGGTATACCATGCGTGGAAAAGCGAAGCGCCTGGGTTTTGAAGAACACAGGATTCGAAAAGCTGGCCAGCCGTTTCAGCCTTGTTATCAGGGGCACCGGAATCGCGTCCTGTTTGATGTAGATGTGATTGGCCAACGTCAGCGTGACGCTCTCGGGGCAGCCTTCAATTCGGCCATGGTCAATGCGTAGCCCTTGTTCCCAGGGCGGGCGCTCGTCAATTGTCGCAGCCCGTTCCGGTTCAAGCTCTCCTAGCAATCTGGACAGACCGTCAGCTGACAGCCGGCCAAGTTGTAACAGGAAGCGCCACTGATCCGGGTACGCATGAAGATCGGCGTCGACGAACTGGCTGTTACCCTGCCTTCGCGCCTGGTGCTGAAGCGGTAAGGCGATCAAATTACCGAAACCACCTTCCGGCATATGATCCTGGTTGGGAAATAACCGATCATAGGAGTCGAAGGAGAGCCCGGGATGGATCTCCATCGCCTTGTCGAGAAGCGCGAAGCCCAGACGGCGCGCATCCTGGGCCTGCACCGGTTCCGAGAAAAAGACCCAGAGATGAGCGCCATTGCCGGACCGCGATATTTCGACTGCGTGAGGTATCGATGCCTGGTGGCACACTTTCGACATCGCTTTCACGGCATCCTGCCACCCCGTCTTGTCGAAGTCCGCTGCCAGTAGATGACAGCGGTTCCCGGGCACTAACGGATAGAGCCCGACCACCTGCTTTCCCGCCAAGTGGTCGTATATCGCCTGATGATCGAGCGTTTTGAAGTGCTTATGGCCACAGTCACCGCATTTGACTTTCGGCTTCTTGCAAATGCCGGGTATCCATTCGTTGTGACAGGCGACGGAATAACCATGACGCCCCTGGGCGTTTTGCCAACGTACGGCAAACAAGTCGCTGCGCCCCCTGAAGAGATCGCGGAACAACTGGACCTTTTGTTCTGGGCTGCGTATCAGCTGCGCATGGGCTGGAGGTGCCCGCAGTAGCGCCTGCTTTCGCTGTTCCAGCCGTTGCTTCTCGGCTTCGAGCTCAGCAAGCCGCTTGTCTATGGCGTTCAGTTCTTCCTGTGCAGCCGTAGGACTATCGAATGCAGGCATGGAGAAAACTGGCGAACGGAGAGACGGATCGCCTTGTTACGTTATGCATGGGCTGGCGAGGCGGCTTGATCATGAATCGGCTCCCTGTCTTTCACCGTGAGGCCTTTCTGCTCCATCTGGAACTTGATGGCTGGGTCGACCCAGCGGGTAATGCTTGCTTTCGTAGGCCTCGACCAGCGTAACCAGAACGTCGAGCTTTTCGCCTTCGGGTGTGCCTGGCTCCGCCATCATCAGCGTTTCGATTTCTTTCAGTGCCGCACGGTAGTCGGCATCAGTGCGGATCGATTTGAGCATCATCGTACGGTGGTTCAATGTCGCCAGCGTAATGGGTCTAACAGGTGCACGCTAGTCTCAAAACGGGACTATGGCAAGCCCTCGAAGTGAGTCACCGACACTTCCGTCGGAGCACCGTGCGCTGTGCTCAAGAGCCGGCATTGTATCGGCATTGGCACCGGGACCTATTAAATTGACAACCCTACTACCTGCCAATAATCTTTACCTATACACATGCTGAATCGACGGACGCAAATCAAATTAGGGGGCCCAGCCCCTCATGTGGCGTTTCGGGAAAATTCCGGTTTAAACTGGAAACGTCAGCAGCTGCTAATTGGAAAAATCCCGATAAGTCTCTGATTTATAAAGAGGAAGAATTCAGTTTGAAACTGGAATCGACATAAGGACCGGATTCAGTCCGGTCGACGCTTGATTTGCTCAAAGCCACGTATTCTCTGGGCTTTAGCCCCATCTCACTGGGCTCACTCGACCCCCACAATCAAACTAACGATCGGATTCTGTGATTTCGGCACCTACCAGTGCGGAGAGTCGCGAAGATTGCTTGTCCGAGAGCTTCTTGG
>JABXIM010000229.1 GCA_013373085.1 Oceanospirillaceae bacterium | reverse complement strand
TTCCAGGAATGGAATCAGTGATGCGGCTACAGACACCACCTGACGCGGTGACACGTCCATCAACTGAACCTGTTCAGACGGGGTCAGCGAGGACTCACCACGGTAGCGGCAGTGCACCATATTTTCAGCGATTGAATAATCTTCATTCAATTCGATCGTGGCCTGGGCAATCTTGTATTCACCTTCGTCAATCGCTGACAGGTAAACAATCTCATCGGTCGCCTTGCCATCAATCACTTTACGGTACGGTGTTTCGATAAAACCGTACTCGTTAGTGCGGGCATAAGTCGCCAGCGAGTTAATCAGACCGATGTTCGGACCTTCAGGGGTCTCGATCGGGCAGACACGACCGTAGTGGGTCGGGTGTACGTCGCGCACCTCGAAGCCGGCGCGTTCACGGGTCAGACCGCCCGGGCCGAGAGCCGAGACACGACGCTTGTGGGTGATCTCGGACAGCGGGTTGTTCTGGTCCATGAACTGCGACAGCTGGCTGGAACCGAAGAACTCCTTGATGGCGGCAGCGACCGGCTTGGCGTTGATCAGGTCCTGCGGCATCAGGTTCTCGGACTCGGCCATGGACAGACGCTCGCGCACTGCACGCTCGACGCGGACCAGGCCGACGCGGAACTGGTTCTCGGCCATTTCGCCAACGGAACGGATACGACGGTTGCCCAGGTGGTCGATATCGTCGACAACGCCGTTGCCGTTACGGATCTCGATCAGGGTCTGCATGACCGCCAGGATGTCTTCCTTGTCCAGCACGCCGGGGCCGGTCAGCTCGTCGCGGCCGAGACGGCGGTTGAACTTCATGCGGCCGACGCCGGACAGGTCATAACGCTCGTCGGTGAAGAACAGGTTCTCGAACAGCGCTTCGGCGGACTCCTTGGTCGGCGGCTCGCCCGGGCGCATCATGCGGTAGATTTCAACCAGCGCCTCGAGCTGGTTGCGGGTATTATCGATACGCAGGGTATCGGAAATGAACGGGCCGCAGTCGAGGTCGTTGGTGTACAGGGTTTCGAAGCTGTCGATACCGGCCAGGCGCAGCTTGCCGACCAGATCTTCGGTGATCTCGGCGTTGCACTGGCAGATCAGCTCGCCGGTAGCGGGATCGACGACATCCTTCGCCATGGCCTTGCCGCAGAGATACTCCATCGGCACTTCCAGCTCGGTCATGCCGGCATCGGCCATCTTCTTGATATGGCGCGGGGTGATACGGCGGCCGGCTTCGACGACCACTTCGCCGGTCGGATCCTTGATCTCGAACGACATGGTCTCGCCACGCAGACGCTCCGGCACCAGCTCCATGCGGATGCTGTCGTCACCGAGTCTCCAGTTGGTGTTGTTGAAGAAAATCTCGAGGATCTCTTCAGCCTGGTAGCCGAGCGCGCGCAGCAGCACGGTCGCCGGCAATTTACGGCGACGGTCGATACGCACGAAAAGGCTGTCCTTCGGGTCGAACTCGAAATCCAGCCAGGAGCCACGGTACGGAATGATGCGCGCGGAATACAGCAGCTTGCCGGACGAGTGGGTCTTGCCCTTGTCGTGATCGAAGAATACACCCGGGGAGCGGTGCAGCTGGGACACGATAACGCGCTCGGTGCCGTTGACGACGAAGGTACCGTTGTCGGTCATGAGCGGCATTTCGCCCATGTAGACTTCCTGCTCCTTGATGTCCTTGACCGCCTTGGTGCTGGAATCGCGATCGTAGATCACCAGGCGCACCTTGACGCGCAGCGGCGCGGCGTAGGTCACACCACGCATCTGACATTCTTTGACGTCGAATACGGGCTCGCCGAGGCGATAGCCGACGTATTCCAGCGCAGCATTGCCGGAGTACGACTGAATCGGGAATACGGAATTGAATGCAGCGTGCAGGCCCTCATCGCGACGCTCGACCGCATCGCCACCAAACTGCAGGAAACGACGGTAGGAGTCGAGCTGGATAGCCAGCAGGTAAGGCACATCCATGACTTGCGGCAATTTGCCAAAGTCCTTGCGGATGCGTTTCTTCTCAGTATATGAATAAGCCATCAGTGTTCCCCAGCTTGTGCACCAAGTTGCGAAGCAGTCCAGAAGGGGGGCTTCCGGTCTGTATCACCGCTATTTACCAGCCTTTTACAGCCTTTGCGGAAAATGATGTCGATCCCGGTCATCACTTTCCGAAAAGGCTTTCAGCGCTATCTATAAATAACGGAAAAAGGCCGGTGGCAATCTGCCACCAGCCATTGCATTTTTGAACAGCGTTAAGCCGCTCGAATGCATAGAATCGCTTACTTCAGCTCGACGCCAGCGCCAGCTTCTTCCAGAGCCTTCTTCAGCTCTTCAGCGTCGTCTTTGCTCAGGCCTTCCTTAACGGTAGACGGAGCGCCATCAACCAGTTCCTTGGCTTCTTTCAGGCCCAGGCCGGTAGCTGCGCGGACAGCCTTGATGACGTTGACTTTCTTCTCGCCAGCGGAGGTCAGAACGACGTCGAATTCGGTCTGCTCTTCGGCAGCGGCAGCGCCTTCGGCAGCCGGGCCAGCCACAACAGCAGCAGCGGCGGAAACGCCGAACTTCTCTTCCATTGCGGAAACCAGCTCAACAACGTCCATTACGGACATTTCAGCGATAGCGTTGATGATATCTTCTTTGGTCAGAGACATGATTCAGTTCCTGATAATCTGGAGCGAATGCTCGTTAAATCGTTGTAAAAAGCACCTGACAGGATAATCAGGCAGCTTCCTGTTCTTTCTGGTCGCGTACAGCGGCGATGGTGCGGACCAGCTTGCCAGCGGCTGCTTCTTTCATGCAGCTCATCAGCTTCGCCAGTGCCTCTTCGTATGTCGGCAGGCTTGCCAGCACAGAAATGTCCACCACAGCGCCTTCGAAAGCAGCTGCCTTCAGCTCGAACTTGTCATTGTCCTTCGCGAAGCTCTTCAGGATGCGCGCGCCGGCACCCGGATGTTCCTGCGAGAATGCAATGATGGTCGGGCCGACGAAAGTGTCGTTCAGACACTCGAAGGCGGTACCTTCAACCGCACGGCGTGCGAGGGTGTTACGGACAACTTTCAGCCATACACCATTCTCGCGCGCCTGCTTGCGCAGCTCTGTCATCTTCTCAACGGTTACACCGCGAGAGTCCGCAATAACTGCGGACAGAGCATTGGCAGCGGCCTGCTGGACTTCGGCAACGATCGCCTTTTTGTCTTCAAGTCCTAATGCCACGATTTACTCCTGGATTGAGTCTTACGACTGTTTACCAACCACCCCACCGAAACGGGGCTTGCCCCATATTCAAGGGGCACGAGTACGGTGGTATAGATCCAAGGTCTGAATCTCACCGTCTGCGCAGGCTGGTTCCCCATTAAGATGCGCCCTGACCGACTGCTTACTGGCACCGGACGCACCACCTGCGGTCTTTGACGGCCTTCGTCTCTGTCTCAGAGGTCACGAAGACCCTCAAAAAACCTTAAATTGGCGAATTAAGCGGTCAGGGAAGCCTGATCGATCGCCAGACCCGGGCCCATGGTAGTGGACAGGGTCACTTTCTTAACGTAAACGCCCTTGGCGGAAGCCGGCTTCAGCTTCTTCAGATCGGCGATCAGCGCTTCAACGTTTTCCTTCACGGCGTTGGCGTCGAAACCGACCTGACCCACGCCTGCGTGAATGATACCGTTCTTGTCGGTACGGAAACGCGCCTGACCGGCCTTGGCGTTCTTGACGGCGGTTTCGACGTCAGCGGTAACGGTGCCAACTTTCGGGTTCGGCATCAGGCCGCGCGGACCCAGCACCTGACCCAGCTGGCCAACGACACGCATGGCGTCCGGAGTCGCGATGACGACACCGAAATTCAGATCGCCGCCCTTGATGGACTCGGCCAGATCTTCGAAACCTACAACGTCAGCACCGGCAGCCTTGGCCTTCTCGGCGTTTTCGCCCTGGGCGAAAACGGCAACGCGGACGGTTTTGCCAGTACCGTGCGGCAGCACGGTGGAACCACGGACGACCTGGTCGGATTTACGCGGATCAACACCCAGGTTGACGGCCACGTCGACGGATTCCTTGAACTTGACGGTGGACAGCTCGGCGAGCAGCGCAACCGCTTCGTCGATCGCGTACAGCTTGGTAGCGTCGACCTTCTCGCGGATCGCCTTCTGGCGCTTGGTCAGCTTAGCCATTATTCCTCACCCTCCACTTTCAGACCCATGGCACGGGCAGAACCCGCGATGGTGCGCACAGCCGCGTCCATGTCACCGGCAGTCAGGTCCGGCATTTTGACAGTCGCGATCTCTTCCAGCTGCGCACGTGTTACGGTACCAACCTTCTCGGTATTCGGACGGCTGGAGCCGCTTTTCAGACCGACTGCTTTTTTCAGCAGGATGGACGCCGGAGGGGTCTTGGTGATAAAAGTGAAGCTACGGTCGCTGTAAACAGTGATAACAACCGGAGTCGGCAGACCAGGCTCGATGCCCTGAGTCGCAGCGTTGAACGCCTTGCAGAACTCCATGATGTTAACGCCGTGCTGACCCAGCGCCGGACCTACAGGCGGAGACGGGTTAGCCTGACCTGCCTTTACCTGCAGCTTGATATAAGCATTAATTTTCTTAGCCATTAAGCTACTCCTTCTGGGTTCAAGCGCCTTACGGCTCCCCATTCATGACAATGGAAAACCCCGGCCGCCCAAAGCGACCAGGGTATTCCAGATTCCGGCTCGGAATATCAGGCCTTCTCGACCTGCCCGAACTCCAGCTCGACAGGCGTGGAGCGACCGAAGATCAGCACCGCCACCTGAAGCTTGTTCTTTTCGTAGTTGACCTCTTCGACCACGCCATTGAAGTCGGCGAAGGGACCATCCACAACACGCACCATTTCGCCCGGCTCGAAGACTGTCTTCGGCCGCGGCTTGTCGACGCCGCTCTCGACGCGACGCAGAATCTCCTGCGCCTCTTTCTCAGTGATCGGCGCCGGCTTGTCGGCAGTACCGCCGATAAAACCAAGCACACGCGGCGTATCCTTTACCAGGTGCCACGCCTCATCGTCCATATCGATCTGCACCAGCACGTAGCCGGGGTAGAACTTGCGCTCGGACTTGCGCTTCTTGCCATCGCGAATCTCGACCACTTCTTCGGTCGGAACCAGAACGTCGCCGAACTTTTCCTGCATACCGTAAAGCTCGATGCGATCCTTCAGCGAGTTCATCACACGCTTCTCGTAACCGGAGTACGCATGCACGACATACCAACGCATTGCCATACTAAAAAAACCTCTTAACCGATTACGCTCGAAACGCCCCAGCCGAGCAGGGAATCCAGCCCCCACAACAGCAGCCCGACGATCAGCACCACCACCACGACCATCAGAGTGGTCTGCAGGGTCTCCTGACGCGTCGGCCAGACCACCTTACGGATTTCGGTCTTGGCTTCCTTGAACAGGTTGAAAAACGCTTTGCCCTTTGCAGTTGCCAGCGCGACGAAACCCGCCACAAGAGCCAGCACAACCAGCGCGACCACACGATAGAACAACGACTGGTCGGAATAGATCGAATTACCAACCACCCCAGCCGCGACGATCAGCACGACGACGAGCCATTTAAGGCCATCGAACTTCGATTCTTCGGGGACTGCTTTAGAGTTCACTATATGTAGCCTCAGCTAAGACAAGCTTGCGCTAGTAGGACACCATTCCCGATTGAGAATGGCAGGCCAGGAGGGACTCGAACCCCCAACCTGCGGTTTTGGAGACCGCTGCTCTGCCAATTGAGCCACTGGCCTACTGCTTAACAGGGACGCGTATTATAGGCGCGTCCCTGGGGGCATGCAATACCCAAATTACTGTTTATGCAATAATTTTGGATACGACGCCGGCGCCAACGGTACGGCCGCCTTCACGGATAGCGAAGCGCAGACCTTCTTCCATGGCGATCGGGTTGATCAGGGTAACGGACATCTGGACGTTGTCGCCCGGCATGACCATTTCAACGCCTTCCGGCAGTTCGCAAGCACCGGTGATGTCGGTGGTACGGAAGTAG
>JABXIM010000236.1 GCA_013373085.1 Oceanospirillaceae bacterium | reverse complement strand
GACGAAGCGCCAGCCGATGGTGGTGTCGAAGATTTCGGCACTGCGGCTGAAGGCGGATTCGGCCTTGCCCATGACGAAGGGGGCACGGGACATCGACTCGACGCCGCCGGCGATCATCAGCCCGGCTTCGCCGGCCTTGAGGGTGCGGGCGGCAAGACCGACCGCATCCATGCCGGAGCCGCAGAGGCGGTTGACGGTGGTGCCGGGCACGCTGACCGGCAAACCCGCCAGCAGCGACGACATGCGCGCAACGTTGCGGTTGTCCTCCCCGGCCTGGTTGGCGCAACCATAGATGACGTCGTCGACCTGGGTCCAGTCCACGCCGGGGTTGCGTTCCATCAGCGCCTTGAGCGGGACCGCGCCCAGGTCGTCGGCGCGCACGCTGGCGAGGGTGCCCGCGTAGCGTCCGATGGGCGTACGGATCGCGTCGATGATCAGAGCGTCTTTCATTGGGTGGACTCCGTCTGTTGTTTTTTGGTTTCGGTTTGGGTTTCGGGTAGCAGGGTGCCGCGAACCTGGTGCGAGCGGCCGCGGAAAAGGGCAACGGTGGTGCCGTGCTGGTTCTCGACGGCGACGTCGTAGACGCCGGTGCGTCCGCTGCGCGAGCATTCGACCGCGTGCGCGGTGAGGCGGTCACCAAGCTTGGCCGGCGCCAGGTAGTCGATGGTGCAGCCGGCACCGACGGTCACGGCGTTGTAGGTGTTGCAGGCAAAAGCGAACGCCGAGTCCGCCAGGGTGAAGATGTAGCCGCCGTGGCAGCTGTCGTGGCCCTGGATCATGCGCTTGCTGACCGGCATCGTGATCGATGCGCGTCCCGGGGCGATGGCAACGACCTGCATTTCCAGCTCCTGGGTGGCGGTATCCTTGGCGAACATCGCTTCGGCACAGGCTTCGGCCAGCTGTTGAGGGGTCAGGTCAGTCATGGAAAACGCCTCCGGAAAAGGCCTTGCGGCGCAGCAGGCGCGACGGACGGTAGCGGTCCTCGCCGTAACCCTGCTGCAGGTGGGTCAGGATACGATGTACGAAACCGACGCCGATCTGTTCCGCCCAGGTCAGCGGCCCCTGCGGGTAGTTGACGCCGAAGCGCATTGCCGTATCGGCATCAGCGGCGCTGCAGACGCCCTGCAGCACGGCATCGGCGGCCTCGTTGGCGAGCATTGCCACGGTGCGCAGGACCGCAAGGCCGGGTGCATCATCGAGCAGCGATACCCGAATGCCGGCGGCATTGAGCAGCGCGACGACCGGCGCCAGGGTGTCCTTGTCGGCCTGGTCGGCGACAGTAACGCCGAGGCGGGTGCAGGTGCTGTAGTCAAGCGCCAGGTCGAACAGAACCAGGTTGCGGAGGCCCTCGGCGGGCGCGCGCTCGGTCGCCATGCGGCCGTCGCTCATCGTCAGCACGCTGTCGCCGACGCGGATACGGCCGACGCCTTCGCGTTCGACGACCTCAATACCGTTGCTGCGCAGTCGCTCGACCAGCGCGTCGGCGACGCCGAGGCTGCCTTCGACCACGATGCGGCTCGGGGGGGCGTCGTTGCCGGTGCCCAGCGTCGCCGGTTCCGGTCGCTCGGCACCGGCGCCATAGTCATAGAAGCCGCGGCCACTTTTGCGCCCCAGGCGTCCGCCCTCGACCAGCGCCTGCTGCGTCAGCGAGGGCAGGAAGCGGCCGTCGCCGTAGTAGGCGTCGAACACCGAGCGGGTCACGGCGTAGTTGACGTCGTGGCCGATCAGATCCATCAGCTCGAACGGCCCCATGCGAAAGCCGCCGGCATCGCGCATCAGTGCATCCAGCGTGGCGCTGTCAGCGGCGCCTTCCTCCAGTAGCCGCAGGCCTTCGGCGTAGAAGGGGCGGGCCAGGCGGTTGACGATAAAGCCCGGTGTCGACTTGGCGTGTACCGCCTGTTTGCCCCAGGCGGTCGCGGTGGCATGCAGGCAGGCGGCGACTTCGGGGTCGGTATCGAGGCCCGAGACCACCTCGACCAGCTTCATGATCGGCGCCGGGTTGAAGAAATGCAGGCCGGCGAAGTTCTGCGGCCGTTCCAGTGCGGTCGCCAGCGAGGTGATCGAGATCGACGAGGTGTTGCTCGCGAGTATGCAGTCCGCGGCGCAGATCGACTCGAGGCGGCTGAACACCTGCTGCTTGATGTCGCGGTTTTCCACGATGGCTTCGACGACGAGTTTGGCTGGTGCCAGCGCCTCGAGCTCATCGACCGGGGTCAGGCGGCTGAGGATGGCGTCGCGGGCATCCTGGTCCAGCTTGCCGCGGCTGACCAGCTTGTCGAGCCCGGCGGCAATCCCGACGATGCCTTTCTCGGCGGCGCCCGGGGCTTTGTCGAACAGCAGTACCGGATGGCCGTAGGTCGCTGCGACCTGGGCAATGCCGGCGCCCATGGCGCCGGCGCCGATCACGGCAATGGTGGTGTCTTTGCTCAGTGCGGTCATCGTTATCTCCCTTACTTGCCCTGGAACTCCGGCTGGCGTTTCTCCATAAAGGCGGCGACGCCTTCGCGGTAGTCGTCGGTACGGCCGGCCAGGGTCTGGAGGTCGCGTTCGAGATCCAGCTGTTCATCCAGGCTGTTGGTGCTGCTGGCATTGAGCGCGCGCTTGATCAGTGCCAGGCCGCGGGTGGGCTGGGTTGCCAGCTGGCGGGCGCAGGCCAGCGCCGAGTCCTGCAGCGCCTGGTCATCGACGCAGGACCAGATCATGCCCCAGCGTTCGGCCTGTTCGGCGCTGATCTTGTCGCCGAGCATGGTCAGCGCGGTGGCGCGGGCGTGGCCCACCAGACGCGGCAGCGTCCAGGTGCCGCCGGAGTCCGGCACCAGGCCGATCTTGCAGAATGCCTGGATAAAGCTGGCGGAGCGGGCGGCAAAAACAATGTCGCAGGCCAGCGCGATGTTGGCGCCGGCGCCGGCGGCAACACCGTTGACCGCGCAGATCACCGGGGCCGGGAAGTCGCGCAGCGCGCGGATCATCGGGTTGTAGTTCTGTTCGATCGACTGGCCGAGGTCCGGGCGCTCGGCGCCCGGCGCGACGTTGCGGTCGGACAGGTCCTGGCCGGCGCAGAAACCGCGGCCGTTGCCGGTGATCATCAGGCAGCGCACCGCCGGGTCACGGCGCGCGTTTTTCAGGGCGTCGCGGACCTCTGCGTGCATCTCGGCATTGAAGCTGTTGAGGCTGGCCGGACGGTTGAAGGTCAGGATGGCCACGCCCTGGTCGACGCGATACTCGATGTGCTGGTAGCTCATGTAAGGGGACTCCTGCATCTGAAGCGGAAAAGGGAACTCAGCGGCCGCGGTAGCTTGGACGGCGTTTCTCGATAAAAGCGCGGATGCCCTCGTTGCGATCCTCGGTGGCAGCCAGCAGCGTGAATGCCTTGCGCTCGTACGTGAGGCCGGCGGCGAGGTGCGACTCCTGGGCGCGGTTCAGCACGTCCTTGGCTTGCTGCATCGCAAGCGGGGCCTGACGCGCGACGCGGCGAGCGATCTCCAGGGTGCGCTCGAGGCAGAGTTCCGGCTCGGCAATCTCCGATACCAGGCCTGCCTGCAGTGCCCGTTCGGCGTCGATCGGCTGGCCGGTCATGACCATTTGCGACGCCAGCGCCTTGCCCACCGCACGAATCAGACGCTGGGTGCCGCCGGCCCCCGGAATGATGCCGAGGTTGATCTCGGGCTGGCCGAACT
>JABXIM010000168.1 GCA_013373085.1 Oceanospirillaceae bacterium | reverse complement strand
GGTGAAAAATATTCCGGCAGCTTTATATAAGGCATTAGGTGGATTTGCCACCAATGGCTTGAACCTTATCAAGATAGAGAGTTATTTAGATCAATCTACCTTAAAGAGTAGTCAGTTTCATATTGATATTGCTGAGCATATCGAAACTCAAGCGATGCAGCAGGCCATTGATGAGTTGAAATTTTATGCGTCTGAATATCGTTGGTTAGGTACCTATGAGAGTCATGTATTTCGCAATCGCTAATCAAAAAAAAGCCCCATGAAGATTCATAGGGCTTTAAACTCGTTTCGAGTTATGGTTCTAAATTAGAAGTAGTAACCCACATTCACACCTACTGTCATAGGTTTTTGTGTGACAACGCGACCATCTTGTAGCTCTTCTGCAATCCCAACACTTCTACGATCATTGTCTTGCGCAATAATAGTGTCGTCATTGGTTAAGTTGTTAACAAATACTGAGGCCTCCCATTGATAGTTCGTTAGGCCTGCTCGCAGGTTAACCATGGTATGGTCTTCAGCAGTAAAGTCTTCGTCATAGAACTTTTCACCCGTGTAAGTTGCATCTGCACGTACAAAACCGTTTAGGTTTTTGATGGTGTAATTTAACTGAGCTCCGGCGTAGAAGTTAGTATCGGCAACACCTGGTAGTTTGTCACCTTTTTCCAAGCCACCGGCGGACTCTACTAATTCGCTATCGGTATAAGTTAGGCCAGAGAAGACATTAATGTTGTCAAACAAGTTGACCTTCACTTCGGCTTCAAGACCGGAAATGTTAACTTCACCTGCGTTTACAACGTAGTCAAAGCTGGTAGTTGGATCGTTTTCTGAAACCTGTAGGTCTTCCCAAATAATATGGTATACCGCACCATTAAAGTTCACTCGTCCTAGGTCTGCTTTCCAACCAAGCTCATAAGAAATTAATGAGTCTGAATCAAAACCTTCAGGTACATTTACATCATCACGTGAAGGGATAAAACGGTTGATACCACCAATACGATAACCTTGTGCAATATTCACATAGGCCATTAAGTCGTCGTTCACATCATAAGATGCCCCCACCATGAACTGGGTACCATCTTCACTGCTTTTACGAGTCTGAGTGGATTCATAATTGTCTTGCGCTAAATCAAAAATACCTTGCTCATACTCGGCATTGGTGATGTCACCATCGTCAAGTTGCGCTTTTAAGATACCTGCTTCCGCACTACTGAATACACCACTGGTGGCAATTTCATTTTTAATAGCCACATCAAAGAAGCGCACACCTGCCGTTAACTCCAGCTTGTCAGTTGCTTTATAAGTAATGTTGGCGTAGGCAGAATTTTGAGTCACCTCTTCATCACGGGCTGACGTGAACCAGTTGTCAGTACCATAGGTACCATAAAGAAGTGGGTCGGTGACCGCTGCTGCATCGTAATCCCCTTGGTAATCAAACGGGATGAAAGGAGCATTCGCATCACCGGCACCTGGGTACACTTCGTATTGCTCCCAGCGGTTATCGGCTTTGGAGTGATATAAGCCTGCAATCCAAGCTAGATCTGAGTCCCCATTGCTGGTGAAGCGTAACTCATGGGTTGTGGTTTCCCATTCAATTGGGCGATAACGATAAGCATGACCACCAGTAAAGGCATCGATACCATAATCAAAGTCAGCAGAGAAGTCGCCGGCCCACCAATCTAAACCTTGGTCTTTGCGAGAAAGATCCTGGATACGACGATAGCTACGATCGCTATATGATGAGTTCCAAAGAATATCGGCAAAGTTGGCGGTGTGTTTTAAAGACAGACTCGTGGTTTGAACATCATCTTTGTAGTCTTCTTTTAGGCGACGAGAAATGGAATATTTATCGTAACCAGCATCGTCAGATAGGTTCGGGTTCCAATTATTAAGACCACCGATTTCAACGGTTTGAAATAAGTGCATGATGTCCAGTTGTGTGTTGGTGCCAAGCTCCCACAAGAAATTAAGACGGCCGCCAACGGTCTCTTCGGTGTTGATATTGTCTTCTGCAGTTTCGCCATAGTCACCAGTGAAACCAGCGTTAGTGGCATCCTGTTCTGTGACGGGCGTATAGTCATAAGTATTTAACCAGCCTACATTGTCAATCCAGCCATCTAGAGAGCGTGCATAGCCAACTGCGCGAATAGCCATGGTATCGTTTAATGGAACATTAATCACACCAGAAGCTTTGTAACCTAGACCGCCTTCGTCAGTGTATTCAATACCAGAATTCACCTGACCTTCTAGGCCAAGGGTGTTTGCTTTTTTGGTGATGTAACGTACGGCGCCACCCATTGAAGAAGCACCATATAGCGTGCCTTGAGGACCACGAAGAATTTCAACGCGTTCAAGATCAATGAGATTCAAGTCTGGGTTACGACCATTTTGCGAAAGTGAAATATCATCCAAGAAAACGGCGACAGTGGATTGTTGAAAGCGGTTAGACGGAAAGTCTACGCCACGGATGATAATGCTTTGCTCGCCAGGGGCGGCGCCTTGGGTAAAGTTAATACCAGGAATCGTTTGGAGGTAATCGGTAAAATTTTCTGCCCCCATTTCTTTTAACGATTCACCATTTAACGCAGAAATGGACATGCCGGCTTCGGATAAGGGCACTGGACGTAACGAAGAGGTTACGACCACTTCTTCAATATCTTCTTGCGCGATAGCGCTGCTAGTTAACAGTATCGAACTTGCTGCCAGTGCGCAGGACGCATACTTAATGGCATACGCTAGTTTATGGATGTTCATCCTATTCTCCAATGATTGAGTGAATGTTGGGGCCAGTTTTATTATTTTTGTTAGGCTTGTTGTCGGCACATCAAGCGGATAACACGGATAGGCACCACAGCAGCTGCTAAGATTAAAAGACAGCCGTAGGCTTATCGATTAATCAATATGCGTCGCAGTGATATCGTTTAGAGCAATGGGTCGTGAGTTACTCGTCGAACCACTCACTTAAATAGAACGGCATTAAACCCGCAGGGCGTTTAATAGTTGGTGGGTTTTTGATGTTTAACATAATGGCTTTGCTATCCATTAATGAATCATTATGTCTTTTTATCACTGTTTTTTTAATTGAGTAAAGTTTTAGCATGGTGCTAAATGTCAATAATGAAGGTTATGGGACGTTAAATTAGACTAAAAAACATACATGCTTGCATTGATATGAAATAAAATTTTGCCAAGTGATTCGTGGTTGAGCAAAAAGGTGATTTTTAGCAGGGATGTTCGAACAATATTTTTATTTTGTGTTTTGATGAACTAATTGAATTTTTTTAACAATTAAGCGCTATGGCGAATGAAAAACGCCATTTTCAGATTTGAATTTGCTTGGGAGAGAGCATGCACTGGCACACATTACTCAACGCAAAACGTTTTGGAGTCATTGATGAAATGGAACTGGGTGAGACTCGCACTCCTTTTCATAAAGACCATGATCGCGTCATTTTTTCTAGTAGCTTTCGACGTTTGGAGCGCAAAACGCAAGTTCATCCTTTAAGTGATAACGAT
>JABXIM010000220.1 GCA_013373085.1 Oceanospirillaceae bacterium | reverse complement strand
CGGCGGGGCGCCGCTCCCACCGCGTACCGCATAACCTCAATTCAAGGTGATATCCACCATCAGGTCGCTGGCGATGTCCTCGAGCGCCTGCTGCAGCTCACCCAGATCGAGGTCGGCTGGTGCCATCAGGCTGGCCTGGGCCTTGAACAGCTGCTCGCCGGACATGGAACCCGACGTCAGCTCGGTCGCAAGGCGTTCGACGTTGATGTGGCGTGCCGCCAATGCCTGGGAAATTTCGCGTACGATACCGGGCTTGTCATGACCGACCAGGTCAAGTTGGATCGGTTGCAGCGCCGTCGCGTCAGTGCTGTCTTCGCTGCGCTCGGCAGTGACTTTGAGACCCTTGCTCTGCAGTCCCTGCAGGGCGGCCTCAAGCGCATCGGCGCGATCCGCCGGTACCGACACCACCAGAATTCCTGCAAACTTGCCGGCCAGCCGGGACATGCCGGACTCCAGCCAGTTGCCGCCGTTAGTGGCGATCGTCTGGGACAACAGCTCGACCAGACCGGGCTTGTCCGGGCCGATGACGGTCAACACCAAAGATGTCATCATTTTCTACTCCTGTCTGAATGGTGGAGGAGCAGGCCTTATGAATGGCCCGGACCTCCGGCGTCGATCGGTCTGTCCCCCCGCCAGCGATTGCCGGCGCCCGATCCTGACAGGCAGTGTGTCGGCTTTGGCGGCCGTGCGCAAGGACCGCCTTGAAGCATTTACATCGGCAACAATCGCGGGCCGTCCGCAGACGAACAGGTAAATGGAATGATCGAGATGCTGGTGCTTCTGTGGCCGGTGTTCGCCCTGCTGATGCTGGGTGTGCTGGCGCGGCGGCTGGACTTCCCCGGGGAGGCGTTCTGGCCACTGGCCGAGAAGGCGACCTACTTCGTGCTGTTCCCGGTGTTGCTGGTCTCGCGCCTGAGCCAGGCCGACATTTCGGCGGTTTCGGTGGCAGCTATCGGCGTCGCGGTGCTGCTGCTGCTGCTGGCGGGTAGCGCCTGCTGCTATTTGCTGCGGCCGCTGCTCCGCCTTCCGGGGCCTTCCTTCACGTCTTTCTACCAGGGCGCGATGCGCTTCAATACCTATGTCGGTCTGGCGACGGTGGCGGCGCTTCATGGTGCGCCGGGAGTGGCTGTGTCGGCGGTGATCATCGCCTTCATGATTCCGTTGCTGAACGTTCTCTGTGTGCTGGTGCTGTCGTATCATGCCGGCGCTGCCGCGGGGCTGGGGCCGGTGTTGCGCAACCTGGTGCGAAATCCCCTGATCCTCGCCTGCCTGCTGGGCATGGTCCTCAATTACAGCGGCATCGGCATGCCGGCGCTGGTGCGCCCGGTGGCGGATTTGCTGGGGCAGATGGCGTTGCCGCTGGGGCTGCTTGCCGTTGGCGCCGGACTGAGTCTGCGGGCACTGCGCAGCGTGGGGCCGGCGTTGGTGGCAGCCTCGTCGGTCAAGTTATTGCTGTTTCCGCTGATTGCGCTGGGAATCGCGCACTGGCTGGGATTGAGTGCGCTGGGTTCCTCGCTGCTGGTGCTGTTCGCGGCGATGCCGACGGCCAGCTCCGCCTACATACTGGCCCGCCAGCTGGGCGGGGATGCGCCAATGATGGCGGCGATCATCACCGGCCAGACGCTGTTGTCGGCACTGACCATCCCGGTGATGCTGGGCTGGCTGGCTTCCTGACGTACAGCTCTACTGCGGCAATTCGGTGGCCTGCAAGCTGTCGCTGCAGATAAAGGCTAAAGAAAACCACCCGGGCTGCCGACAAAGAAAGTGTAAAAACTTTGTGACAGCTGTTGCATTCCTGTCGCAATGTGGAAAACTACGTGGCATTCGGCTGTTCGCAGGTGCGGCGAGCCGAACGCCAACTAAAACAAAAAGCTCTACCCGAGGATAAAGCGGCATATGAAGAAGGGTCCGGATCTGATGATGGTGATCGTCCTGGTCTTTGTCATTGGTTCGATCATGACCGGCGTATCGCAAAGCGACATTCAGTTCGCCGCGCTGGTTGAACAGGTCTTCAACAACAGCTGAGCGTTCAGCGGCGAAAGCCGTAGCGCCCCTGGTCCGTCACGATGCCTGCAAGCGGTATGTCCCAGCTTGCCACGGGCAGGCTCTCCACTCTCTGAAAATCATGTGCCAGCCCGATCAGGGCAGGGCCCTGTGGCCCCTTGCGCTGTTTGAAAGCGAAGGTGCGGTCGTAATAACCGCCGCCCATGCCCATGCGTGCACCGCTGGCATCGAAGGCGACCAGTGGCAAAAGCACCAGATCCAGTCCCAAGGCCGGCCGACGTGGCGCAGCGCTGATCTTCGGTTCCAGAATACGGTAGATATTGCGTTGCATCGGCGTGTTGCGGGTATAGGGAACGAACCAGAGCCGGTTGTGACGAATCGGATGCAGTACCGGCAGAAAGGTACGCTTGCCCTGACGCCAGCAGAACTCGATCAGCGGAGTCGGATCGATCTCGCCGTCGTTGGGCAGGTAGAGCGCAATATTACGGGCGCGGTGAAACAGAGGCATGGCGGTCAGGCGGCGTAGCAGGTCGCTGGACGCCTGGCGTTGTTCGCGCGCGCTCAAGCCGCGGCGGAGGCGGCGCATCTCGCGACGCAGTTGCTGACGTGTGTTGGGATTATCCTGGGACATGTCAAAGTTCGAAAAGGGCTCCCCGGAGTGCCGTTACCGGTCGTGGCCCTGAACCCGAAGG
This sequence comes from Oceanospirillaceae bacterium, assembly GCA_013373085.1. Classification (GTDB taxonomy): domain Bacteria; phylum Pseudomonadota; class Gammaproteobacteria; order Pseudomonadales; family Balneatricaceae; genus Marinobacterium_A. Next base: position 19,104 of record JABXIM010000220.1, on the reverse strand, counting down.
TTCAAGGTGGCGGCCTTGGCTTGCATCAGGCTTTCCGTTGAACGGACATGCTCACCAGCAATCCAAAAAGCCTCCGTGGGTGTGCTTATCGGCTCGAGGGACGTGACCGACTGGCGAACACCCCAGGGAGTGATGACCATTATACGCGTCTGCTGCTGGATGTCAGGACTTGAAATTTACGGCAGCTTTGTTACAGACGCACCCAATTGTTTGAAAATTAAGCAAATTATTCACGATGAATAATTTTCAGTCGTCGGTCTTCGGCGTCTGGCGGGCACGCTCGTTCAGCGAACGGTCGATTTTGCTGCCGAGCCGGCGGATTTGGTCCTCGATGTTCTGGCGGTTGTCCTCGCGGCTCTTGAGCAGTTCGTGCGCAATATTCAGGCCGGCCATGACGGCGATCCGTTCGAGCCCCACGGTCTTGCCGTTGCCGCGGATATTGCGCATCTTCTGGTCGAGGTAGTCCGCGGACGCGAGCAATTCCGCTTCGGCGCCGTCGGGGCAGGCGATCATGTACTCCTTGTCGAGCAGGCGGATGGTCACCTTCTGTTGCTCGCTATTGCTCATGCATTCTGCTCCAGTGCCTTGAGTCGCTGAATCATCGCTTCGACCTTGCCGCGAGTCTGGTCGTTCAGCTGCAGCAGGCGGGCACGTTCTTCCTTGAGAGTCGCTTCCTGCTGGCGCAGGCGAACATTCTCCTGCTCCAGCCTGTGACAGTGATCGAGCAACTGGTCGATTTTCCGTTCGAGGGCGTCGAAATAGTGGTCGCTCATGCTCGGTCCCGACAAAGTGATCAATTCGGCCATATTAACAGCCTTCCAATGGGGGTCAATTGGCGGAGTCAATAGTGATGAGTGCGCAGGACGGGCAATGCCTCCATGGCTCGCACCGGGCGCGTGCCGCTTAGTCGCCGCAGAGGCGCCCGGCAATAATTCCGTTTGGTGCGGTGCTAAACCGGCGTGCTCGATGGTTTATACAACGCTTTACCAGCCTCGGGGACGGAAACTCCGCCCCGAACGTTGTTCCACCCATCCTGCTGCTGTCCACTGTTGGCTGTCCGCTCTAAACTCAGGCCGTTAGAGTTCACCCGCCCGTACTGCTACGATAGCAGGCAGTATAGAACCTGCCTGCCCGGTGCCCGTATCAGTGGTATGGAGACCGGGCGTCCAACAGTTGAAGAGTTAAGATGTCAGATACCGATAACCTCCCCGATTTCGACGATATTGCGAACCTGCTGGTTGCGGAAGGCGTTCATGCCACGTCGCCCTCCGAACTGCACGGGATGCTGTGCGGCTGCCTGTGCGCCGGTGCCCGGCCCGATCCGGCTGCATGGCTGCAACTGGCATCCGAGCGGCTGGATATAGATGCCTTTAGTCAGGAGAGCTCGAAAGTGGGCATGCTGGAGCTTTACAACCAGGCGCTGGCCCAGCTCGAGGCGACGGATCTGGGGTTCGAACCGCTGCTGCCGGACGACGACCATCTGCTGGCGCAGCGGGCCGGCGCGCTCGGAGTATGGTGCCAGGGGTTTCTCGGCGGTTTCGGTCAGCTCGGCAAGCAGACCGACGCCTCGCTTTCCACCGAAGCCCGGGAAGTGCTGAGCGATCTCGGCCAGATCGCACAGATTGCCGCGGAAGACGAGGACAGCGATGATAATGAGGCGGATCTGATGGAAATTCAGGAATACGTCCGGATGGCGGCTCTTATGCTGTTCGCCGAGTGCAACCAGGCACCGGATGATGGTGAAGAAAGCGCGCAACGGCCTCCCGAGGTGCTGCACTGACCATGTTGAAGAAACTACCGATCGAGGAGTACGGCGAGCGGCGCCGCCGGTTGATGGCGCAGTTGCCGGCAGACAGTGTCGCCATTGTGCCCGGCGCCAGGATGATGCGCCGCAATCGCGATGTCGAGTATCCGTTTCGCCAGGACAGCGACTTCTATTACCTCACTGGCTTCGACGAGCCTGATGCGGTGCTGGTTTTGCTGCCGGGACGTGAAGACGGCGAGACGCTGATCTTCTGCCAGGATCGCGATCCGGAAATGGAAATCTGGAACGGCTACCGCGCCGGCCCCGAAGGCGTGGTCGCACGCTACGGGGCCGACGAAGCCTATCCGATCGCCGAGATCGATACCCGCCTGCCACCGCTGCTCGACGGCCGCAAGCGTATCTGCTTCGGTATTGGGGCCGACGCCGAGTTCGACGGCCGGGTAAACGGCTGGCTCAACGCGATTCGTGGCAAGGTCCGTCAGGGGGCGCAGCCGCCGACCGAGCTGGTGCTGCTGGATCAGTGGCTGCACGAAATGCGCCTGTTCAAGAGTGCCGCCGAAGTCGACCTGATGAATGCAGCCGGCGAGATTTCCGCCCGGGCCCACGTCCGGGCGATGCGCCAGTGCCGGCCGGGCATGACCGAGTTTCAGCTCGAAGCCGAAATCAGTCACTATTTCGCCACCCATGGCTGCCGTCAGCCCGCTTACGCGTCCATCGTCGGTGGTGGCGCCAACGCCTGCGTACTGCATTACACTGAAAACCGCGACGAGCTGCGGGCCGGTGACCTGGTGCTGATCGACGCCGGCTGCGAGCTGGACTACTACGCCGGCGATATCACCCGCACCTTCCCGGTCAGCGGTCGTTTCAGCCCCGAGCAGAAGGCGCTTTACGAGCTGGTGCTGAAAACGCAGCTGGCCTGCATTGATCTGCTCCGTCCCGGTGTGTTGTGGAACGAGGCGCACGACCTGTCTGTGAAAATGCTGACAGAGGGCCTGGTCGAGCTGGGCCTGCTGGCCGGCGAGCCCGACGAGCTGATCGAGAAGGGCGCCTACCGCGACTTCTACATGCACCGCCTCGGTCACTGGCTTGGCATGGACGTGCACGATGTCGGCGACTATCGCGTCAACGGCGAGTGGCGTCCGCTCGAGCCGGGCATGGTGATGACGGTGGAGCCAGGACTCTACATATCGCCCCACAACGAAGCGGTCGAGCCGCGCTGGCGCGGCATCGGCATCCGCATCGAAGACGATGTGCTGATCACCGAGCACGGCTGCGAAGTGCTGACCGCGGCGGTACCCAAGGCGGTGACCGAGATCGAGACACTGATGGCAGACGCACGGCAGGCCGGATGAAGACCGAATACGACATCGTTATCGTCGGTGGCGGTATGGTGGGCGCCAGTCTCGCCTGCGCCCTGATTCCGGTCGCTGACACACTGAACCTCGATATCGCCATTGTCGAGCCGGTACCGTTGCGACGGGACGGGCTCTCGTATCAGCCCAGTTACGATGCCCGTGCAACGGCGCTGGCCTATGGCAGCCGCAGCGCCTACGAGCGCATGGGCATCTGGCAGACGCTGTCGCAGCACCTGACGCCGATTCGGGACATCCACGTCTCGGACCGTGGCCGCTTCGGTGCCACTCGACTGTCGGCTGAACAGGAAAGAGTACCGGCACTGGGATACGTGGTCGAGAACCACTGGCTCGGCCAGGTGTTGCTCGATCGTCTGCAGCAGCCGGATGCGGGCCGCGTCGATTATCTCTGCCCCGCGGAAGTTGCCGACATCGTGCCCGCCGCTGACCAGATGGCGGTGACGCTGAGTCAGGACGGCCATGTGTCGCACCTGCGTGCCGAACTGGTGGTGATGGCGGACGGCGGTCGCTCCGAATTGCGCGAAGCGCTGGGGATCGGCTACCGCTACCAGACCTACGACCAGCATGCGCTCATCGCCAACGTCAGCCCCGACCGGCCGCACCGCGGTGTCGCCTACGAGCGCTTCACCGACCAGGGGCCGATGGCGTTGTTGCCGCTCGATGATCAGCAGGGGCAGCACCGCTGTGGTCTGGTCTGGACCCTGGCGGACGACGAGGTCGAGCCTCTGATGACCGCCGGCGACGAGGCCTTCCTGGCAGAGTTGCAGCGACGCTTCGGTTACCGTGCCGGCCGCTTTGTCCGGGCCGGCGAACGTCACGCCTACCCGCTGAAACTGGTGCTGGCGGAAGAGCAGGTTCGGCCCGGGCTGGTGGTGCTCGGCAATGCCGCCCATGCGTTGCATCCTATCGCGGGGCAGGGATACAACCTGGCGCTGCGCGGCCTGGTGGCGCTGGCCGACCACCTGATCGAAGCCCGCCGTCAGGGCAGGGCGCTGGGCGATCTCGAAGTGCTGCAGACCTACCACGACTGGATGCGGCGGGACCAGCAGCGCACCATCGGCTTCAGTGACCGCACCATGAAACTCTTCTCCAGCCGCAGCCCGTTGCAGGCGCTCGGGCGCGATCTGGGGCTGCAGTTGCTGGATATCTGCCCCACGGCGAAAACGCTGTTCGCCCGCGCTGCGATGGGGCTCGAGAGTCCGGCGCCCGTGCTGGGCGCCTTTGTGAAAGGAAACGTTTGATGCAGGATTTCGATGCCGATGTGGTCATTGTCGGCGCCGGCATGGTTGGCCTGACCGCTGCGCTGGCGTTGGCGGGCAGTTCGCTGAAGGTATTGGTGCTCGAAAGCCGGGAACTGGACCCGGCGGCGCAGACGACGGCGGTGGCGGCGCAGCAGGCTGATGGCTTCGACCCGCGCGTCAGCGCGCTCACCGTGGCGTCTCAGCAGATTTTTCGCGCACTCGGGGTCTGGAACGCGATCGAGGAGCTGCGGGTTTCACCCTATACCGATATGGATGTCTGGGATGGCGAGGGCACCGGCCATATTCATTTCAGTTCGGCTGAACTGCACGAGCCCTGCCTTGGCCATATTGTCGAGAACCGGGTCATTCTGGCCGGGCTCTGCGATGCGCTGACGCGTCGGCCGGGCGTTGCACTACGCACGGGCATCGAAGTGCAGAGTCTGTCGGAACCGCGCCTGTCGGGCGGTGACTCCGGTCGCGAGCTGGAACTGTCCGACGGCAGCCGGCTGCGCGCGCGGCTGGTGGTCGCCGCCGACGGCGCCCTGTCGCGCACCCGTCAACTGGCGGCGCTGCCGACCTGGGAATGGGATTATGGGCATCACGCCATCGTCACCACGGTGCGTACCGAAAGCAGCAATCGGGCGACGGCCTGGCAGCGCTTTACCGAGGACGGGCCGCTGGCATTTCTGCCATTGCGCGAGGGCGAAGACGATCATCTGAGCTCCATCGTCTGGTCGACCTCGCCGGAGCATGCCCGGGAGCTGCAGGGACTCGACGACGGGGCATTCTGCAAGTCACTCGGGCGCGCCTTCGAACACCGCCTCGGTGAAGTCATCTGGAGCGATCGTCGCCATGCCATTGCGCTGCGCCAGCGCCATGCCCGGCGTTACGTACAGCAGGCATTCGCCGTCATCGGCGATGCTGCCCATACCATCCACCCGCTCGCCGGGCAGGGGGTCAACCTGGGCCTGCTCGATGCCGCCGTGCTGGCGGAAGTGCTGCAGGCCGCTGCGGCGCGGGGCGACGATATCGGCTCGTTACGTATCCTGCGACGCTATCAGCGCCAGCGCCAGGGCGACAACCTGCAGATGGCGGCGACCATGGAGGGCTTCAAGCGCCTGTTCGACTCGCACCAGCCACTGCTGGTGCTGGGGCGCAACATCGGCATGAACTGGTTCGACCGGAGTGGGCCGGTCAAAAACCATCTGGTACAGACCGCGATGGGGCTATCCGGCGAGCTGCCGCGGCTGGCACGCCGGCCGGTTGCGAGCTGAACAGCCGGTGGATAAGAGTGCGGGGCTTGTCCGCAGGGAGCTGAGGCTTTACATTGTCTCGCCCGAAACCCGAGCGGGAGTCGCGGGGCCGTTCCGCGGGTAAGCTTTACCGGCGGGACAGATCGACAGGCGTTTTTGGCAAAGCGTCTATACTGGTGAAAATCGGCGCTGGAGCCCGCTCCGCTTGCGGCGCGATTACCACAAAACTGAAGCCTGAAGGGTAGGAAGCGGAAATGAGTGACGTCCCAAATGAGCTGAAATATGTCGCCAGCCACGAGTGGATTCGTGTCGACAGCGACGGTACCGTGACCATTGGTGTCACCGATCACGCCCAGGATCTGCTGGGGGACGTGGTGTTTGTCGAACTGCCGGGCGTGGGCACCGAGCTGTCGGCGGGGGACGAAGCCGGGGTCGTTGAGTCGGTCAAGGCGGCATCCGACATCTATGCCCCGCTCTCGGGCGAGGTCATCGAGATCAACGAGGAACTGGAAGAGTCTCCGGAACTGGTCAACAGCGACCCGTACGGCGACGGCTGGTTCTTCAAGCTCAAGCTCAGCGATACGTCCGAGCTGGACGACCTGCTCGACGCCGACGGCTACGCCGATCTGTGCGAGGCTGAATCCTGATCGCCACCGTATCGGGATGCCTGATTCTTTCACTGTCCCGGCCCCTGGCCGGGACAGTCATTTAACAAGCTGGCCAACTCTATCTATGTCCCTGAATCGCTTAATCCTGAAAACCGGAGCTGAAAAACGCCTGCGTGGTGGCCATCTCTGGATCTACAGCAACGAGGTGGACACCGACCGTACGCCGCTCAAGGGCTTCGCTGCCGGCGAGCAGGTGCTGGTCGAGTCGGACCGGGGCAAGACGCTCGGTGTTGCCTACGTTAACCCCAATACCCTGATCTGCGGCCGGCTGGTCAGTCGCGATGCCGACTACCCGCTCAACCGCTCACTGCTGGTGCACCGTATCAAGGTGGCGCTGTCGCTGCGCGAAATGTGCTTCGGCGATCCCTGTTACCGCCTGGTCTATGGTGAATCCGACGGTCTGCCGGGGCTGGTGATCGACCGTTTCAACGACGTCTTCGTGGTGCAGGTTTCCACGGCCGGCATGGAGGCGGTGATCGATGAAATCGTCGAGGCGCTCAACAAGGTGTTCCATACCAAGGCAATCCTGCTGCGCAACGACGGCAAGATGCGCGAAATGGAAGGCCTCGAGACCTACGTCGAGCTGGCGCAGGGCGATATTCCCGAGTTGTCGCCGCTGACTGAGAACGGTGTCGAACTGCTGGCGCCCTTGCAGCGTGGTCAAAAAACCGGCTGGTTCTACGACCACCGCGACAATCGGGCCCGCATGCAGCAGCTGGTGGCAGGCAAGCGCGTGCTGGACCTGTTCAGCTATGTCGGTGGCTGGGGGGTTCAGGCGCTGGCAGCCGGTGCCGAGATGGTGAGCTGCGTCGATGCCTCCCACTTCGCGCTGGAAGTGGCGCGCGAGAATGCCCGGATCAACGGCAAGGAAGACCGCTTCGACCCGCTGCACGGCGATGCCTTCGACATCTGCAAGGCGCTGGTGGCGGAAAAGGAGAAATACGACCTGGTCATCGTCGATCCGCCGGCCTTCATCCAGAAGAAAAAGGATATCCGCAACGGCGAGCGCGCCTATGCGCGGATCAACAATTTCGCCATGCGCCTGCTGAAAAAGGACGGGATCCTGGTATCGGCGTCCTGCTCGATGCACCTGCAGCGGGACCGTCTGGTCGACATCATCCGCAGCAACAGCCGCGAGCTCGACCGCAATGCCCAGATCTTCGAACAGGGGCACCAGGGGCAGGACCACCCGCTGCATCCGGCAATCCCGGAAACCGACTACCTCAAGGCCTTTTTTGCCCGGGTGCTGCCCGGCAACTGAGGCAGCCGCCACGATACCGGCTGCTGCGCCGGTATCGTGGCGGGGCCGGAACTTTTCCCCTCGTTCCGGCTCTCAACTTCCTCGCGAATGCGCACCCAGGGCGATGCCGCCGGGCATCGCGTTATCGCCCCGGCATCCTGATGTCGGGATTAACGAGACAGGAACACCCTATGCAATACCGCAAGCTAGGACAGAGCGACCTCAACGTCAGCCGCATTTCCCTCGGCACCATGACGTTCGGCAGTCAGAATACCGAAGCGGAGGCCTGGGAGCAGCTCGATTACGCCGTTGCGAACGGCGTCAACCTGCTCGATACCGCGGAAATGTACCCGGTGCCGTCGGATCCGCAGTACCAGGGCGACAGCGAGGCCATCATCGGTCGCTGGATGCAGGCGCGCGGCAATCGCGAACAACTGATACTGGCGACCAAGGTAACCGGGCCCGGCGATATGTGCGGTTACATCCGTCCCGACATCGGCCTGGGGCGGCGCGCGATCCATGAAGCGATCGACCTGAGCCTCGCTCGCCTGCAAACCGACTACGTCGATCTCTACCAGCTGCACTGGCCCGAGCGAAAGACCAACTACTTCGGCCAGTTGGGGTATCTCGAGGCCGCTGAGGACAGCGATGGCGTGGCGCTCGAAGAAACGCTGACCGCGCTGAAGGAGTTGGTCGATGCCGGCAAGGTGCGTTATGTCGGGCTGTCCAACGAGACCGCCTGGGGCACCATGAAGTGCCTGCAGCTGGCGCAGTCGCTTGGATTGCCGCGGGTCGTGTCGGTGCAGAATCCCTATAGTCTGTTGAACCGCAGTCTCGAGGTGGGGCTTGCCGAGGTGCTGTTGCGCGAGCAGGTTGATTTGCTGGCATATTCGCCGCTGGCGTTCGGAACCCTGTCCGGCAAGTACCTGGGAGGCGTGCGCCCGGAAGGCTCGCGACTGGCGCTGTACCCGAATTATCAGCGCTACCTGACCGAGCAGGGGCAGGCCGCGACCGCAGCATATGTGGCGCTGGCGCGGGATGCCAGCCTTGATCCGTCACAGATGGCGCTGGCCTACGTCAACAGTCGTCCCTTCCTTGGCAGCAACATCATCGGCGCATCGAAGCTGGAACAGCTGCGCAGCAATATCGCCTCGGCCGAGCTGGAACTGAGCACCGATGTGCTGGCGCAGATCGAGGCGATCCACAGCCGTTTCACCTATCCCTGCCCATAACGCCGTCAATCCCGCAGGCTGACCACCGGCCAGCCTCGCGTGAGCGCGGTGCGCCGGAGCGCCTCGTCCGGGTCGACCGCCACCGGATGATCGACCCGTTCTAGCAGCGGCAGATCGTTGTGCGAGTCGCTGTAGAAGTGGCTGCCGGACAGATCCTGTCCGCTGTCGTGCAGCCAGGCGTGCAGGCGCTCGACCTTGCCCCCGCGGAAGCAGGGCGTCCCCTCTACGCGTCCGGTATAGCGGCCGTCTTTCATCTCGGGGTCGGTGGCCAGCAGTGCATCGACGCCAAGTTCGCGGGCAATTGGCGCGGTGATAAAGCGATTGGTGGCGGTGATGATGAGCAGGAAGTCACCCTGGTCGCGATGCCCGTCCAGCAGGCGCCGGGCGCCGGGCTTGATTATCGGCAGGATGCGACTTTGCATGAAGTCGGCGTGCCAGTGCTCCAGTTGCTCGGTGCTGTGCTGTGTCAGTGGTGCCAGTGCGAACTCGAGGTAGGCGCGCATATCCAGTGTACCGTCCTGGTACTGGGCAAAATAACGGTCGTTCTCGGTGCGGTAGCGGGGCGCATCGACAAGCCCTTTCTGGCACAGGAATTCCCCCCAGGCATGATCGCTGTCGCCGTCGAGCAGGGTATGGTCGAGATCGAAGATGGCGAGACTCAAGGTGGTCCTCCGGCGCGTCGAACGGGCGTTACTGGCCGTGCGCGTGGTAGCTGGCGTGGAGTTTGCGTAACAGACGAAGTGTGGAACAATAGCAGCAAACAGTATCAGGATAATAACAGTGATTGATTCAGATGGGTTCAGACCGAATGTCGGTATCATTCTGGCGAACTCGCTGGGTCAGGTCCTTTGGGCCAAACGCATAGGGCAGGATGCCTGGCAGTTCCCGCAGGGCGGTATTCAGGACGACGAGTCCCCTGAAGAGGCGATGTTCCGGGAGCTGTTCGAAGAGGTGGGTCTCTCTGCCAGCGACGTCGAGATCGTCGGGGTTACCCGCGGCTGGCTTCGTTATCGTTTACCCAAGCGAATGATCCGGCGCAATTCCCATCCGGTCTGTGTCGGCCAGAAACAGAAGTGGTATCTGCTGCGCATGCTCAGTGCCGATCAGGCGGTATCGATCGACCACAGCCACTCGCCGGAATTCGACGGCTGGCGCTGGGTCAGCTATTGGTATCCATTGGGTCAGGTGGTCTCGTTCAAGCGCGAGGTGTACCGCAAGGCGATGAAAGAGCTGTCGCCCAAGCTGGCGAGAGCGGTGGCCCGATGTCAGGCGGGGTGAGCTGCGTCATGGCACCGTGATCCCGGAATGTCATCATGGAGGATGGGTTGCCCGGGCGGGTGCGAAGCTGCACACCCAAGATTTGTGTGGCTGCAACAATAACAACTACAGGGGTGGGAGATGCTCGAAACGCTGCGCAAGATAGTGCAGGAGGTCAGTGCCGCGCCGGATCTTGATACGGTGCTGGACCTCATCGTGCGCAGGATTCAACGGGCCATGCGCACGCAGATGTGCTCGGTTTACCTGTTCGATGCCAAGAAACAGCGTTATACGCTGATGGCGACCCAGGGGCTCAATCAGGAGTCCGTGGGTGTGGTCAGCCTGTCGCCGTCCGAGGGGATCGTGGGGATGGTGGGGGCTCGCGCGGAGCCGATCAACCTCGAGGATGCGTCCAGTCACCCCTCCTTCATCTATCTCCAGGGTACCGGCGAGGAGCGATTCCATTCGTTTCTCGGCGTGCCGATCATCCATCAGCGCGACGTGCTGGGCGTGTTGGTGGTGCAGCAAAAAGAGCGCCGGCGTTTCGACGAGAACGAAGAGGCGTTTCTGGTCACCGTGTCGGCGCAGCTGGCGGGCGTTATTGCCCACGCCGAGGCGACCGGCTCCATCCATGCCATTGGCGACAACCATCAGACCGTGGTTGAAAGCCGCTTTGAAGGCGTGCCTGCCGCGCCTGGCGTAGCCGTCGGCACCGGGGTGGTCAAGGCGCCGCCAGCCGACCTCAATGCTGTGCCGGATCGGCCCGCTACCGATGTCGAGGCCGAGATCGGGCAGTTCAACCGCGCGCTGGCCGCAGTGCGGCGCGATATCCGTGTGGTCGGTCGCAGCCTGGCCAAGCGCCTGCGCCACGAGGAACAGGAGCTTTTCGACGTCTACCTGCGCATGCTGGAAGACAACGCCCTGGCCGGCGAGGTGGTCGAGCGGATCCGGCGCGGCAGCTGGGCCCAGGGGGCGCTGCGCGATGTGGTCAAGGCGCACGTGCGCGAGTTCAACGCCATGGATGACCCCTACCTGCGCGAACGCGCGACCGACATCCGCGATCTCGGCCGCCGCGTCCTTGCCTACATGCAGGAGGCGTCACCATCCCAGATCGAGTATCCGGACAACACCATACTGGTGGCCGACGAGCTGACACCGGCGATGCTTGGGGAGGTCCCCACCGACAAGCTGGCCGGGCTGGTTTCGGTGCACGGCGCCGGTAATTCCCATGCCGCCATTCTGGCGCGCTCGATGGGGATACCCACGGTCATGGGGGTGGTGGACCTTCCCTATACCCAGCTCGACGGACGCACCCTGATCCTCGACGGTTACTCCGGGCGGGTGTTCGTCAATCCGAGCGACGACGTTCGCGCAGCCTACGAAGATATCGTGCGTGAGGACCGGGAGGTCGCTGCCGGGCTCGAGCAACTGCGCGACAAGCCGGCCGTAACCACCGACGGGTTCCGCATGCCGCTATGGGTCAATACCGGCCTGATCGCCGACGTCCAGCGTTCGCTGGAGCGTGGCGCCGAGGGAATCGGGCTGTATCGCACCGAGATCCCCTTCATGGTGCGGGATTTCTTCCCCAGCGAGCAGGAGCAGACCCAGACCTATCGTGAGCAGCTGGAGGCGTTCGCGCCGCGGCCGGTCACGATGCGAACCCTCGATATCGGCGGCGACAAGGCGCTGCCTTACTTCCCGATCACGGAGGAAAATCCCTTCCTCGGCTGGCGCGGCATCCGCGTAACGCTGGACCATCCGGAGATTTTCCTGGTGCAGGTGCGCGCCATGCTGCGCGCCGCCGACGGGCTGGACAACCTGCGCATCATGCTGCCGATGGTCACCAGCGTGCATGAGGTGGACGAGGCCAACAGGATGATCGACCGCGCGGTGCGTGAACTGCGCGAGGAGGGGCTGATCACCGACCGGCCACCGGTCGGCGTCATGGTCGAGGTGCCGGCGGCGGTCTATCAGGTGCGCCGCTTCGCCCGTCGCGTCGATTTCATTTCGGTCGGCTCCAACGACCTGACCCAGTACCTGCTGGCGGTGGACCGCAACAACCCCCGCGTGGCGGGCCTGTATGCGCCCTATCACCCGTCGGTGCTGCGGGCGCTGGAATACATCGCCCAGGAGGCGCACAAGGAAAACGTGCAGGTGTCGATCTGTGGCGAAATGGCCGCGGATCCCGGTGGTGCCGTGCTGCTGATGGCGATGGGCTACGATGTGCTGTCGATGAACGCCACCAACCTGCCCAAGGTGAAATCGGCGATTCGGGGCATCAGCTACGCCCGCGCCGGGGAGCTGCTGGAGCGGGTGCGCAAGATGGACGATGCCGAGGATATCCATATGTTGCTGCGCAATACGCTGCAGGAGCTGGGCCTCGGACAGCTCACCCGGCCCGCCATTCCGGATTAAGCGGGTGAGTGGTGAGTGGTGAGGTGTGGGAGCGGCGCCTCGCCGCGAATATTTCCGGCAGGGTGCCGGGCCATTCGCCGCGAGGCGCGGCTCGCACGGATCGTGCCCCCCGTCACCCGTCACCCGTCACCCGTCACCCGTCACACTGCCCCCCAATCACCGGCATCCGGAAGCGGTAATCCCGTATTCCGGCCGGCCCTCCGGGATCGAAGCTCTGCTCGTAAAACCGGGTGTTGCCCTGGTAATCCTGAAGGATCACCGAGGTGGCGCGGGTGCCGTATTCGGGGAGCTGAATGAAACAGGAAGACAGTGCCCGTTCCCGTTCGAGGCCGATACCGGTATCGGGCAGCCGGCCGTCATCGGCTCGGGTGCGGTCCGCGAGTAGCGCGGCCAGGCGGGCCGCTTCCGGTCTGTCCTCATGCAGTACTCCCGCCAGTGCTTCGCGGGCATGCAGCAGCTTCGGCCAGGGCGAGTCCAGCAGGGCATTGCTCAGCCCGTAGATGCCGGGTGCCAGTCGCTCCGGGGCGCGGTCCCTGTTCGACAGGTACCAGATGCCCGCGTTATCCCCCAGCAGCAGGTTGAAGCCGCCGAAGAGGTGACCGGTGTCTGCCAGGCTGTCGGCGGCGGCCGCCGCCGGTGCATCGTGCTGAAGGAAGTCGCGTGTGAGGTGGCCGCGCGAACGCAGCCCGGATTCGCGGTTGCGGCCGTCGCGGTAGTTGGTAACGGCGGCCAGGCGGCCGTGCCTGTGCAGCCCCAGCCAGGTGCCGCCCTGCTCGAGGTCGCGACCTGCCAGCAGCGACGGTTGCTCGCTCCAGGAGCCGAGCGGCGCGGTCGGACGCCGATAGAACTCGTCTCGATTGGCGACGAGGATCAGGCTGTAGTGCGGGTGGTTGCGGTAGGCGAAGGTTATCAGGCACATGGGGCGCGGTCGGATCCGGCTGTCTCGAGTCGTCGTGGGGTCAACAGCCCCTAATCGGTTACTATAGGCGACTTCGACTTTACCATGACCACCACAGGGACGTCCTGCCATGCTTCTGACACTACTGATGTATCTGCTTCTGGGGGCTGCTGCCGGTGTGACGGCGGGGTTGTTCGGCATTGGCGGCGGGTTGCTCATTGTGCCGGTGCTGGTGTTTTCGTTCAGTCTGCAGGGAATATCGCCGGAGGTGCTGACGCATATGGCGGTGGCAACCTCGCTGGCGACCATAGTGGTGACCTCGATCAGTTCGATTCTGGCGCACCACAAGCGCGGCGCCGTACGCTGGAGCCTGTTCCGCCCCCTCGCGCTGGGCATCCTGGTTGGCGCCTTCCTCGGAGTCAAGACCGCCGGTCGTCTCGAAGGCGAGGTGCTGCAGTTACTGATCGGCTGCTTTGCGCTGGCGGTCGCCGCGCAGTTGGCGTTTGGTATGAAGCCTGCCGAAAACGCTGGCCGCGCACCATCGGCGGCGGGGCTGGGGGCGGCCGGCGGCGTTATAGGCTGGGTCTCGGCGCTGTTCGGAATCGGCGGAGGGACCCTGACCGTGCCTTATCTCAGCTGGCGCCACGTGCGTATCCAGGAAGCCGTTGCGACCTCTTCCGCATGCGGTCTGCCAATCGCGTTGATGGGGGCCTGTGCCAATGTCTATGAGGGCTGGGGGCATACGGGGTTGGCCGACTGGAGCCTGGGCTACGTCTACCTGCCGGCGTTCTTCGGTATCGTGCTGACCAGTCCGTTCTTCGCCCGCCTTGGCGCGCACTGGGCGCATCGTCTGCCGGCGCAGGTGCTGCGCCGTATCTTCGCCATTTTCCTGGCGCTGGTAGGGCTGCGGTTCATCATCGGGAACCTGATGTGATTCGGGGAGTCCCTTCTGGTCCGCACACTGTGCTCATGCTGCATCGAGGCTTCGTTGTCCGATGCGGCTGTCCGCTGAAAGCCGGCGGGCGGATGTCCGCCGGCACAACCGTTATGTACAAGGAGTTTCCCGATGTGGGTGCATGATATCGATCCGGTGGCGCTGGATCTGGGCTTCATCCAGGTGCACTGGTACGGATTGATGTACCTGGTGGGTTTCGCGGCCGCCTGGTGGCTGGGAACGCGACGCGCCAACCAGCCGGGCTCGGGCTGGACCGCCCAACAGGTATCGGACCTGATCTTCTGGGGCGCAGTCGGGGTGATTATAGGCGGCCGCAGCGGTTATGTGCTGTTCTACCACTTCGACTACTTTCTGCAAAATCCGCTCTGGCTGTTCCATATCTGGGAAGGCGGCATGTCGTTCCACGGTGGTCTTCTCGGTGTGCTGGTCGTGCTCTGGATCTTCGGTCGCCACTATCGCAAGAGCTTCTTCGAGATGGGGGATTTCGCCGCCCCGCTGATACCGATCGGGCTCGGCGCCGGGCGCATCGGCAACTTTATCGGCGGTGAACTCTGGGGACGGGCCACCGACTTGCCCTGGGGGGTGATTTTTCCGCGCGCCGGCGACGGGGTTCCGCGTCACCCATCCCAGTTGTACGAGTTCGCACTCGAAGGCGTGGTGCTGTTCTTGGTGTTGTGGTGGTTTTCGTCCAAACCGCGGCCGCGAATGGCGGTGTCGGGTCTGTTCCTGCTGCTGTACGGCTCCTTCCGCTTCCTGGTGGAGATACTGCGCGAACCCGACGCCCATCTCGGCTTCATCGCCTTCGACTGGCTGTCGATGGGGCAGTTGCTGTCGCTGCCGATGGTCTTCGGCGGCGCTGCCCTGCTGATACTGGCCTACAGCCGCAAGCGGGCTTCGGTATAGAATGTCTCCTGATCCTCAGTTCGAACGGAGTAACGATGCAACAGTACCTGGACCTGATGCGCGACATCATCGCCAACGGCACCGACAAGGGAGACCGCACCGGTACCGGTACCCGCTCGGTGTTCGGACGTCAGTTGCGATTCGACTTATCGGCGGGTTTTCCGCTGCTGACCACCAAAAAGGTCCATATCCGCTCGGTCGTTTACGAGCTGCTCTGGTTCCTCAGCGGCAGCACTGACAACCGCTGGCTGCAACAGCACGGCGTCAGCATCTGGGATGAGTGGGCGTTGGACGATGGCGACCTCGGTCCGGTGTATGGCAAGCAGTGGCGCTCCTGGGCCTGCCCGGACGGACGCACCGTCGACCAGATCGCCGAGCTGGTGGCGCAGATCCGCCGCAACCCGGACTCGCGCCGGCTCATTGTCAGTGGCTGGAATCCGGCGGACCTGCCGGACGAATCCGTCAGCCCGCAGGACAATGTGCGCAATGGCAAGGCGGCATTGCCGCCCTGTCATACCCTGTTTCAGTTCTACGTCGCAGACGGCAGGCTGAGCTGCCAGCTCTATCAGCGCAGCGCCGACTACTTTCTCGGTGTGCCGTTCAATATCGCGTCCTATTCGCTGCTGACCCATATGCTGGCGCAGCAGTGCGGTCTCGACGTCGGGGATTTCGTCCATACCTTCGGCGATGTGCACCTGTACCAGAATCACCTCAACGATCCAAATATCGTCGAGGAGCAGCTGTCGCGCACGCCGCGCGAATTGCCGCAGCTCAATATCCTGCGCAAGCCCGCGTCACTGTTCGACTACTGCTTCGAGGACTTCGAGTTCGTGGGTTACGACCCGCTGCCCGGTATCAAGGCGCCGGTGGCGGTGTAGGGGGGAAGGAAGATGAGGCTGGCGATTATCGTCGCGCAGGCGCAGAACCGCGTCATTGGTATCGACAACAAACTGCCCTGGTACCTGCCGGGGGATCTCAAGTATTTCAAACAGGTTACCCTGGGCAAGCCGGTCATCATGGGACGCAAGACCTTCGACTCCATCGGGCGTCCGCTGCCGGGACGCGCCAATATAGTGGTGACCCGGGACCCGGACTGGCATCATGAGGGGGTGCAGACGGCGGCATCGCTGCAGCAGGCCGTCGAACTGGCTGACGCGCACTGCGAGATCGGCGGTTGCGAGGAGGCCATGGTGATCGGCGGCTCCCAGGTCTACGAGCAGGCATTGCCGCAGGTCGGGCGTCTCTATCTGACACAGGTGCATGCCGATGTCGAAGGCGACGCGCACTTCCCGGCGTTGGTGCGGGAGGAGTGGTGCGAAGTGGCGAGACAGGATTTCGACGCCGAGGGGCCGAATCCCTACGATTACAGTTTTGTCGTCTACGACCGGGTCGTTTGACGGCGGTGGCGGCCCGACAGGAATGGGCCGGACCGATCATTCCCCGCCATGATAAGGCGGGTTGAACGTTACAAAGGACTTGCTCTATGACGATCCGATCGTTGTTGTCCATTCTGGCCGACGGCCAGTTCCACTCCGGTCAGGAGCTGGGCTCTGAGCTGAAAGTCAGTCGCAGTGCGATCTGGAAGCAGATGAGGAAGCTCGAGGACTTCGGTATCGAAGTCTACAGCGTCAAGGGGCGGGGATATCGTGTGCCGGGCGGGCTCGACCTGCTCGACGAAACCCTGTTCCGCGACGGACTGGACGCGTCGGTGGCGGCCCAGCTCGGTGAGCAGCGCTTCGAGCTCTCCATTCCTTCAACCAACCTGCTGGCGATGCAGCAATTGCAGCAGCGTGGTGGCCACGGTCGGCTCTACGTGGCGGAACAGCAGACCGCAGGCCGCGGCCGCAGGGGGCGTAACTGGGTCAGCCCGTTCGCGCGCAACCTCTACTTTTCGCTGGTCTGGCGCTTTCCGCAGGGTGCGGCGTCTCTCGAAGGGCTTAGCCTGGCGGTGGGGCTGGGGCTGGCGCGGGGCCTGCGGCGCCTCGGTCTCGAGGGCGCCGAGCTGAAATGGCCCAATGATCTGTTATGGCAGGGGCGCAAGCTGGCCGGGATCCTGCTGGAAATGAGCGGCGAGGCATCGGGTGACTGTCAGGTGGTCACCGGCGTGGGGCTCAATATCGCGATGCCGGACGAGCTGGCGGCGGAAATCGGCCAGCCCTGGGTCGATCTGCGCCAGATCTGTGGCAGCGCGCCGCCGCGTACCGGAGTTCTGACCGCGCTGGTCAACGAACTGGTGCCGGTGATGGTGGCGTTCTCCCGCGAGGGCTTCGAACCGTTCCGTGACGAGTGGCACAGGCTGGACGCCTGTCGCGACCAGCGGGTGTCGCTGAACTTCGGTATCAATGCGGTTGAGGGCGTTTGTCGCGGCGTGACCGAGAGTGGCGCGCTGATGGTGGAAACGGCCGCTGGCGTCGAGAGCTTCCACGGCGGCGAGGTCAGCCTCAGGCGCCTGTCATGATTCTCGATATCGATGTTGGCAATACGTTCCTCAAATGGCGCTGTTACAACGGCGGCGAGCCGGTGCGCGGTCGTTTGCTGACCGAACGGTTGCATGATGGCATGCCCGCGGAGTGGCCTCAAAAGGTGGCGCGCGTTCGGGTCGCCAGCGTCGCCGGGCCGGTCGTCGCTGCGCTGATTTCCGGCTACTGCCAGGCGCGCTGGGGGCTGAAACCCGAGTTTGCCCGCACGCGTCATCAGGCGGCCGGGGTGATCAACAGCTATGCCGATCCGGGGCGCATGGGGGTCG
The DNA here is from genome assembly GCA_013373085.1 of Oceanospirillaceae bacterium. Taxonomy (GTDB): domain Bacteria; phylum Pseudomonadota; class Gammaproteobacteria; order Pseudomonadales; family Balneatricaceae; genus Marinobacterium_A. The sequence continues at coordinate 1,158 of JABXIM010000220.1, read as the reverse complement.
ATCGCTGGCTGGCGATGCTGGCGGCTTACAATCTGGGACGGGGGGCCTGCTGCGTGGTTGACTGCGGCAGCGCCATTACCATCGATTTCGTTGCCGCGGACGGGCGTCACGGCGGCGGCTATATCCTGCCGGGCCTGCGCCTGATGTCGAAGAGCCTGCTGGCCAATACTGCCGAGGTGGTCGCCGACCGTGATGTCGCGCATTTCGAACTCTCGCCGGGCACCGATACGTCCTCGGCCGTGTTTCATGGCATCAACTTCGCTTTCGACGCCATTCAGCGCCAGCTCATCGAGCAGCTCGATAGGGATGCGCCCGGCTGTAGGCTGCTGGTGACCGGTGGCGACGGGGAGCTGTTCCAGCGTCTTGCCGGTCGTGGCGACTATCGTCCGGAACTCGTCATGGACGGCCTGGAGTGGGCGCTCTGATGTTGCGCTGGACGTTCCTGCTGCTGTTGTTGGCGAATGCTGCTGTATTGCTGTGGGCGGCAATGATGAAACCGGATACACCGCGAGAGCCGGCGTCTGCCCCGCCAAGCGGCGCGCTCGAGCTGCAGTTGCTGTCGGAAGTCGACGTGTCGGCACTCGAGCGCAGGCCCGTCGAGCCGGATGCTTCGGCACCCTCGAATCTATGTCTGGTGTACGAAGGGTTCGCCGACCGAACTGCCGTCGATCAGGCGGCGATTCTGATGCGCAGCAATGGTCTTGATCCCAGGGTCGCGATCGAGACCGAGCGACTGTCCGACGGCTTCGAGCTGGTGCTCGGGCTACCGGCCTCGCCCGCGGAGCGGGTGGCGTTGATCGAGCGTCTCGATGAGCTGGGTGTGGTGCCGGAGGGGCGGCCCGAAGACGGCGCGCTGACACTGGGGCGGTTCGAAGACAGCGCCGCCGCCGAGGGGGGCATGCAGCGCTACAGCGCGTCCGGGCTGGTACCGGAGTTGCGTCCGCTGGAGCGGCGGCAGGAGCGTTTCCGGTTGCAGATACCGGCTGCTACTGATCGAGATTTGTTCAATAAAATCAATCGTGTGCTCGAAAAGACCCAGCCTGAAATAAAAATTGAGAAAAAAGTTTGTGAAGGGGTTGCAAGCCCCGAAAGCGATCAGTAATATACGCCCCACTTCGACGCTGAGCCGGTATAGCTCAGCTGGTAGAGCAACTGACT
>JABXIM010000086.1 GCA_013373085.1 Oceanospirillaceae bacterium | reverse complement strand
TTAGGCAAAAAAAACCACCGATTGCCGGTGGTATTTAATCAAAATTTTTACTTTCTTTGAGCAGCCGCCATGGCCTCAAATTGCTGGGTGAGAAAGTTTTCTGTGGTTTTGAGGGTAGCTATAATACTGTCGTTATATAAAAACTGGGCTTTTAATCGAGCCTCTGTCGCCGCGATACGTGCATCAAAGCTTTCACGCTCTTCTTCTAGGTTCTCATTTTGTTTATCTAAGGTGTCAAATTTAGTTGCCAATGTTCCTCTAGTCGGATCAAGAATACCCTGTAATAAATCTTTTAACTGATCTGCAATCCCTGAAATGTACGTTACCGTACCACGATCACCTAAATCACCGCCTTCTACTTTAATACGTACACCACTGGCATCATCAATTTCACCATCTTGATCTTTACCAAGCTCTCCATCAGCTTGACCCTCAATAAAACCAAATGCAGTTGACGCTGCACTTGAAATATCCGTAATCAAGACTTTTGAATCAGAGCCAGTACTTGTGGATATTATCCCAATAGTGCCATAAGCTGCTGAGCTTGCATCACTTGTATAATCCACTTTTACTGATAAATCTTCTGCTTTAATTGATGCATTATTATTGATAGCTGTTTGAATAGCCGTCGCTAATTCAGCTCCAGTACCATAAGTTTTTTGAGCGACAGAGATAACCGCTTCAAAACCATCCACTTCAATGGTGAACGTATCATTAGTTGCATCAATGGTCACTGGACCATTTAAAATGTCGGATTGTTCCGCGACATAATATCCATTACTTGCCGCAGTGTTACCATTTTGTGCTGTTAAATATTGGCCATTACCTTTGGCAACAATACCATTAATAGTACCTTCTACATTTTTACCAGTGATTATGTCATCTTCAGTACCGTCTGGCTCATGCATACCTAAAAATGAAATTGCAGATGCATCGAGGTTTGCAAATGCAACTGTATTCCCATTACCGCCTAGGTTAAAAACAAGTTTTCCCTTATCAGATTCAGAATCGTATTCATAACTGACTTCTGCTGTAATATCAGATCCAAATTCGATTGAATTACTCATCCCTAACGCATCAAACCCACCTGTATAGACAGTATCAATACCCGGTAAACCTAGTGTTGCTTGTGCGTTAGCATCGGCATTTTGAATTTCAATGGAGGCTGCACTGCCAAACATGGCTGATGTTTTCACTCCATTACGCGATACAGTCTCAAAATAGACTTGATTTGCCCCGTCTAGTTTTGCAACTACATCACCCACTTCAAATTGGCCATTATTGAGAATTGCCAAATCTAATGCTTCTTGTATTGCACTTAATGAATCTGTTTCATCGCCACTACTAGCATCGGAGTTAACATCCACATTCAACGTAATACCATCTACTACTAAATCAAATGTCGCATTATTAGCACCGCTAAAATCAATACCACCTGCAATTACAGCCCCCCCAGAAGTCACAGCACCTTGACCATCACTTACTACTTGAATGTATTGATCATGACCAGTTGCATTTGTAACCAACTCTAATCCATTACCTGATCCTAACTGAGCAGTAACAACACCAGCCCCATAGGCTGCATCTAATTTAGCTTGAATATCTGAAATATTGTTTCCACTATCTGCATCTAGCAATATTTGTTGTTCATTACCATTCACATTCAATGTAAAACCCGCATTTGAGGTAGAGAAATCAATATTTGTAGAAATGTCTCTTGTACCTTCAGTAGTCGTTGCTCCACTAATCATTCCAGACAAATTTGCATCACCCGTTAAATCAGTATTAATTGCTGTTTGCAAGGCAGTCGCTAAATCATTGCCGGATAAATACGTACCAGCTGGCAGGCTTACTGTATTAGCGCTTGTTGTTCCATTAAGTGAAACTTGAAAGTTAACATTAGATCCGAAGGTTAAGCCCGGATCTTTACCATTCACTTGAGCGCCGTCGGTTGCATCTAGTCCTAATTTCAAATCTGTTGCACTACCACCAACCGCTGTGATTTCAATTGAATCTGTGGAACTAGGTGATGTTGTTGAAAAAACTAACTTATTACTGTCATCAAAACTGGCAACTACATTGCCATTTAGTGCTGTGGCATCAATAGCAGTTTGAATGGCTTGTAATGTATCTTTTCTATCACCATAAATACCATCACCATTAAGATCATTGCCATCCGCATTTAAATTTACCGTGACGGCCTCAGCTGCACCACCATTTAAGCTAATTGAAAATGATGCGTTAGCAGCAGCAAAATTAATTCCTTCATCCTCATCGACAGAAACGCCTCCAGGTACTGTGGAAGCTCCATAACCATTAAAGTATTCACTATTCAGAGTTGTAAGAGATAAGCCAGAGAACGCCCCTTCTCCTAATGCCTGAAATCCAAGGGTGTTTGCTGTATTCGAATCTACAGATGAAAAATACACCTGCGAACTTCCACCATAAGCATTGGAGGTTATATCGAATGATTGATTTACCGAATCAAAATTAACCGTAACCGCATAACCTCTATCTTTAAAATCTTGCGCACTGTTAATTTGTAATTGTATCTCAGAGGCCAAATCATCACCCGATGTATAGCTGCCTTGCGTTAACGTAATTGCCGTTGTTTTACCATTTACATTGATAGAAAAATCATCATTTGCATCATTGATTATAACGGGGGATAAGAAATCAAGAACACTTACACTACCACCAACATAGGTCCCTTGAGTAGCCAGTTGCGTGATGTTGATATCATAAGTACCGGGTTTACTATTAATAGACTCATTTAAATAACTAATTTGGCTATCAGTCGTACTGCCCTGTGTAGCAAAAACACCTATAACCGCTTCTCTATTTTCATTTAAACCTTTAATAAATAAATTCGCATCGAATTTTAATTTGAATCCATCAAATTGATCCGTGTAAACACCCAATTCACTTAATGATCTAAAATTTGTCCCCGTGATTTCGCTTACTGTACTGGACATTATATTTTTAATCTGAGTATTAATTGAACGTAAAGTACTATCCCCTAATAACAAGCTCCCTGTACTTGATGACTCATCAAACTTAGTTAGATCTTTATAAATTTCCTGGAAGCCATTATAGGCGTCTATCATATCCTGAACTTTTTCGGAAATACCGCTAATATCTGGGCTGACATTAATGGATACATTAGTACCTACATCTTCACCCTTTAAGCTCAAAGTAACCCCGTCAATTACCTCAGTAATTTCATTACTTGAACGGGTAATATTAAGTCCGTTGACAACAATTAAAGCATCTTCACCCTGTTGCGTTTCAGTCATGTTATTCCCGGGGGTATCTTGATTCTTATTGTATGCAAATACAGCTAATCCAGTTGTAGCAAGAGCACCATTTTCATCCTTAGCGATAATCTCCATGCTAAAATCTTCACCCGTTTCTTCACTGGTTAATTGCAATACATAACCAGTACCATCGTTAACAATGGACGCACGCACACCGTCTACTTCATCGTTAATCCTATCGCGTATCGCACTCAAAGAATTATTACCCGCACTTATATTATCAAGGGTAAAAGTGCCTGCATCCACGTTTGGCTCAAAGTCATCATACCCACCTCCACCAAGATAACTGGTTGTACCAATAGTAAAAGTCAAACTACCTGTACCTACTGCTTCAGTGGTACTGGTAAATGATTTTGAAACTAAAGAGTGGGATTTAGCCGTACGCTGAACTTCTACGCTATACGTTCCCGTGGGTGCGGAAGAGGTTGCTGTTGCTGTTAAAATTGACTCATCTGATGACTCGGCGTTTGTCGCCCCAACATTTTTACTGTCCGATAAAGCCACAATTGCTTCGGAAAAATCATAAAGCTTGCTTTGTACTTCACCATAAGCAGAAATTTTGGCATCAATGATATCTTGCTGAGTATTCAGGCGTAATTCACCTGCTGCCTTATCTGCATTAATAATACTTTCGACTAACTCACTGGTCAGAAGATCAGATCCAATACCTAGTGATTCAATTGATGCCATGGAACCTCCGGCAAAATAAAGCGTGCTCAGGTGATGTAGTACATATCGGCCAATTAGGCAAAATCTTTACGATATTTTGTAACTTCTTGTTACCCGTAAAGGCTAATAACACCCAAAAATCATGCCAAACTAATTTACAAAAACTCGTTAAGTCACAGCACCCTATGCCGATAAAACTATAAAGGCACAAAACCTGCTGTATATCTGAAACATTGAGGGTTAGGTCATGCAAACGAGTGTTATTCCCCACATATTTCCGAGCGAATTAGCGACCAGTAAGTCTAGTGGAAAGATCATTTGGCTTTACGGGTTATCAGGTGCAGGTAAATCCACAATAGCTCAAGAGGCTCAGCTTATACTGAAAAGCTATAAAAAAAGTTGTTTTATTCTAGATGGTGATGATCTTCGCACCGGCCTTAATTCCGACTTAGATTTTACCGAACAAGGCCGGGAAGAAAACCTACGCCGAGCGGCTGAAGTGGCCATTTTGCTATCGCGAACTTGTGACGTTGTTATCTGTACCTTTATAACCCCAAAATTAAGTTACAGAGAATTAGTCGAAGATATATTTGAAAATCATAACACTCAATTAGCATGCATCAATACACCTCTCAGTGAATGTGAGAAAAGAGATACTAAAGGTTTGTATAAGAAAGCCAGAAACGGCGAAGTTCAGTACTTTACCGGCATAAGTTCGCCGTATGACTTCCCTACAGACGAGGCAATTAACATTAATACGATGAATCATACGGCTTATGAATCGGCCATTAATCTTTTGAAACAATGTAACTTGATACTATAATGTGAATCCATCATCAACTATGATATTTTGCCCCGTAATAAACATAGACTGATCCGATAATAAAAATATAATAGCATGCACAACATCACTAGAATCTAGCATCCCTTTTCCATGTGTTTTTGATGCATAGGCATTTAAAAATTCATCAGGCTGCCCATCGAAAATCCCACCAGGACTAATACTATTTACACGAAAATTAGAATCGTGAACAAATTCAGATACATATTTATTTAAATGCAATATTGCCGATTTTATCGCAGCGTATTCAACAGGCATTGTCATTTTTGTTTTTTCATAAATCGAAAAATCAGGAGCTATAACGCCATAGATAGACGCTATATTAACAACAGAAATAGGTCGCTTATGCCTTTGAAAGTAAGAAGCAGATTGTTGCATAATTAAAAATGAACTACCCAAATGTAAATTAATATTTTCATTAAAACTTGATAAATTCACATCAAAAAATGATGCGCCATACTGTTCATTTCTAGGGTAGCTACAATTAACAACCCCATCAATCCCATCAACTTCATAAAAAAAATTTCTAACTGAGTTTTCATCATTTACATCCAATGAAACTAATTTAACTCCTTTGAATGAATCATTAATATTATCTAAACTAATATCAGCTGCAATCACATTTCCTCGATTTTGAATAATAGAATTAATAACTGATCTACCTAATAATCCAGCAGCTCCTAAAACTAAAATCGTCTTATTTTTTAGCATAGGATTCCTCAAGAATATACTGAGCCAACATAAAGTCATAGATATCATCTATATCAATTGCACGTTCTTTTGGCACTTCAATACTTGCAACCTTGCCATCAAACAAGCCCATACTATTTAAAATATAATTTGGCGTACTAACATAAACTGATGTTGTTATATCATAAATACATGGTGCGTCTTGCCGACGATGAACATCTGATCTAGGCGGATTAACTAACTCTACATAATTCCCTTCAATTTTTTTTACCATATTAAAATATGGGCTTCTTGATGCCGGCGTAATTGCTATGCAAATATCGGCATTAGATGTCTCTCGCATTTTTATTGCATCATTTACATCTTCTACTGATCTTAATGGACTAGTTACCGGCAAACTCACAAACTCATCAAATTTATTACCTAAGTTAAAAACCCATTTTATTGCATGTTGCCAAGATAGCCATTCTGCGCTGGTATCGCTAGCTAAGTACATTGGTCGATCAATTACTTTTACACCCAATTTTAAAGCAATTCTTCTAATATCATCATCTTCAGTTGACACATAAACTTCATGAATAAAATCTGACTTTAGAGCGCATTCAACTGCATATTCAATCAGAGGCTTACCCATAAGAGGTTTTAAATTCTTTCCAGGCAATCCTTTTGATCCACCTCGCGCAAAAATAAAGGCTATACGCTTCAAATTTCATCTCCTGAAAAACCAATCCTATCTGAAGAATGCTTTATTTTTTCAATTAGACGGACTACTTCCTTTCCTTCTTCTAAAGATACGATTTCATTTTCTTGACCATTAATTTTTTGTGAAAATTCCTCCAACATATTTAAATATTTTTCATTACTTGTTTCATTTGAATCATTGAAAATCGTGAGATTATTATCTTTACTGTAAAAATCGATACTTTTATTAATTATGTCAATTTTAATCCTTCCAGATTCGGTTAATATATTCATAAATCGTCTAGGATATTGTTGCAAATAATCAAGATGTATAAATATAGGAACAGAATTTTTACTTACTAAAAATATATCTGCCATATCTTCAACCGATTTAGAGTACCTTCCGGTAAAACTTAACATCCCACTTTTAAATTTAATTTCATCAAATAACCATAATAAATAATCTAGCTCATGACTGAGTTCATTAACAACACCTCCACCAAGCATCGAATTCGTTGATACCGTATTAGAAACAGGCATATTCGATCGCCAATCTTTTAAATCTTGGCCAACCTGGCACTCTATGTGCAATATTTTTCCAAACTCATTACCTTCGATTATTGTCTTTAATTTTTTCATAGTGGACATAAATCTAAGACAATATCCCACACCAACCTTACAACCAGATTTATCTCTTTCCTTTATGAGTAATTCTGCGTCATTTGCACTTAGGGTCAATGGCTTTTCAATCAATGTCGGAATACCTTTTTTGATAAAAGGTAAAGCATGTGAAGCATGATGACTTGCTGGAGAAGCTACAATCACCAGATCGAGTGATATATTGAGCAGCTTATCAAGTGAGCCTACTAGGTTATCACAGAAGTTTATTTTCTCATTTACGTTACGCCCACTGGATGAACAGGCATAGATTTTTGCCTTAGGAAACCGATGACGAAGATTCTCCCTATGTCTTTGTGCAATACTCCCTAAACCAATCACTGCCACATTATTCATCGTAACTCCACTACTACATAATTCTCATTGAAGCAGTTGAAACTATCTTAGACCAATCTGAAACTGACTTATAAATTGTGCATCCCGCAGCTATCATTGAATCAGAACCAATTTCCAAATTCGGAATAATGACGCTACCCGCGCCAATAAACACATTTTCTGAAATTGATACCCCTCCACAAACCGTCACTCCAGGACAAATATGAGTGTGTGATCCGATATAACAATCATGATCAATGATTGCACCCGTGTTAACAATGACATTTTCTGCAATTACAGTAGAAGCTTGAACAATAGCTCCGGCCATGACTATGGATCCTTCTTTTAATGTAACCGATTCATCTACCCAAGCGTGATCTGATATCAAGGTCAAAAACGAAAACCCCAATGATCGAAAAGATAAAAATATCTCCTTATGATTTGATTGGTTAGGTATTGCACCGATGCCATTTATTAAACTTGTATTCTCTATTGGATATTTCGTTAACTCTTCATCGCTAATAAGTGGAATCCCACAAAATTCTTTCTCGGGATTAAAGTCTCGGGTAGCGATGGCATCTATAGATATTTTCTTTTCTTTAGCCATTGCTAGAATAACTTTGGCATGCCCTCCTAAACCAATTAACACAACCTTATTATTCATCAATTAGGTCCCCTGGTTGATAGGACTTTGACGATTTCTTTTTTAATACATCCCAATAAAATGCTGGAGACATGCCACTTCCAGGCCTCATGGTAGTAATATTTTCTTGTGAAAAACTCTCTCCAACCTTTATCGGTAATTTTGCTATTAAGCTTTTCCTTGCAGCGATTTTATTTTTAATTTCGCTAGGAAATGGCTGCTTAATTCCATTCCCCATGGCACGTTCAATTTCACGTATACCCTCAACCATATTAGTGAACTCACAAGGTTCTAATGATGCCTTATGATCTGGTCCATCCATGTTTACATCTAAGGTTAGATGTTTTTCAATAATTTTTGCCCCCAACGCAACGGCTGCAGTTGGAATAGTCACTCCTTTAGAATGATCTGAATAACCCACTGCTGTTTTAAAGGATTGTCTAAGTGTATTAATAGCATTCAAGTTAATTTCATGGACGGGTGCTGGATACTCTGTCGTGCAATGCAATAAGGTTACTTTTTCACGTAACGCAGCTTGTCCTTCAACACTAGAGTAAGCTCTATCAAACTCATTCCGGCAAGGAATTGAATTTTTATGAGCTGTATAACCATATGCAATAACCGATAACGCAACTTCAATCTCTGCTAGATTTGCCATACCCGTTGAAACAATAAGATCAAGTCCAGTTTGCGCATGCTTTAATACAAAGGGTAAATTCGTTAACTCACCAGAAGGGATCTTTAAACGATTTACATTCAATTTATTGACAATAAAATCAAGGCTATCGAAATCAAATGCAGTAGATAAAAATTCAATATTTAGTTTTTTACAATATTCAGATAATGTAAAAAACTTATCAAACGATAACTCTAAAGATTGCAACATATTTAATTGAGATTCTTTTGACTTTGTATTTTTAACTTGATAATCCGCCTTCTTTGCTGATTGATTAACCAGATCAGATGAATTGAATGTTTGAAATTTAACAATATCGGCACCACACTTCTTAGCAGCATCAATTAATTCAATGGCTAAATTAACATCACCATTATGATTTACACCAACCTCCGCAATAATTATTGTCACAACATCACCTCTAAATCATAAAATGACTTAGGTAGATCTATATTATTTGTTTTTATAATATCAATAATCATATTTGTAGATTTCCCACTATCATATGGATTATTAAAAATATTATCAGGTGGTCTTGTGGTAATCTCTATACATTTTTTAACTCCATATATTATGCTGGCCTTATCTAAATCAGCATGAATAACCGACTTAGCACACAAACGACCTCCTTGCCTGTCACCAATATTCAATGAAGAAACCCTCAAATTAGGCACTTCAATTAACCCACTCGATGAATTACCTACAACACACTGACTATACTTAACCACACTATGATAATAGTCATGCCCAAAAGACTTCACCAATAAAACTCGATCATTATTTTCTGAGTAACGAATAAGATAATCTATAATTTCATTTCCACCTGAATCAATATTCGGATAAGTCATTACTAAATTAAATTCTTTAAACTCTTCAAGTGAATCCAATATAATTTTTATAGCCTCACTAGACCTCATTTTCTGAAAAGTCTCTGGATGATATGTAATCAAAATATATGGTTTTTCAAAATCAAATTTAAAGACCTCCTTAAGTTCCTGCTTAGACTTAAATTTACATCTTTTTATATGCTCCAGACCCAAAGCACCCGTATTAAATACTCGATTAGGATTTTCACCTAACTGAATTACTCTTTTACGATATCCATCACAAGCCACACAGTGAAAATAACTTAATTTTGTAATGCAGTGCCTAAAACCTTCATCAAATGCACCTTGTGTCAACTCTCCTCCATGCAAATGGAGAATTGGAATATTCATAATATAGGCAGATTGAGCGAATGCCAGTGCTTCATATCGGTCGCCTAACAAAATTATTAGATCCGGGGACATCGTATTTAATGCATCAACATAATTTAACATCGCATCCGCCATGCTTCTAACAATCCCATTTTTTGTATCACTTGGAGATATAAAAGGTATTTTTAAATCAATAGTAAAGCCATCTCTTTCAATCTCTTTATAAGTTAATCCAAAGTTTTTTTTTAAGTGTGTTCCTGAGACCAACAACTTAACGTCAAAACTATTTTCTTGGTACAAATCATGGATCAACCAATACAATATTCCATAATCAGCACGAGTAGATGTAAATACTAAAATTTTTTTAACCATATCTACCTTCCAATATTGGCGTACTTGGCAAGTTAACAATACGATCCACCAACCATTCCGAAGTCGATAAATCCCCTTTCAATGCATCCTTATACATTGGCAAGGTATGCATTAATTGCCAAACAGGCCTAACTAAAATATCGGAATCTAAGCACTCCCTAATAAAAAGATCACGAGAAATTCTATTTTCACAAACAACACCATTAATCCAATAATTTGAACGAGCATAGCTAGGCTCTTTAATGAATTGAAAGTCAGTTTTTAAACATACGTTCTCATATTCGTTTGCAATCTTACGCTTACTTTCAATATAAAATTCAATTTTTTCAATTTGGGCACAACCTAATGCTGCATTTAAATTAGGCATTCGATAGTTAAATCCAAATTGATCATGAAAAAATTCAAAATCATGTGACTGCTTCGAAGTTGTAGTTACATGCCTAGCCAAATCACCATTTTCAACACTGTCACATAAAATCATTCCGCCGCCGCCTGTAGTAATGATTTTATTACCATTGAAGCTCATAGCACTAAACTGACTATAAGTACCCGTATGTCTCTCCTTATAAAAGGACCCTAAACTCTCGGCAGCATCTTCAATCAGATTTATGCACCATTTTTCGCATATTCTAAGAATCTCATCTAAATCAACCGGATGCCCAAATGTATGCATAGGAACTACTGCTTTGATACATTGCTTTGTCAACTTGTGGCGACAAGTCTGGCCTTCTAAATAAGCATACTCTTCCAAATACTCTTCTAATGAACGAGAACAAAGCCCTAACCCATTCAAACTCACATCTAATAGAATGGGTTCCGCTCCTGCTAACCTTATTGCATTACAAGTAGCTACAAATGTAAGTGCTTGAGTAATAACCAAGTCATTGCGCCTCACACCGGATAAATATAAGCATGCATGCAACGCACTAGTACCATTAACCGTTGCGACAGCTCTAGAACTTCTAGTAAATTTCTCCACATGCTGTTCTAATTTATTGATATATTCACCATTGCTAGAAACAAACGTACTTCTTATTGTGTCTGATACATAGTCCAGTTCTTTTTTACCCATACATGGCTCATGCAAAGGAATGACCTGTTTGTTTGGATAAAGCTCTTTAATGAGGTTTACAATTTGGTTCATAATTTACATCTTACTATCTAAATACTTACCAATATCCACGTAATCTAGATCTGGTATGAGTTTAAAAAATTCATCAACCAAATATTCTTTTTTCCATGCTCCATTTTTCTTGTAATTTTCTATACTGTTTTTAAATGAATTTAACTTTTTTTCATCTATCGAATTTCTAAGTTTTACAATTCCTAGATTATCAAATCTATTTAGATCTATTTCTTCATCCGCTGTATAAAATTCCTCAAATTTCTTCTCACCTGTGGTATCACTCTCTATGAATAAACATGGCCACATGTCTTTTTCTCTCGCAAACATTCTATTCTTTGCTTCAATTTCCGAGCTACAAAGATCTACCTTCAATCCCTTTTCTATTAAAAATCGTTCAGCGATATCTGAAAATGAAACTAGCTGTATATCATCATTAGGTTTAGGAAAAAAAATCTCACTATTTTTTCCTAATAGACACGAGAATAGGCACAAAAGACCAGACTCTTGTTTCGTTACGAAATAGCGTTTTACATCATTTGGCGCCACCAAAGGCTGGAACTTTTCTAATCTTTTCTCAAAACCATATAAAAGAGAACCGTCAGAAAAAGCAACATTAGCAAAACGGGCTGTAGATATATTTATTAATTGGCTGCTCTTTACCAAAAATAATTCCATTATTCGCTTTGATGCTCCCATCAAATTTACTGGATTTGCAGCTTTATCAGTGGAAACACAAAAATACTTTTTCACCCCTTTATTAATGGATTGCGTGATTGTTTTTTCTGTATTAAATATATTGACATCTATCATGCGCATCAATGTATAAGGGTCTTTTTCACTTCGTACATGTTTTAATGCTGATAGGTTTAAGACGTAGTCATACTTACCATCACTTTCAATAAATGCATCATATTCTATTGATCCCACATCTAGAGCTAGTGCCTTAAAATCATCAGGTAAAATGGTCTCTCCACTGCGTAAATCTCTAACCAACTCTACTAGGTTATTTTCGCTAATATCGACTAAATGAAGTGTACAGGGTGATCGCTTTGCAATTTCAATGGTTACGGCACTGCCGATCGTACCTGCAGCACCAATCACTAAAAACCTTGCTTTTTGCACAAGGTCGCATAGCATTTCGTCATGAACGACTAAGTCATTGGAGAATAATGGACGTTTTCGGCCTATGAGATTTAAGACCGGGTCAAGCTCTTTAGGCATAAACGGATACATACCAAAAAAATGTCATATCCATTATTTCAGCAAGAAATATGCCCTCAAGTTAATGTTGGTTGCTCTTTTTGATATATGCTCAATTTCTGTATGCGAGAGTGATAACCATACTTCTCACTCGTTTGGCGCCCTGACACTATGACTACATTTTCCGACATTCCAAATTCAGTTGAAAATCTAGGAAGTTTCATACTCCCATAACCTAGAAGATCAATTAGCCTTTGATCCTCAAGATTCAACTCCTTGACTTGCTCTATCTCTTCTGGAGATGCTTGATATCGAAATGTATCAATAGTCTTATTCTCTTTACCTAGCTGTAAATTAGGTAAACCTTCTATTGATAAAATTGATGAAATCATTAGGTTCAAATCATCAATAAAACAATATGCATAGAAATAATCTTTAACCAAGGTTGCTGCAATATCTGCTTCCCCCCCTTCAATGGTGGATACTCCTAACAAAGTCTTAACTGATACATTTTGATATTGAGGCTTATGGATAAAGTCTTGGAATGCTTGCGTGCTTGGTCTTATGCTTTTTCTCATACAATCATAATTGAAAGCCGAAAGCACCCGATCTACTGTACCCCTTAAAACAGTAATCATCTTAAATTCTATACCAGCCTCATTAAGAACAGATGTTGGAGAATGAGAGGCAACAAGTCCGCCAACAGAATTTTCACCGTGACGTTGAATATATTGCTTTACTGCATTTATAACTATCTGATTCTCTTGGCTTTTAGGATCATCTGCTCGTCCATACCAGGCCTGATAAGATAAGTTTGACTCTACTTGCTCATAGCATGAAGCAATACCTGACACGACGCTCATACCTGCAGATTTTGGGATATGAAAAAAAAGATATGGTCGCGTCTTTTCATCCGCCTTCATACTTTGTTTAAAACTAGGGATAAATTCTTTGGAATTCATAATAGTGGCCTCAAAAAAACTGCGGCTAATTGCCGCAGTGTTTTCTCAATTAAATTTGAGCATTGAACAGCATAGGTGGTTCTTCACTATTCAATTTCTTTGCCATTTCTAAAGCTACTTCGTCTGGAATTTGGCGAACCAACTGCTCCGAGTGACGATCGTAGACTCTAATAATGGTTCTTCCACTATCTTCATCCAGTTGAAAATCTAAATCACGTTGCGTCTTTTGGACGTATTCATTTAATTTAGATACAGCTTCTTTTACCTCAACGCTCCTCGCTTCGGCAGTTTGCTGTGCATTGGGTGGCAATGCTTTGCCGCTATCTTGCACGGTTTTAACCGCTTCTGCTTTGACCTTAGCATCCTGCTTAGGTGCTTGAACTTGAGGTGCAGATTGTAGCGATTTCACAGCTTTATAAGCTGTAGTTTGCGCGTTAATCTCATTCATAATACACCTCTCTTCAAGTTAGTTATTGTGCTTACGCAACCCGTAAGAGAGTGGCCTCTCTTACGGGTTAATAGCTAACTTATCCGAGTAATGAAAGCACCTGTTGAGGACCCTGATTAGCCTGAGCTAAGATCGAGATACCGGCCTGTTGTAGCACCTGTGTACGCGATAGCTCTGCTGTTTCGGCCGCGAAGTCCGCATCTTGAATACGGGAGTTTGCAGCGCTTAAGTTTTCAGACGTCACCGACAAGTTGTTAACCGTAGATTCGATACGGTTTTGAATCGCACCTAGGTTTGCACGTTGTGAAGCAATGGCTCCGATAGCGTTATCGATTGCAGTCAGTGCAGCCGTTGCGCCTTCAAAGGTTGAAATATCAATCTCTGTTAGGAACTGGCCATTCTCACCACCACCGAATTTACCTGCCGTGAAACCAATACCAGATAGATCTGCCTTACCAGAGGTACCTGCAGATATATCAATCTCTTTCGCAGAGGAAAGGGTCAATGTGCCGTAAGTGGTTTCATACGCTGCACCTTCAGTGGTATTACCGCGTACACCAATGTTATTACTTGAGCTCGCTGTACCAATATCTGCTTCACCGATACCGTCAATTGAAGCATCTAGGCCGATAAGCGCACCAAATCCAGTGGCAGCTGGGTCGCTGGCGCCATTGTTATTGTTGTCATTATCGATAGCGATAGAGATGTTACGGCCATCTGCCGCACGAAGAGTGATTGACTCACCGTTATCTTCAGCAGTCACACCTGTCAAACCGGCTTTTTGGTTGATCGCATCAATCGCACTTTGACGAGACGCATCTTTATCAATGGCGCCTGTGCCATCATCTTGTAAAGAGATTACGCCTACATCAATACCATTGATATAGATCTTACCGGAATCACCTGCACTGTAAATTGCTTCAGCGGATGTTTGGTTCGCGCTATAGGTTGAACCATCAGAACCCACTACGACCGTTTCATTTACCATAGCAGTAACACCTGTATCTTCCGATACGTTGTTTATTGCTGCAGCAATAGCAATAGCAGACTTCTCTTTCAGGCTAGATTGGATGGTCGTACCATCAGAAGCCAATGTGGCCGTAGCCGTATCTTGCTTAGTATTAGCCGCTGAGATAGCAATGTCATTGATAACCAAGTCACCATCTTCAAGGCCGAACGTGCTAGTACTCACATCAACATTCAAAGAGTTGATAGCTGTCGCAACATTTGCAACTGCATCTGCTGAACCACGGGAGAAGAAAGTACTTACGTTCAAGGTGGCTAGAGCAGCAGCACGGTTAGAACTGATCGTTACCTGGCTCAAAGAACTATCGGTTACGTTAACATCTTTAATGTAACCCACAGCATAGAGTGTCACGCTACCCGCGCCAATATCTTGTACAGCAGCACCATTGGCAGCAAACGTACCATCTTTTGCGGCAACATCCATATTTACAGCAAAGGTACCAGCGCCAAGTGTTTCATTAATGGCAAGGGTATTACCTTCTGTATCTGTCAGATAGATATAACCGTTTGCTGTATCAAAAGTTGCAACAATACTAGAGAACGAAGCATTAATAGAGTTTGCTGTTTGTTCCAGCGTTTGACCTGACGAGATAGTAATCGTACCAAGTGCAGCATTCGCTGTATTCGTGTCATAGACTTTGAAGCTGTAAGTAGTGGCAGAACCCAATGAGCCAGCACCACCAGCAAGAGCCGCAGAGAAATCCAAGCGAACTTTTGTTTCTGCACTGACATCTACACCTAGAGCATTCAATGCCGATGCTAAAGTATCCGCACCCATGTTGGCCGAGGTATAGTTCATCACTTGCTGCGCAGTACCCACTTGAACCGTAATTACTTCTGCAACTGTACCAAAGATGGTTGTACCACCAGAGCCAATCATATTTAATGCAGCATCAGTAGTAAGCAAGCCACCTGACAAACCGAATAGATCTTGACTAGAGAAAGCAGTATTCTCAAAGCCAACACCTGATGTACTAGAAACAGAAGACGATGCTAACTGTGCGGTACCTGTATCATAAGTACCCACTTTTAGACCTGCATTTGCAATGTTTCCGTTACCTGTGCCGTCGCCACCTTTGATGTCAATTTCTCTAACATCACCGTCGGCAACCAGTGTAAATCCACCTTCAAAGGTATCGGTTGAACTTGTATCAACCAAGCCCGTAGCAGCAGATGTAACGCCTGTATAAGTTAGTGTGATATTACGACCATCGGCCGCTGTTAAAGTCACACCATTAGCATCATCACCAGAGTCCGATGCCGTAATACCGGTTTGTTCTGCATAAGCATTGATTGATTCCACCACAGATGCTCGGCTGGTTGCGGCACTCGATGTAGTTTGTATATCAATTGATACACCGTTTAGAGTGATAGAGCCTGTTTGTGCAACAGCCGTCATGGCTTCACCACTCACTACGTTGGCTGTGGTGTAGGCCTTAACGCCAGTTTCATCGTATTTTTCGTTGATGGCAGCAACTTTTGCAATTGAAGATGCCGCATTATTCTTAAATGATGCGTTATCATCTTCCGCTTTTGACGGACTAATGGCCACGCCATTTATGATTAAGTCACCATTTTCTAAACCACTGCTATTACCTACCGCACTTAAACCGGCAGAATCTGCAGCACCTAGTTTTTCTGCTGTTAATTCAGCAATAGTCACATCCAAAGTTTGACCAGCATTAGCACCGATTTGGAAGGTGGCGCTGAAGGAGCCGTCTAATAAGTTGCGACCGTTAAAAGCTGTCTCATCTGCTGTACGAGAAACCTCTGCAATCAACTGAGTTACCTCAGCTTGTAGTGCCTCACGGTCGACATCTGAGTTGGTCGCGTTAGCAGACTGAACCGCTAGCTCACGAATACGTTGCAAATTGTCATTCATAGTACCTAATGCGCCTTCGGCGGTTTGTGCTAAGGAGATACCATCCCCTGCGTTACGCACGGCAACATTTAAACCACGAATTTGTGAATTAAAACGAGTAGAGATAGCCAGACCCGCCGCATCATCCTTTGCGCTGTTAATACGCAAGCCAGAAGATAAACGTTGCAATGCCGTTTGGTTGGCAGACTGGGACTTATTTAAGTTTCTTTGAGCATTCAAAGAAGCAATGTTGGTATTAATAATTTGAGGCATAGCCATTTCTCCTAACTTGGATTTTCTGGGCAAACAGTGGTCGTCGTTATGACGATCCTCCTGCTCCCTCTACTTTCCACAGTTAGGTTAGCGGCCCTACCTTCACATTCTTTAGCTAGCTTATTATCCTTTTTATTTATATATGGAGTTGTTTTTATATCGAAACTGCAAAGGCATAGAAATTGCTCTTCTCGTAGAAAAGGAGTTTATATGTCAAATAATCCACCATTTATTCAAGCAGCGCTCGATCGCTTTGATAAAAATATGGCATTCATGGAAAAGCACCTGCCTAATCTTTATAAGGTGCTTAATAGCTGGGAGATGAAAAAAACACGGCTTGAAATTGATCATGAAAATGAAGAGTACAAACTTTTTGCTGCAGATATGGATTTATATCCAGCTGGGGCACAAGCTTACGCCATAGAAGAAGCCGAAGAGTTTTTAAGCCAAGTAGCACCAGGAGCGCCGCTCATAAGTTGTGCTCCAAGCACACCTGGCTTATATGAAATCCCAAGGTTTTTTGCTCGCCATCTTGATCAAACTATCAGGCAAGCATTTCCAAGCTCAGGATTCAAACATTATCCTATACCAGACTTCTACCCAATGATTGTGTTCATGGGCGTTGGCTTAGGGCTTCACATTCAAGAGGTACTTAAAAACAGTAAAATTCAAACTCTGGTTATATTTGAAAATGACCCCGAACAATTTTTGGCCAGTATGTATGTGACCGATTGGTATGAAATTATCCCAAATTTCAAGATCAACAACGGCATGGCTATTCATTTTGTTATTATGCACGACACTGATGAGGATGCATCATTTAAACAACTGTGGAATGAACTTAACTTCTTTGTACCTCACTTCCCACTGGCTACACTTTTTTACAACCACAGAAAGGTCAACTTTTATCAAAGAATTCTAAATCGTATACATAAAGATTTCAGTGTATTTCTCGGATCTTGGGGGAATTACGATGATGAAGTTAACCAAATGAATAACGCATTATATAACCTCAAAGAAAAAATTCCTGTGGCTAGACCGATCAACCTAGATGGTGCCGTTAATGTTTCTGGGATGCCAATCGTAGTTGTTGGGGCTGGGCCTTCTCTAAATGGCTATATCGATTTTCTAAAAGAATACCAAGATGAAATTGTCATATTATGTTCTGGAACTGCTATTTCCATATTGCATCACCATGACATTAAGCCAGACATCCAGGTGGAAATTGAGTCTGACTATTGTGTTACGGCTGCACTAGAAAACTTAAATGACGATGAATATCTAAAGTCTATTCCTATCATTGGACCGATTCAGCTCAACCCAATCGCATTTTCAAAATTCAATAAAAAATACCTATATTTCAAAGACTCTACAGCTTTAGGCGGTATGTTTGCTCATAAAGATGAGATATTTTTAGGCACCACTCCGACCTGTACCAATGCAGCTTCCTCTATTGCCCTGAGTTATGGCTTCAAAAATATATTTTTAATTGGTTTAGATTATGGTTATCGCAGTAAGTCCGAAACCCATGCAAAAGGCTCTATTTGGTACGATAAAGACAAACCAAAAGAGCTGAACCGATCTATGGAAATTAAAAACCGAGAAAAACCTATGGAAGTCGAAGCTGTAGGAGGAGGAAAAATACTAACCGAACAAATATATTACTCCTCAAAACGCCGATTAGAAGCACTTTTGGAACCATTTAAAAGTAAAAATGTTAACGTATACAACTTATCGAATGGTGCTCGAATTGAAGGTACTATTGAAATACAAGAAGATGAAATGGTATCGATAATCCAAGAAAACGAAATCAAAAAAGATGTCGTACTAGCTTACTTATTACCTAGAAACCCTAGATTTATTACAGAAGAAGAAATCCAAAAAGGCTTAAGTAGTATACAAGATTATATCCAAAGTATATGTGAATTTAACATCGCTTTAATTGAAAAAATCGACTTTACATTTGAATCATTAAGTCGCTGTTTGTTAATTTTAAATCAACGTATGAATCTGCATTATAATTCAGATATAAATCGTTCTTACTACTTTTATACCAGAGGCATGATTTGGCATTACATATTTGCAGGATACTCTATGGCCATGTTTAACCGCGATAAGCAGGACGAAGCTAGAGTTATTCGGGATTGGCAGAGCGGCTTTATTGATTTCCTAAAAAAACTGCCAGGACACTTACACTACGTTATAAATAAAGAGCGAACAGATATGAACCATGATGACTGGCTTAGACAATCAATTTTGGACCCAGTGTCAGAACCTGACCTTATGAGAGATATATAAATAAAGTTTAAAATTACTTTTTATTATATACCTTCAGTTCTACTTAGATTGACCGATAACACTGATATATCCGAAGGCTTAAGCCTGATTAAAAGTGCTATCGCAGGTAAAATCCGATGAAGAACAATGACATAGACCAATATTTCTTGTCATCTAAAGATACGATCGAAGATGCCATCAATAAATTAGATGCCATACAAACTAAACTAATCTTAGTAATAAAAAACGATACGACTTTATTAGGTACTGTTACCGATGGTGATATTCGCAGGGGGTTACTGCGACACCTTGCGTTAGACACACCACTATCAGAGATCATGAACTGCACGCCAAAGTGTTTAGGCAAGCTAGATGGTGAACTAAAAGCAAAACAATTAATGCGTACTTTTGGCATTCCTGCTATCCCCAAAGTAGAAAACGGAAAAGTCATTGATTTATTGGGTGTCAAATCAAGTATTTTAAAACGTCACAACCCTGTTTTCTTAATGGCAGGGGGATTTGGTAAACGCTTACGTCCTTTAACTGATAATTGTCCAAAGCCAATGTTAAAGGTGGGTGATAAACCTATTCTTGAAAATATTATTGAGCAATTTATCAGCTCAGGATTTTACAACTTTTATATTTCTACGCATTACCTAAATGAACAAATAGAGCAATATTTTGGTGATGGTTCTCGCTTTGGAATTAATATCCAATATATTAATGAAGAATTTCCATTAGGCACTGCTGGCGCTATCGCATTACTTCCAGAGAAAGCTAAACAACAACACCTTATTATGATGAACGGTGATCTGCTTACCCAAGTTAAATTTGATGACATGCTGGATTATCACATATCAGAAAGTGCTGACATCAGTGTTGCCGTGAGAGATTACCAAATTCAAGTTCCATTTGGTGTAATACAACACAAACAAGGCTCCATTACCGAAATCAAGGAAAAGCCCATTGAAAATTACTTTATCAATGCTGGAATTTACTGTATTTCACCTAAGGTTCTACAATCGGTGGTATTAAATAAAGTTTTGGATATGCCAACCTTAATTGAGCAGCAATTAAAAACATCCAAAAAAGTTTCCATGTTTCCCATTCATGAATATTGGCTAGATATTGGTCATATGAATGATTTTGAAAGAGCACAAACTGATATTCTCGAGTTTAATAAGATTGCTTAAATATATGAAATATTTTTAAACCTAAAAAACCGCATAAGCGGTTTTTTTAGGTTTAAATCGATGCATAAAAATTTATAACGTATTAAATAAAGATAATCGATTTATTTGCGTAAAGCTTTGCTGAGCAGCCTCTAATAAGAAACTTTGTAAAGATAATCGACTAACGGCCTCAGCGAAATCTACATCTTGTAAACCACTGAGTACTTCCTGGCTCACTAAATCTACATCTTGGTGTAAGTTATCAATATTATCCACTGTATTTAAACGTCCACCAATTTCACTGCGAACCTCTGAGACACTGGTTTGGGCAAAGTCCAAATTCAATAGGGTTGTCTCAATTAACTCGTCTAAAGCAGCGCTATCCGTTGGATTATCTTCTAACGTTCTAAGCCCTTCTATTAACCCTGCAACTGTATCAGTAACCGACTGTTTTTCGGAGCTTATTAGAAAAAAACTATCCCCAGGTTCTGCTTCGCCTGAAATTCTAAAGTTTGCGCCTTTTACAACTATTTCTGTTCCTGGTGAATAGGCTACACCATTATACCCATCAATTGGGCGGTTTTCAGATTTTGAAAGTACACTAAAATTTGGTCCTGGAGGTGAAATAAACCCATCTGGATTAAAAATGATTTTCATGTCCTCTGGATAAAATTCATCGTAGGCCTCTTGGTCTGAAATAAAACCATTACTAATAAAGCCCGTCCCCAAATTCTTGGTATTATCACGTGTATAAAAAGTATTTTCAGCGCTTTGAATATCTACAAATATCGCTTTTCCTGTATCATTTGTTTGAACTTTGGTGCTATTACTAATTTCTAAAAAGCGCTCTCCATCATCCCCTAGATAAATCACCCCGCCTCCTGGACGACGTTCAAATGCTAATGTCTCACC
>JABXIM010000211.1 GCA_013373085.1 Oceanospirillaceae bacterium | reverse complement strand
GGCATGAACCCGATGGACCTCAAGCGCGGCATCGACCTGGCCGTGAAGGCGGCTATCGAGGAGCTGGGCACGCTGGCGACGCCCTGCACCGACAGCAAGTCGATCGGCCAGGTCGGTACCGTCTCGGCCAACTGGAACGAAGATATCGGCGATATCCTCGCCCGCGCCATGGATCGTGTCGGCCGCGACGGCGTCATCACCGTCGAGGAAGGCAAGTCGCTGCAGAACGAACTCGAGATCGTCGAGGGCATGCAGTTCGATCGCGGTTACCTGTCACCGTACTTCGTCACCAACCAGGAGAAGATGCAGGCCGAGCTGGAAAGCCCCTACATCCTGCTGTTCGACAAGAAGATCGGCAGCATCCGCGATCTGCTGCCGGCGCTCGAGGCGGTGGCCAAGGCCGGCAAACCGCTGCTGATCGTGGCCGAGGATATCGAGGGCGAGGCGCTGGCGACACTGGTGGTCAACAACCTGCGCGGCATTCTCAAGGCTTCGGCGGTCAAGGCGCCGGGCTTCGGCGATCGTCGCAAGGCGATGCTGGAGGATATCGCGGTTCTGACCGGCGCCACCTTGGTCTCGGAAGAGGTCGGCCTGTCGCTGGACAAGGTCACCCTGGATCAGCTTGGCAGCGCGCAGCGCGTGGTGATCACCAAGGACAATACCATCATCGTCAATGGCGCCGGCAGCCACGAGGCGATCAAGGGGCGTATCGAGCAGATCCGTTCCCAGAGCGAGACCACCAGCTCCGACTACGACCGTGAAAAACTGCAGGAGCGCGCTGCCAAGCTGGCCGGCGGTGTTGCGGTGATCAAGGTCGGCGCGGCCACCGAAGTCGAGATGAAGGAGAAGAAGGACCTGGTCGACGACGCCCTGCACGCGACCCGTGCCGCGGTCGAGGAAGGTATCGTCGCCGGTGGCGGCGTGGCGCTGGTGCGTGCCGCCGCCACGCTCGACAGCGTCCTTGGCAAGGCCGCCAACCGGGACCAGGAAGTCGGCGTGCGCATCGCGCGGCGGGCGATGGAAGAGCCGCTGCGCCAGATCGTCGCCAACGCCGGCGGCGAACCCAGCGTGGTGGCCGATGCGGTGCGTCTCGGCGACGGCAACTACGGCTACAACGCCCAGACCGACACCTACGGTGACATGCTGGAAATGGGCATCATCGACCCGGCCAAGGTGACCCGTTTTGCGCTGCAGAATGCCGCGTCGATCGCCGGCCTGGTGCTGACCACCGAAGCCATGATCGCCGACCTGCCCGACGACACCGCTGCCGCCGCAGCGCAAGGCATGGGCGACTGGGGCTGATCTCCCCCCCCAGGGGTGCGGCGTCCGCCGCGCCCCTGTCTTCCGGCTATTCGAGCTTTCGAGATTTGTAGAATGGGCGGAGCGGCGCCTGGGCACGGGATTTCCGGGTCTGACGCAATCAGGGCGCCGTGTAACCCATCTTTGAAGTAACAGTTAATCACCGAGGAACCCGGAGGCACTGATGGGTTCACTGCCATTGGCTCCTGCAATGGCAGCATTCACGCCGTCCATGGCGATTTCGCCGCTTGAGACCATCTGCGAACCGACAATACAGTGCCATTGCGGCTTCACCCATCCTACGGCTTTCGGGAAACAATAAAGGTAGGGTGCCGGTAAGCAAAGCGCACCGCACCGCCCCGAAGCGCACCGTATTGCGCGTGATTTCCTCAATAAGGCCCCGGCCCGACATGGAAGGGGCGCATCATTTCGTGGTCCTCGTGGGACAGGATATGGCAGTGCCAGACGAAGCGTCCCGGCTTGTCGAAGCGCAATTTGATCCGGGTGACCTCGCCGGGTAGCGCCATCACCATATCGCGGCGCGTCTGCTCCTGCGGTTCGGGACCGCGGGGCTGGCCGACGACTCTGAGGTTTTCCAGGCGGTAGCCCTCGCCGCTGTCGTCATCCTCGCCCCCCTCGCCATGCTCTTCCGGCTTCTCGATCAGCCTGGCGCTGAAGGGCTGGCGATCGAGAATCTCGAAATGCACCAGGTGCACATGTATCGGATGGGCGTCGCCGGTGGCGTTGTAGATTTCCCAGATTTCAATATCGCCGAGACCCGGATTCTCGGTAATGGGGCTGTCCCAGCCCAGGGTGCCATCAACGGTGTTGCCGGCGACATCCATCACTGGTTCGGCCGTCCCCAACAGCGGCTTCAGGCGGCCGAACTCGTCCGTGCCTTCGAAAAGCGCCAGCTTGCGCGTCGTTGCTACGGGGCCGGGAATGGCGATGCCGCCGTCGAGTTCGGTCGCCTCGCTGATCGTTGTATCCAATACGGATGACCTCGGCAGTGTCACATCGAAGGCCATGATCCGGTCGGTGCGCCGATCCGGAAACAGGTCGGCCATTTTCGGCAGGTCGCCACCGAAGGGCGCATCGCCGAGCAGGTTCTCGAGGATTACCCGGCTTCCCGTCGAAACCCGCTTGAAGTCGATCACCAGATCCAGTCGCTCACCCGGCGCAAAGTTGACCTCGTCGACCTCGGCGGGGCTGGCGCGCAGGCTCTGGTCCGAACCGATAACGTAGAAGGAGATGCGTTCGCCGAATGCCGGATCGGTTTCGCCCGCGGGAACGACCTTCAGGCAAAGACGCATAAAGCGGCTGTCGCAGCCGTTCAGCAGCCTGATTCGGTACTGACGCGGCTCGACATCGTAGCGCGGCCAGATGACGCCGTTGACCAGCATATGGTCGCCGAAGAACTCCGCCAGCGCCGTGGGTCCGCCACCGGGAAAAATATCCTCCGGCAGCTCCGCTTCTTCGCCATAAATAAAGTCGTCATAGAACGGATCGCCCGGGAACGCCGGGTAGAACAGCTCGCCGCTATCTCGGAACATCCGGTCCTGGACGGCGAAGCCCAGCTCGTAGGGGGCGGCGGGAAGTCCCAGCGAATTACTGGGCAGTCCGGTGTCGCCCTCTGTGCCGTCAGCGCCTCCATGGTCACGGACAATGAAAAAGCCTGCCAGGCCGGCGTAGACATTGAGCCGGGTAATCCCCAATGCGTGGTCGTGATACCAGAGAGTACCGGCGACGTCGTTCCAGTCAGGGCCGCCGTAACGGTAATAGCGCGCTTCCCAGCGCGGTCCCAGGATCTTGAAACGGGGCGAGAAGAAATACTCGGGATTGCCGTCGAAGGGGCTGTCGTTATGACCGCCGTGGACATGGGTGACGACAGGGACGCCGTCGTTGGCGATATCGTAGTACTCGTAGCCGCCCAGCGAGTAGGCCCAGTGCAGGCTGCTGTCGACCGGAAGCAGGTGGGGGGCATTCGAGTTGCCCTGAATCAGGTCGTTTTCCCAGCTGATTTCAAGCGGACTTCCGTTGGCGGCGATTTCCAGTGTGCGCCCGGGCCAGCTCACGGGCCCGTTATGCGCGCCGTAGCCCCAGACCGTCGTGGGCACGGGCACGAGTTCTTTTTTGCCGTTCGTTCCGACGTTCTCTTTGACTAATCCTGTCCACTGTACGGTTTGGGCCGCCCGAATCCGCAGCCGCCCGGTATCGGTGGTGTACTTGAAGCTCGGGTCCAGCGCGTTGGGCGCGGTATGCATGAACAGGGGCTGCAGCGCCGGGTCCGACAGGCCGGCAGCCAGGATGGCGGCGTGGCTGCTGTGCGCGCGCAACAGCGCGGCGGGAATGCTGGCGGTCAGGCCTGCGGCCATGGCCGAGCGGATACTGAGCGTCAGAAAGTCGCGACGTTTCATGGCGCTTGCCCTCCGGGTTTCGGGGCGAAAAGCGTAGCGATTCTCCCTGCAGCCTGGTTTCGCCGGTGTGGATTTATTCTATTTATCTAATACGAAGCATAATTGATTCCATAATGGATTTTATCAATAAAAACAAATATTTATGATTTAATTTAAGAGCCATCCAGGTCGGAATTTGTTAAGTCCTCGAAACGATTCCGACAATGGGCGCCAAAACTGTCATGCCGTCTGAACAGCAGTCCCCCGGCTTTTCCGCCATTCGGTATAGCAGTGGTGTCCGAAGCGCACGGGCTGGCATTCGGTGCAATGGTCATTGTCAGTTACGCTCCCGGGCCGGCACTGGCTGCTCGTCGCGGCTGGGCCGGTTCACGCCGCTGGCCAGCAGCACGCCCAGGGTAATGGTCAGTACGCCCGCCAGCCCGCTGGCGCTCAGCGGCTCGCCGAGCAGCAGCAGCGCGGCGACCGCCGCCAACGCAGGGGTAATGGAGCCGAGGGCGGCGGTCTTTTCGGCGCCGAGCGCGCCGATGGCGACGCCGTAGGTGAAGCCGCCGATGATGCCGGCGCCGAGCCCCTGCGTCAGCAGGTAGGGCCAGAGTACCGTCCAGCCCGCCGTGGCGAGGTTCGAATCGACCCCGCCGACGGCGAGCAACAGCAGCAGTCCGGCCAGCGAGCCCGTGCAGAGCAGAGCGGTGGCTTCCAGCGCGCCGATGCCGATGATTCGCAGCGCTACCGTGTAGCAGGCCCAGAGCAGGCTCGCGGCGAGAAACGCCAGGTGGCCGCGCCAGTAACCGTTGTCGAGATTCACCAGGCCGCTGCCGAGCAGCACCGCGACGCCGGCGACGATCACGCCGAGACCGACCAGGCGCTGCCGGGGCAGCGGCTCGCCGAACACCAGCACGGCGAGACCGGTGACGAACAGCGGTGCGGTTCCCGGAACCAGGGCGCCGGCATGGGCAGCCGGCGCATGATGACTGCCGAGGGCTATGAGGTAAAAGAACGGCAGGCCGCCGAGCATCAGCAGCAGGGCGTGGCGCAGACGGATGCGCCTGATCCGCGGCCAGCGCAGCAGCAACAGCGGCGTGAACAGCAGCGCCGGCAGGCCAAAGCGCATCAGCGCGAGGTCGGTTGTGGTCAGCGCCGACTGGCTGCCGCTGCGAAGTGACAGCAGAAAGCCGGTCCAGATCAGCAGGGTCGCGGCCATCGCCGCCAGCCCTTTCAGGTTGAAAGCCGGTTCGCCCCGGTAGGTTTCCATGTCGACGTGCCTCGTCAGCCGCTTGATGGCGCTATTATCCGCCAGGGCGGCAGGGCGATTCGTGCTTTTAGGCTTGTCTTTGTCGCTATTTGGGGTCGATAATTGCTCAAAGATATAATTGATTGGCAGGATGTATCAAGATGGCGAAACTCCCCAGCATCGACGCCACCGACCGCAAGATTCTTGGCGCCCTGCAGCGCGATGGGCGCCTCAGCAACGCCGATATCGCCGAGGCGGTGGCGCTGTCGCCGTCGCCCTGCCTGCGTCGCCTGCGCCGGCTGGAAGCCGAGGGCGTGATCCGCGGTTACCGGCCGCAGCTCGACCGCTGCGCGGTCGGGCTCGGCATGACGGTGTTCGTGCAGGTGAAGCTGCAGGATCACAGCGCGCGTTCGGTGGACGGTTTCGAGCAGGCGCTTTTGCAGATGTCGGCGGTGATCAACGCCAGCACGGTGTCGGGCTCGGCGGATTACCTGCTGGAAGTGGTGGTCGCGGATCTCGCCGACTACGACGACTGGGTCAGGGGCATGCAGGCACTGGCGATGGTGCGGGAAATCGAGAGCAACTTCGCGCTGCGCGCGGTCAAGACCGGGGCGCCGCTGCCGCTGGCCGGGGAACGCTGATCGGCGTCTGAGCTTTTACGCCGGGCAGGGCACAGCGAGAGGACGGCTATACTGGGCCTGATGGCGAGTGGTTGGTGGTTAGGCGTGAAACGCCTGGTTGGCGGCAAGCATTGAAATGGAGCGGGAAGGATGAAGCGAGCGGCGATCGCGTGGGTGTGCCTGGTGCTGCCTGTCTGGGTACAGGGAGAGAATGAGCTGCCCGCCGCGGTCGCGGGCTGCGTCGAGTGCCACCGTGCGCAGGGCGTGCCGGGGTTGCCGGGCTGGCCGCGGCTGGCGGGCATGGACAGGTCCGCGATCGTCGATATCCTGAGGGGGCACCGAGATCGGCTGGTGCCGGACAGCACCATGGATAAGGTGGCGTCGACCCTGGACGACGCCCAGATCGATGCCGCGGCAGACTACTACTCCCGCCTCGAGCCCAGCGACCCGCCGCCTTTCGATTTGGGAGACTGACCGGCTGGCGCGACGTCGAGTGCATCAACGGGGTCTGGAGAGGATGGCCGAAACGATGAGCCCGATCCCCAGCCCGGCGATCAGGCTACCGGTGAAATAGAGCGCGGACTGGTGCAGGAAAAAGAATCCGGCGCCAAGGCCCAAAAGCGCACCGCCACCAATGGCCCAGGTTGTTTTGTCGGAAGGGGTCGCCATGGTCTGAAATTCTCCTCTGCTTGGAAGCCTGCCTGAAAAGAGTATAGGTACAGACGTCACCCGCGCGAGGCTCCCGGGTAGCTGCCGCTCTAGGCCAGCGTTCCGCCAATCGGCGAATAGCCGTCGAAAGAAGCCGAAAACGAAAAAGCCGCCGGGGATTTCCCCGGCGGCTTTTTGTCGGCTGGAGCCCGGCGAGCCGGATCAGGCGCGTTCGGCGGCGAGCGCCGGCACGGCGTCTTCCTCGTCGCGCTCGCGGCGGCCGCGCAGCAGCAGCCATGCCAGCACCACCACGGAGGAGGCGATGCCGATCGGGCCCGCGATGTCGAGCGACAGGCCGAAGCCGATTTCCGCCGACAGCAGGTAGGCGTTGACGACGCCGGTCATGAAGGTGGCCGGCACCGTGCAGACCCAGTGGAACTTGTCGTGGCGCTTGAGCCAGGCGGCGGCGGCCCAGAGCATGATCACCGCGGTCATCTGGTTGGCCCAGCCGAAGTAGCGCCAGATCACGTTGAAGTCCATCTGGCTGATGATGAAGCCGACGCCGAACAGCGGCAGCGCCACCATCAGTCGCTTGGCGATCGGCTTCTGGTCGAACTTGAGGAAGTCCGACAGGATCAGCCGCGCGGCGCGGAAGGAGGTGTCGCCGGAGGTGATCGGCAGGACCACCACACCGAGGATGGCGAGCAGGCCGCCAACGGCGCCGAGCAGCGAGGTCGCGACGTCGTTGACCACCGCCGCGGGGCCACCCTGCGCCAGGGTAGCGTTGAGCGCTTCCGGGCTGTCGTAGAAGGACATCCCCAGAGTGGCCCAGATCAGCGCGATCACGCCTTCGCCGATCATGGCGCCGTAGAACACGAAGCGCCCGTTGTTCTCGTTTTCCATGCAGCGCGCCATCAGCGGCGACTGGGTGGCATGGAAGCCCGACAGGGCGCCGCAGGCGATGGTGATGAACAGCAGCGGCCAAAGCGGCAGGTCCTGCGGGTGCAGGTTGTCCAGCGTGATGCCGGCGGCGTAGAAGGGCTTGTCACTGACCGCGAGGCCAACCAGCAGGCCCACCGACATGAACACCAGCAGGGCGCCGAACAGCGGGTAGAAGCGGCCGATGATCTTGTCGATCGGCACGATGGTGGCAACCATGTAGTAGCCGAAGATGATCGCGACCCAGACCGGGACCGAGGTGCCGGAGAGGTTGCCGAGCAGCTTGGCCGGGCCCAGCGTGAAGACCACGCCGACCAGCAGCAGCAACAGCACGGCAAAGCCGTTCATGAACTGCTTGGCGACGCCGCCAAGTTCGCGGCCGACCACGGTCGGCACCGAGGCGCCGCCGGCGCGCACCGACAGCATGCCGGAGAAATAGTCGTGAACGGCGCCGGCGAAGATCGAACCGAACACGATCCACAGCAGCGCGGTCGGCCCGTACAGGGCACCGAGAATCGGACCGAAGATCGGCCCCAGGCCGGCGATGTTCAGCAGCTGCACCAGGTACACCTTCTTGGTGGACATGGGCACGTAATCAACGCCGTCGTTGTTGGCAATGGCAGGTGTCTGGCGCTCCGGTCTGATACCGAAGATCCGTTCGATGAGCTTGCCGTAGATGAAGTAGCCGCCGATCAGCAGCGATACCCCGAGCAGGAACCACAGCATCGCGAACCCCCTTGTTGTGTTTTTAGTGGATGGTACGGGGCGAGCTTAGGAGGAAGGCCGGAGAGCGGCAGCCGCTTTTTGCCCGAGCGGTCGTATTCGATGACTGAGTGGTCAGAACGGCAACTGGTACTTCTCGCGCAGCTGCTTCAGGTAACGGCGCGACACCGGCACCCGGGCGCCGTGGCGGGTCTCGATCTCGGCCCCGCCGTCCTTCGGGGAAATGGCCTTGATGGCATCGGGATTGACCAGGTACTGGCGATGCACGCGCAGCAGCGGCAGCCGCGCTTCCAGCGTCTTGAGCGGAAACTGGCAGTGCAGCTCCTCGCCCCCGGCCTGAACCTGGGTACCGGACAGGTCGACGTAGGCGCAGTCGATCTCGGCGGGGGCCAGCAGCCGCACCCGGCTGCCCTGGTAGCAGGCCAGCCGGTCCAGTGGCGCTTCCGCGTCGGCCGGGCTCAGGGTATTGATGCGCTTGAGGGTGCGGGCCAGCCGCTGCGGGTCGACGGGTTTGAGCAGGTAGTCCAGCGCGGCTTCGTCGAAGGCGTCGAGCGCATACTGCTGGTGGGCGGTGACAAAGACCAGTAGCGGCCGGGGTTCCGGCAACAGGCTGCTGACATCGACGCCGGACAGCCCGGGCATGTCGACGTCGAGAAAGATCACGTCCGGCTTCAGCGCCCGGGCCTGCAACAGAGCTTCCTTGCCGTTGCCGGCCTCGCCGGCGACCTCGACGCCGCCGGCTTCGCCGAGCAACGCCGCCAGCTCCTCGCGGGCGAGGGGTTCGTCGTCGACGATCAGGGCGCGGATCATGGCAGGGTACCTCTGGGCCAGCTCAGCTCGGCCCGGGTGAACTCGCCGGGCCGGTGGTCGAGCTGCAGTGTACAGGAGACGCCGAGGGCGGCAAAGCGCTCGCGCACCAGCTTGAGGCCGAGGCCGTCGGTTTGCTGCGGCGCCTGGGCGGCGCTGTCCTCAACCCGAACGCGAATCAGGTCGCCGTCGGCGCAGGCGCTGAGGCGTACCTCGCCGCCCTCCTCGGCACGGCTGATGCCGTGCTTGATGGCGTTCTCCACCAGTGTCTGGATCGCCAGCGCCGGAACCTGCTCGCCGGCAACGGCGTGGTCCAGCTGCTCGACGAAGCACAGCCGGTCGCCGAAACGCGCCTTCTCGATCGCCAGGTAATGGCCGACGTGGGCGAACTCCTGCTCCAGCGACACGGTCACGCTGTCGCGCCCGAGATTGCCGCGCAGGAAGGTCGCCAGGTGCACGATCAGCTGCCGCGCGTCCTGGGGCGCGCGGCGCAGCACCGCGGCGACGGTGTTGAGGCTGTTGAACAGAAAGTGGGGGTTCACCTTGGCTTCCAGCGCCCTCAGCTCGGCCTCGGCCAGCAGTGCGCGGCTGGCCTGCAACTGGCCGTGCAGGATCTGGTTGGAGAGCATTCCGGCGATGCCGACGCCGAGGCTGCGATTGAGGTTGCGAAACAGCTTGTGCTTGGGTTCGTACAGCTTGATGGTGCCGACCACCTCCTGTTCGCCCTTGAGCGGCACCACCAGCGACGAGCCGAGGCCGCAGTTGGGCGCGATCGAGCACTGGTACGGCGTGGCCAGGCCGTCGGCGAACACCACCCGGTTGTCGCGGATCGCCTCCAGCGTAATGACCGAGGATATCGGCCTTCCGACCTGGTGATGGTCGGCCCCCATGCCGGTGAAGCCGAGAATGCGCTCGCGGTCGGTGATGGCCACCGCCGCGACCCCGGTTTCGTCCTTGATCACTTCGGCGATGGCCTGTGCCGAGCGGGGGTTGAAGCCCTCATCCAGCAGGCCGACGCAGCGCCGGGCGATGCGCAGCGCCCGGTCGGAGGTGCGCGTGGCCAGCTCCTCGGCCTGGAACTTGGCGTCGCGGATAAATCCCATGAACAGCGCTGCGCCGAGGGCGTTGGCCAGCATCATCGGCAGCGCGATGGCCTGTACCAGCGACAGCGCCTGGTCGAAGGGACGGGCGACGGCGAGGATGATCGCCATCTGGCTGCCCTCGGCGATCACCCCGAGCAGCAGCGCCTGCAGCGGATGGAAGATGCGCTCGGTCTGGCCCCGGCGCTGCCAGTAAGCATGCACCAGGCCGGCCATCAGGCCTTCCCAGGTGGTGGAGATGGCGCAGGCGACGTCGGTGAAACCACCCATCGAGTAGCGGTGCAGGCCGCCGGTCAGGCCCACCGCGGTACCGACCAGCGGCCCGCCCAACAAGCCGCCGAGGATGGCGCCGATGGCGCGGGTATTGGCGATCGCATCCTGCGTCTGCTGGCCGAAGTAGGTGCCCATGATGCAGAAGCCGGAGAAGATCGCGTAGACCATCAGCTTGTGTGCCGGCCAGCTGGACAGGTTGGCCAGCGGCCGGAATAGCGGCGTTTTCGAGAATAGGTAGGCGATCAGCAGATAGACGCTCATCTGCTGGAACAGCGGCACTACCAGTTGGAATTCAGTTGCGGCCATCGCGTCGTCCGGTCGATCCATTCCGGGGGGATATCAGTATGACAGAGCAGGGGGGGCTCTTCATTGGCTGCAGGCATAGACGAATTGAGGGGTCAAGACGAATTGAGGGATCAAGACGAATTGAGGGATCAAGACGAATTGAGGGATCAAGACGAATTGAGGGATCAAGACGAATTGAGGGATCAAGACGAATTGAGGG
>JABXIM010000203.1 GCA_013373085.1 Oceanospirillaceae bacterium | reverse complement strand
CGAACATCGGTCTGATCAACTCGCTGGCGGTTTACGCCCGCACCAACGATTACGGCTTCCTCGAAACACCGTACCGTCGCGTGGTCGACGGCCAGGTCACCGACGAGGTCGATTACCTGTCCGCGATCGAGGAAAACAAGTACGTCATCGCCCAGGCCTCCGCTGCGATGGACGAGAACAACCGCTTCGTCGACGATCTGGTCGCGGTGCGCCACCTGAACGAATTCACCGTCATGTCGCCGGACAAGATCCAGTACATGGACGTGTCTCCGCGTCAGGTCGTATCGGTGGCGGCGTCGCTGATCCCGTTCCTCGAGCACGATGACGCCAACCGCGCCCTCATGGGTTCGAACATGCAGCGTCAGGCGGTTCCGACCCTGCGCGCCGACAAGCCGCTGGTCGGTACCGGCATGGAGCGTAACGTGGCCGCCGACTCCGGTGTCTGCGTGGTGGCCAAGCGTGGTGGTGAAATCGAATCCGTCGACGCCGGCCGTATCGTGGTCCGCGTGCGCGACGAAGAAGTTCAGGCGGGCGATGCCGGTGTCGACATCTACAACCTGACCAAGTACGTCCGCTCCAACCAGAACACCTGCATCAACCAGCGTCCGATCGTGCGCCCGGGCGACCAGGTGGCACGCGGCGACATCATGGCCGACGGTCCGTCCGTCGACATGGGCGAGCTGGCGCTGGGTCAGAACATGCGCATCGCGTTCATGCCGTGGAACGGCTACAACTTCGAGGACTCCATCCTCATTTCCGAGCGCGTGGTGCAGGAAGATCGCTTCACCACCATCCACATCCAGGAACTGACCTGTGTGGCGCGCGACACCAAGCTGGGGCCGGAAGAAATCACCTCCGATATCCCCAACGTCGGTGAGTCTGCGCTGGCCAAGCTGGACGAGTCCGGTATCGTTCATATCGGTGCCGAAGTCGGTCCTGGCGACATCCTGGTGGGCAAGGTCACGCCGAAGGGCGAAACCCAGCTGACCCCGGAAGAGAAGCTGCTGCGCGCGATCTTCGGTGAAAAGGCGTCCGACGTTAAGGACACCTCGCTGCGCGTCAAGACCGGTACCGTCGGCAAGGTTATCGACGTCCAGGTCTTCATCCGTGACGGCGTGCAGAAGGACGAGCGTGCACTGTCGATCGAGAAGAGCGAGCTGAACGCGATCCGCAAGGACCTTAACGACGAGTTCCGTATCGTCGAGCAGGCGACCTTCGAGCGTCTGGCCAAGGTGCTGGTCGGCCTGCAGGCCGAAGGCGGCGCCGGTCTCGGCAAGGGCCAGACCATCACCGAAGAGTTCCTCGCCGGCCTCAAGCATAGCGAATGGTTCAAGATCCGCGTCTCCGACGAGGCCGTCGCAGAACAGCTCGAACTGGCGCGCAAGCAGCTGGAAGAGCGTCGCGAGAACCTCGACAAGCGTTTCGAAGACAAGAAGCGCAAGCTGCAGACCGGCGACGACCTGGCACCGGGCGTGCTGAAGATCGTCAAGGTTTACGTCGCCACCAAGCGTCGCGTGCAGCCGGGTGACAAGATGGCCGGCCGTCACGGTAACAAGGGTGTTATCTCGGTCATTATGCCGGTCGAGGACATGCCGTACGACGAGAACGGCGAGCCGGTCGACATCGTACTGAACCCGCTGGGCGTACCGTCGCGTATGAACGTCGGTCAGATCCTCGAGACCCACATGGGCGCGGCTGCCAAGGGCCTCGGCCGCCGCATCAACGAGATGCTGGAAGTCGAGCGCGCCAAGGCCGAGAAAGCGCAGGAAGTCCGCGACTTCCTGGGACAGGTCTACAACGGCGATCACGGTGCCGGCACTGCCTGCCGTGTCGAAGACCTCGAATCGTTCAGCGATGACGAGATCCTGACCCTGGCGGAAAACCTCAAGGGCGGTGTGCCGCTGGCCACGCCGGCGTTCGACGGTGCCAAGGAAGTCGAGCTCAAGACGCTGCTGCGTCTGGCCGGTCTCGATGACAGCGGTCAGGTCGACCTGTTCGACGGCCGCAGCGGCGAGAAATTCGACCGCAAGGTAACCGTCGGTTACATGTACATGCTGAAGCTTAACCACTTGGTGGACGACAAGATGCACGCCCGTTCCACCGGTTCCTACAGCCTGGTTACCCAGCAGCCGCTGGGCGGTAAGGCGCAGTTTGGTGGTCAGCGCTTCGGTGAGATGGAGGTCTGGGCCCTGGAGGCGTACGGCGCTGCCTACACCCTGCAGGAAATGCTCACCGTCAAGTCCGACGACGTCAATGGTCGTACCAAGATGTACAAGAACATCGTGGACGGCGACCATCGGATGGAGCCGGGTATGCCGGAGTCCTTCAACGTGCTGATCAAGGAGATTCGTTCCCTGGGTATCGATATCGAGCTCGAGAACGACTAAGGGTTAACAGATTCATGCGGCGGGCACTGCGGGTGTCCGCCCAAACCTCCGCGAGGGGCCACCGAATATGAAAGATTTGCTCAATCTCCTTAAAGCTCAGGGCCAGTCTGAAGAGTTCGACTCTATCAAGATTACCCTGGCTTCGCCGGACATGATCCGGTCCTGGTCATACGGCGAAGTGAAGAAGCCGGAAACCATCAACTACCGTACCTTCAAGCCGGAGCGCGAAGGCCTGTTCTGCGCCAAGATCTTCGGCCCGGTCAAGGACTACGAGTGCCTGTGCGGCAAGTACAAGCGCATGAAGCACCGCGGCGTGATCTGCGAGAAGTGCGGCGTCGAGGTGACCCTGGCCAAGGTGCGCCGTGACCGCATGGCTCACATCGAACTGGCCAGCCCGGTCGCGCACATCTGGTTCCTGAAGTCGCTGCCGTCCCGTATTGGCCTGATGATGGACATGACGCTGCGTGATATCGAGCGCGTGCTGTACTTCGAATCCTTCGTCGTTATCGATCCGGGCATGACCACGCTGGAACGCGGTCAGCTGCTGAACGACGAACAGTACTTCGAAGCGCTGGAAGAGTTCGGCGACGATTTCGATGCCCGCATGGGTGCCGAAGCGGTGCAGGAGCTGCTGTCGTCCATCGACCTGGAAGAGACCATCGGCCAGCTGCGCGAAGAGATCCCGGCGACCAACTCCGAAACCAAGATCAAGAAGCTCTCCAAGCGCCTGAAGCTGATGGAGTCCTTCTACAAGTCCGGCAATGATCCGGCCTGGATGATCATGAGCGTGCTGCCGGTGCTGCCGCCGGACCTGCGTCCGCTGGTTCCGCTGGATGGCGGCCGTTTCGCGACCTCCGACCTGAACGATCTGTACCGTCGCGTGATCAACCGTAACAACCGTCTGAAGCGTCTGCT
>JABXIM010000018.1 GCA_013373085.1 Oceanospirillaceae bacterium | reverse complement strand
CCATCATCGAGACGCCGATCGTGGCGAACTTCCGTGAAGGCCTGAACGTACTGCAGTACTTCATCTCGACCCACGGTGCCCGTAAGGGTCTGGCGGATACCGCACTGAAGACGGCGAACTCCGGTTACCTGACCCGTCGTCTGGTCGACGTGGCGCAGGACCTGGTCATCACCAACGATGACTGCGGCACCGAAAACGGTCTGCTGCTGACGCCGCTGATCGAAGGCGGTGACGTCGTGGTTCGACTGGGCGACCGTGTACTGGGTCGTGTCGTGGCGCAGGACGTACTGGATCCGACCGGCAAGGACGTGCTGATCGAAGCCGGCACCCTGATTGACGAAGCCTGGGTGCATCGCCTGGAGAACGACGAGCGCTACTCCTCGATCGACGAGATCCTGGTGCGTTCGGCGATCACCTGTGACGAAACCCACGGCATCTGTTCCGCGTGCTACGGTCGAGACCTCGGTCGCGGTCACCGCGTCAACCGCGGCGAGGCGATCGGCGTCATCGCGGCTCAGTCCATCGGTGAGCCGGGTACCCAGCTGACCATGCGTACCTTCCACATCGGTGGTGCGGCATCGCGAGCAGCTGCGGTCGACAGCGTCCAGGTCAAGAACGGCGGCGAAATCCGTCTGCACAACCTGAAGTATGTCGAGCGTCTCGACGGCAACATCGTCGCGAGCTCCCGTTCCGGCGAACTGGGTGTGACCGATGAGCACGGCCGTGAGCGCGAGCGCTACAAGCTGCCGTACGGTGCCGTGATCAAGGTCAAGGACGGCTCCAAGGTCAACGCCGGCGATATCGTCGCCAACTGGGATCCGCACACCCACCCGATCGTTTCCGAGGGTGCCGGCCGCATCCAGTTCCACGGTATGGACGATGGCATCACCATCAAGCGCCAGACCGACGAACTGACCGGGCTGTCGACCATCGAGGTACTGGAGCCGAAGGACCGTCCGCAGTCCGGCAAGGACATCCGTCCGATGATCAAGCTGGTCGACGAAAACGGCAACGACATGAAGCATCCGGGCACGGATCAGCCGGTACAGTACCTGCTGCCGGCCAAGGCGATCCTGAACCTGGCCGACGGCGCTGCCGTGGCAGTCGGTGACGTCCTGGCGCGTATTCCGCAGGAAGGCAGCGTCAACAAGGACATCACCGGTGGTCTGCCGCGTGTCGCCGACCTGTTCGAGGCGCGTAAGCCGAAGGAGTCCGCGATCCTGGCGGAGATCTCCGGTACCGTGACCTTCGGTAAGGAGACCAAGGGCAAGCGCCGTCTGGTGATCACTCCGGCGGATGGCGACCCGATCGAGATCATGATGCAGAAATGGCGCAACCTGAACGTCTTCGAAGGCGAGCAGGTTGAGAAGGGCGAAGTCATCTCCGACGGCCCGTCCAACCCGCACGACATTCTGCGCATTCTCGGTGTCGGCGAGCTGGCCAAGTACATCGTCGCTGAAATCCAGGACGTGTACCGCCTGCAGGGCGTACTGATCAACGACAAGCACATCGAAGTGATCGTTCGCCAGATGCTGCGCAAGGTCGAGATCATCAGCGGCGGCGATACGACACTGATCCCGGGCGAGCAGGTCGAGTACAGTGCCGTGGCGGAAGAAAACGCCGCGATGGAAGCAGAAAGCAAGATTCCGGCGAAGTTCGAGCGGGTGCTGCTGGGTATTACCAAGGCATCCCTGGCTACCGAATCCTTCATCTCCGCGGCCTCCTTCCAGGAGACAACCCGCGTGCTGACCGAAGGGGCGGTGACCGGCAAGAAAGACTACCTCCGTGGTCTGAAAGAAAACGTGGTTGTTGGCCGACTGATCCCGGCCGGTACCGGTCTGGCGTATCACAGCGAGCGCAAGCGCAAGCGTACCCAGGGCGAAACCGGTGCGGCAACCGTCAGCGCGGAAGAGGTGCAGCAGGCACTGACCGAAGCGCTGAACGCGTCGCTGTCGGATTCCGAGTAACGTCTTTGCCCGACGGGCAAAGAGTTTCTTGGGTAAAGATTGGTCAATAATTGACGGTCGGGGCCGGAATTGATTAAAATTCCGGCCCCTTTGTGCTGGAACCTGGTGTTGGGCGACCTACACTGCGTAGGCGGGCAATCGAACCCGGGGTCCAGCTTTTGGTGCTAATCCATTAAAAACGTGGAGTTTGCTTAATGGCAACTATCAATCAGCTGGTACGTACGCCGCGCAAACGTGCAGTTGAAAAAAGCGACGTTCCCGCGCTGCAGGCTTGCCCGCAGCGTCGTGGTGTTTGTACCCGTGTGTACACCACCACCCCGAAGAAGCCGAACTCAGCACTGCGCAAGGTTTGCCGTGTGCGTCTGACCAACGGTTACGAAGTTACCTCCTACATCGGTGGTGAAGGTCACAACCTGCAGGAACACTCTGTCGTGCTGATCCGCGGCGGCCGAGTCAAGGACCTGCCGGGTGTGCGTTACCACACCGTACGTGGTGCTCTGGACTGCTCCGGCGTCAACGACCGTAAACAGGGTCGTTCGAAGTACGGTACCAAGCGTCCCAAGTCTTAATCGTCGTCAATACGGCGAGGCTTTGTAGCGCGATTCGCCCACGCGAATCCGGGCTGCCGGGCTAGACCGGACACGGTAAGAGTAAGGTCAGGTGAAACCGCCAAGCGGGATATCCTGAATCAACCTGAAGACCTTTTTTTGAATTGAGGGCTTATCAATGCCTAGAAGACGCGTAGCTGCGAAGCGCGAAATCCTGCCGGATCCGAAATTCGGTAACAAAACCCTGGCAAAATTCATCAACCACCTGATGGTCAGCGGCAAGAAGTCTGTCGCCGAGAAGATCGTTTACGGTGCTCTGGACAAGATTGAAGAGCGCACCAAGGGCGACCCGCTGGAAGTGTTCGAAAAGGCACTCGAGACCGTTCAGCCGATGGTTGAGGTGAAATCCCGCCGTGTAGGTGGTGCTACTTACCAGGTTCCCGTTGAAGTTCGCCCCTCCCGTCGTAACGCCCTGGCCATGCGCTGGCTGGTCGAATACGCCCGTAAGCGCGGCGAGAAGTCCATGGCCCTGCGCCTGGCTGGCGAACTGATCGATGCTTCTGAAGGTCGTGGTGCCGCTGTCAAGAAACGTGAAGACGTGCACCGTATGGCCGAAGCCAACAAGGCTTTCGCTCACTATCGCTTCTAAACTTCAGAGGATAGAATCGTGGCTCGTAAAACACCTATCGCGCGTTACCGTAACATCGGTATCTGTGCGCACGTAGACGCCGGTAAGACTACCACTACCGAGCGTGTACTTTTCTACACAGGTCTTTCCCACAAGATCGGTGAGGTTCACGACGGTGCCGCCACCATGGACTGGATGGAGCAGGAGCAGGAGCGTGG
>JABXIM010000188.1 GCA_013373085.1 Oceanospirillaceae bacterium | reverse complement strand
CTCCGGTATCTGTCCCTCCGCGGGAGAGCACTCGGAGCATGAGGCCTGTTCCGGCGAACATAGGAATCACACCGCCGTGCTGTCAACTCCCCTTCAAAGCGTGGCATGGATCGCGACCTGCTGGCCAGCGTCCGAAGCTGCCGCACAGGCAGCGCTGAGCAGACCTCCGTGCTTGCCGCGGTTTGACGCCAGGCGCCGACACGAACGGCGGGAAGCCGACGTTCGCTGCGTGTTGGACAAACGGAAGCGACGCGCATAGAGCGATTCCTGCAGTGTCACACTCTCTGGATGCCAACGGTCGAACACGGACGTCCACCATCGGCGATACCCTCGAAATGAAGTGCAGTAAGCAACACTCGTATTGACTTTACCCTTTGTCTCGTAGCCACAAGAAGGTCGGTATCAGAGCAACTGCTTAAAGTGGATCACAGCGGACAGATGCTTTAGTACTCACGAGAGATGGCGCTTACAGGTGTCAGGCGCAGTTGACTAAAGGTGCCACTGACCACACTAAACTGGACACGCACCAGCCTGCGACCACGTTCCGGATAAAGGATTTTGCATGTATCTTCCAGTCATAAGGAAAGCAATTGGAGTGCTCGAGGAAAAGGCATTCTACCAGATAGCAACGCTTTACTTAGAGGGTCTAGGGTATACTGGTCTTTCTGTTGTTGACGGACCCGGGGATGGCGGAAGAGATGTAATATCCGATCGAAATGACTTAATCATCCAGATAAGTGTTCGGAAGGATTGGGAAAATAAAGTAAATGATGAGGCGGCCCACGCGAAAAGTCAGGGATTGAAGCACGTCGTTTACATTACAAATAGAGCGATATCTCAATCTGCAGAGCAAGATT
The DNA here is from genome assembly GCA_013373085.1 of Oceanospirillaceae bacterium. Lineage (GTDB taxonomy): Bacteria > Pseudomonadota > Gammaproteobacteria > Pseudomonadales > Balneatricaceae > Marinobacterium_A. Next base: position 1,946 of record JABXIM010000188.1, on the reverse strand, counting down.
TTCTGACGTCCAAATATAAATTCGCCGGCGACGTGGATGCTAGTATTCACGATTTAAATAGAATTTCCACTTCCCTTTCCCGGCCAGGCTCGCTCTCTAAGACGCATGAAATTCTTCATCTTGAGATTCCTAAAGAGATAAGCGCTGACCCGAAAGAGGTGGCTTTAAGCTCAATGCTTCTTTTCTCAAGTTAGGCGGAAGAGCTTCGGAGGGAAATAATTGATGTGAACGTCAAGTCAATAATCCGACAGAAAGGAAGGATCGCAGAAGAACAGTTGGTGGCCAAAGCGTCTAAGGCGCTCCCTTGGGCGGTGGCTGATAGATTGGTAGAATCTTCAATTTCTAGACTGCGCGGTGCGGGAAAAATTGTTGGAAGGAAAGCTGATATCAGTCTGTCTGAGGCGGAAGGCGAGAAGATGGACGTCGCGGAAAAGAACCTTCTGTCGGCTAGATTAATTGATATTGGATCGATAAAATCTGAGCTGGGACTGGAAGAGGGTTCCGCAGAAAAATTGTTGAACTTGGGAATTGAAATACTGTTGCGTAACGGGGAGTTCAATGCATCGGGTGTTCGGGAGGAGGAGCTAAGGCATTTCATTTCTCAACATGACTTGTCGCGTCGCCGCACCAAAGTTTATGAATGCCTTGCGAAATGCGAAACCGCGAAGCTCAAGCAATATGGCGAAACGCTAGACCACATATGCAAGTCCAATACGTTCGATATCTATAGGGCGTTGGGGCGAAGGACGGATCTAACCGTATTGCTTGATGCAAGCGTAGCAATGCCTATTTTGTGTGGCTTATCTTTCGGGCACGCGCATTCGAGATATGGAACAGCAGCCGCGGCTCTGATTAAAGCCTGTAAATCGCACGGGATTAAGCTCGCAGTTCCAAAGAGCTATCTTAACGAAATGACATTTCATGGGAAAAAGGCGCTAGATTTTCAACCAGTTCACGAAGCTCTGCCTGATGTGGCTCGCTCCTCTTTGACTGGATCTGGCAATGCTTACCTTAGTCACTACACTCATATAGCGGAGATCGAGAGGGAACAGGGCCGGCAATTATCGCTGCTTGATTTTCTTTCGTTCTTTGGAATAAGGAATGGCGCCGGTTTGCAAAAAAATAGAGAACAGAATTGAGCCATTGCTAAATGACTTTGGAGTATCAATTGTGCGAGATGGCGATTATGATGTTGAGATATTTAAACAAATAGCGCACGAGAAACGGTACGACCCTAAAGTTCTTATCGAGCATGACGCTCGCGTCTGCACATACATTAGGGAGCACGATGACGCTGGGTACATTATGGCAACTTGGGATAAGGTGGTCATAGATGTGGTCGAAGGCCTGTCTCGCGTATATGGGACAATCCGGCTCGGGTAATTGACTTCTTGAGCATTTCAAATGGTGTAAATGCGGATGATGACACGAACTACCAGCTCCTTACTTCGCTAATTCACGTCGATGAAAAGAAAAGCGAGGCGCTTTCTAAAGCAATTGAGCGATTGAAAACTGCCGAACAGGGTTATCAGGTTCGGATGTTGGCTGAGCAGGCTCGTTCAACTAACGGGCTAGACTGGGAGCTACCTCCAGAAGATATCTACCCGTTGCTTGACGAAAGTACGGAAGGTCAGGTGAGTGCTTCAATTTAGTTTATCCGCGCAACGGTGATCCGTTGCGCGCTCCCTTCGATATAAGGGACTTTCGCTCACATTCGGAGAAGGCGGAATGCGGACCTTAGACACTGCAGGCCCGACGAACGTGATCAATTTCAGTTGGTCTTGCTAGTTCTCCGGTGTTTACCGAGGCCGGAGGCAATGGGCCTGCAGCGTCTGGTTGCTACGCCGCGCATGAATGTCGGCAAAGGGCTGGGACCGGTCATCCGCGACGCCTGGTGTGAAGGTCCGGTAATGGGATGTACCGGCTGCTTCACCCAGCAGGTTAGG
>JABXIM010000224.1 GCA_013373085.1 Oceanospirillaceae bacterium | reverse complement strand
CAAACCTAAGGTTTGGAGGGGGTGCCCTTCGGGCGGGGGAGGTTTTTCAAAACAATTTCATCCAGTCGTTCACGCTTTGGTTGTGATACACCTTAAGCCCCAGCTTTTCGGCAGCTTCAATGTTTGAGGCATTATCATCTATAAAAAGGCCTTTAGAAGCTTCTAACTGATGATCATTTAAAATCACTTGCCATGCCTGTGGTTCAGGCTTTCTGGCTCCTACTTCCTGTGATAAGTAAACTTCTTTAAAGTAATCATGGAAGCCCTTATCTGGAGAAGTATACCTCGCAATATTCAGAAATCTCTTGGTGTGTATTTCATTGGTATTACTCATGATGAACAGGTCATAATCTTTGGCCAATTGATCAAGTTTTTCAAACCTTTCCTGTGCAATAGGCCCCAGCATGGCATTCCAGGCTTCATCCAATAGCTCCTCAGCACCGGTATACTCCAATTCCTCTCTCAAGTGAGCCCTAAAAGTGGGATCGTCAATTTCCCCCCTTTCATATTTCTGAAAGAACTCAGCTTCCGCTGCCATAGCTTTTACCTGTTCGAAAGGCTTGCTGGAAATCTCTGCAAATGCTCTGTAACTGGCATCTACATCCAGATCGATAATAACTCCGCCCAAGTCGAAAATAATGTATGAGATATTTGATATTTCTATAGCCATGTACTTTGTTTAATTAAGGTCAAATATGTAACATTGCACTCCAATTTTCAAGGGGGACTTAGTTCAAAGTTCATGGTTTAAAGTTCAAAGTAGACCTAAAACATTGAACATAAAACTTGATACTCCTTTAGGGCCTATAACTCAGTTGGTTAGAGTATCTGACTCATAATCAGAAAGTCCCTGGTTCGAGCCCAGGTGGGCCCACAAAAAAGCCTCATACGTAATGTATGGGGCATTTTTTGTTTATAGGGAATACTTTAGGGAGTAGATTCACAAGAAAATCAGCCTTTATTTATTTTCTTCTGTTTTTTCATCAACTCAACAAAATTTTGCAATGAAGACTTTGTGAGTTTTGAATACCCATACTCAGAGCACACACTATTAAAAAACGTCCTTATGTTCTCAAGGTCTTGCTCACAACGATCAAATTGTCTTGCACTCAATTCATCAGCTTGAATTAGATAAGCAATTCCAACAAGAATAGACTCTTTCGATTTCTCTCTATCAATTTCGTATTTAAGCTCACGCATGCGACTTTCTAAGGTGGTATCTTTCCAACCTGAAGTCAGGTAGAACTTCTTTTGCCAAATAAAGCCAATTTCCATTAAATAGATAGGAGCAAGCATGTAAGCCAAGAACAAAAGAATATAGCTTAAATATGACCAATCAAGCTTCGCATAATTTCCCTCTTGTGGGTCTTCTCGACTGGATTTTAAAACGAAGCTAAAAACAAAACTCAAAGCAATGTGAACTCCCGCAAGAACTAGAAAAATGGGATGATCTTGTAACAATAGATAAAGAATCATAATGTGATATGTTAGAATGAATTTAAAAGCATTTTATCCTTTTCAGCAGAAATCATATTCCAATAGATCTCAGTGGTCTTGGTCGAGCTATGACCTAAAATCTCGCTTAGGGCTTTAAGAGCAGAAAGGCCATGAGCCTTATTCCTTCTTAAGAACTCGCATGCGAAAGTGTGTCTGGCAATATGCATGGTTATAATCTGCCATTTCTCGAATACCTCTGTTATCCTTTCGTTCCCTCTATACCTTACCCTCTCAGTTTTTGATTTGATCTTAGCTGCCCTTGCAAGTCTTTTTAATGACTCATTACATTGTTGATTCGAAATCTTGGGAAGATTGAAATCATACTTCTTACACAGCTTCAGAGCTTTGTTAGTCAAAGGGTTTGAAAGGTTCTTCTTACCCTTATATGAATGTAGCCTGATATAGTACTGCCCATCAATAACGTTGAAATTGTGAGGCTCTAAATGGTTTAGGTCTTGCCACCTTAATCCAGTATAGCACCCCAAGAGAAAGAGGTCTTTAACTTGTTCATCTATTTCAAAGGCGGAACTGGCTTCTTCAAGTTGCTCCACTTCATCCCAATCCAGATAAACACGGTCAGTCCGAATTGATATGTCTTTATAATCATTGAATACTGGCTAGGTAATTAAGCCCAAACTCCATCCATGTTTTAGAACTCCTTTGAGACATTTTATGTGCTTGCTGACCGTATTGTTAGTTAATCCTTTACCATCAATTAAAAATCCATAGAAGTAATCGTCATAGAAAGACTCATTGAATGATGGAAAGTCAATCTTAGAATCAAACTCTGTCAGATGGCCTTTTACCTGTGTGAACTTTCGGATATGTTCCTTAGAAAACTTCTTTCTATTCGTTTCTAAGTAGTCGTCCCAACAATCCCAAAAAGTAAGAACGACCTTATTTGAGATCATAGACTTCGGAGCCTCTTCATTAATAGCTACTACCTTCTTCTTGTACTCTGATTTTAAATAATCAGAAGTAAGATTAATTCCTTTCTCTTCGGCCTTTCTAATAATCTGCTCAATGGTAAGCCTTCTAAATGATAGTGATCTGTTTATCTCACTTGAGAATTCTTCTTTGGCTGTCACTCTACCATTCCTGAATGCTTCAGGCTTGACAGTTTCAAATGCTGGAAGCCAATATTGTTGACCATAGCAAACAGAGAACTTGAGAGGAGCTTTGCCCCTCTTGTTCAACTTTGCCTTATCTATATATAGATTAATGGTCATTATCTATTTCTATTCAAATATTCTGTGATATCCTGTTTACTGATTCTATATCCACCGCAAACCTTGCGACATCCAATCTGTCCTTCTCTACACATCCGTCTGACAACTTGAGTATCTACCTTCAGAATTCCGGCCGCCTCTTTAGTCGTGTACAACTCAAATTGAGCTTCCGGTTTTGTGGGTTGACTCCCCAAGTATTTATGCAATACAGCCTCAATGATTGTGGTGATCTGTAGCTCTAAAGCTTGATTTATATCCATTATAATTTTATTATGTCTTTATACAAGTAATTATTTAATTATATTTATACATCAATAATCATACCTATTTATTATATTTTAATAATATTGTTTATATAATAATTAATATCTATGAATGAGGATATAATCAATCGCCTAAAAGAAGTAATGAGAGAAAAGGGATTGTCACAATCTCAATTGGCGGAAGATTTAGGTTTAACTCAAGGCACTTTAAGCTTGTATTTGAGCGGAAAGAATTCACCTAAAAAGTTTATGATAGTGGCTATGGGATATGAAATGGGAATTAACCCAGAATGGCTCTTAACAGGTCAAGGTGAGATTTTTAGAAATTCTGAAGAAAATATTCCTGATCTACCTGAATACTTCTTCATTAATCGAAGAATTAAAGAAATCAAAACACTTGTTAATGAGGAGTTAACTTATGTCAATGACAAAAACAAAATTCCTAATATCAAACTCTATTTAAAAGCCCTCATTAGCGAGGCCACCCATGCTTTTGATAAACTAGATGTAAATGAAAAGAATACCTAAAAAATGATTCAATCAATTGAAATACTAAAACTTATTGGAATCATTGCTTCTGCCTCGACATTAATTACTGGAGCAACGGTCTACTTGGGCAAAAAGCTATTCGAGCAATATCTAAATAAAGATTTTGAGAAGTTCAAAATTCAACTCGAGCAGCAAAACGAGAACTCTAAGCTTAAATTAGAAAAACAACTTGAAAGCTATAGGGCAGACCTTAATCTCTTAAATAGTCAACAATCTCAGCTCTACACAAAAAAAGCGGAAGTAATAGAACAACTATATCAGTTAATGGTAGAACTTCATATGGCTATGTTGGAGCTAACAAGAACGTTCAAAAACGTTTCGGGAATGACTGAAGATGAGATAAAAAATCAAAGAGATGAGGAAATCAGAAGTGCAGCACAAGCTCATAATAAATTCTTTCAATTTTATCGAACAAAAAAAATCTACTTGGACAAGAAAGCTTGTGAACTGATAGACAAAATAAAACAACAAACTTCAGATGCTTTCACTGAAGCCACTTTTAGAGAAAGATTCCAAACAAGTCCTGACAAGTATACTTTTAACTTAGCCAAAGAAGCTCGTGAAAAGGTGGAAAAGGATATTAATGCTCTACTTGAAACTTTGGAAGATGAGTTTAGACTAATAATTGGCAATAAATAGCTTTAATTCTTACGATATCAAACTAGTTAATTAGCCTTATGGCAATAAAAAAATCTCAACTATATACCAGTCTTTGGGAAGGCTGTGATGCTCTAAGAGGCGGCATGGATGCCTCTCAATACAAAGATTATGTTTTGACCATGCTTTTTGTCAAATACATCTCTGATAAATACGCTGGCAAAGAAGGACTAATTACGATTCCCGAAGGAGCAAGTTTTGAAGACATGGTTGCTCTTAAAGGTCAAAAAGATATTGGTGATAAAATCAACAAGCAGATTATCAGACCAATTTTTAAAGAGAATACTGGACTTGAAGGAGAAGTAGAGTTAGTTGACTTTAATGACGATGACAAACTAGGTTCAGATAAAGAGAAAGTAGACCTTTTAAGCAATCTCATTTCGATATTTGAAAACCCAGCTCTCAACTTTAAGAACAACAGAGCTGAAGATGACGATATTCTAGGTGATGCCTATGAGTTTTTGATGCGCCATTTTGCCACGGAATCTGGAAAGAGCAAAGGCCAATTCTATACCCCTGCCGAAGTATCAAGAGTTCTGGCTCAGATCATAGGAGTGAATGAAGCAAGCACATCCGATTTTTCTGTATATGACCCAACTTGCGGTTCCGGCTCCCTTCTCTTGAAGGTTGCTGGCGAAGCCGACAAACACATTACTTTATACGGTCAAGAAAAAGACAATTCAGTAAAGAGTCTGGCAGTCATGAACATGTGGATGCATGGTTATGAAGATGCCACAATCAAAAAGGGAAACACTATTGCCAAACCAGAGCATAAAGAGAAAGATGGTAAGCTAAAAAGGTTTGACAGAGTAGTCGCCAACCCTCCTTTCAGTATTAAAAATTGGAGTCAAGGAATCACCCCTCTGGAAGATGAATTCAAAAGATTCAAAGGCTTTGGAGTTCCACCAGAAAAGAATGGTGATTTTGCCTTTTTGCTTCACATTATAGCCTCATTAAAAAACACAGGGAAAGGTGCTGTAATCCTTCCGCATGGTGTGCTTTTTAGAGGTAATGCGGAAGCCACTATCAGAGAAAATCTAATCAGAAGAAAGCTTATCAAGGGCATAATCGGTTTGCCAGCTAACCTATTCTATGGCACTGGAATTCCTGCTTGTATTGTAGTTATTGACAAACAAAATGCAAAAGACCAGGAGGAGCTTCCACCTGAAAAGCAAGGAATCTTTATGATGGATGCTAGCAAGGGATTCATCAAAGATGGAAATAAAAACAGGCTAAGAGAGCAAGACATTCATAAGATTGTAGATGTCTTTAATGCTCAAAAGAACACTCCAAAATATGCCCGATTTGTTCCTTTAGCTCAAATTGAAGCCAACGAATTTAATCTAAATATCCCTCGATACATTGACACCCAAGATGATGAAGACATTCAAGACTTGGATGCTCATTTGAATGGTGGTATTCCTAATAGAGACATAAACAATTTGAAGGACTATTGGGAGGTTTATCCATCCATTAAAACACAACTCTTTGAAGAGTGTCGTCCAGAATACAGCTCTTTAAAGACTGATATTAACCAGATCAAAGAAGCAATCACCGACCATGAGGAATTTAAGAAATATCAAGCGCAAATGGATAGTCTCTTCGTGAATTGGAGACAGTCGGTCACTCCTATTCTCAAGGAAATCAATATTGATACAGCTCCTAAAAAACTGATTCACGAAATAGCCGAAGACCTTTTGACTGAATATACAGGTAAGGCCTTAGTAGACCGCTATGACATGTATCAGCACCTTATGGACTATTGGCTTGATGTAATGAAGGATGACACCTACATGATCATTGAAGATGGTTGGGTAGCCAAGCTAAAAATCGTAAAAGAGACAAAAAGAGAAGTCGTCTATGACTGTGAGTTAGTTCCGAAATATTTGGTAGTGAACCGATATTTCCCTGAAGATAGAGATGCCATTCAGGAAATGGAAGCCGCACAAGAAGTGAAGGAAAATGAACTTCTTTCTGTTTTTGAAGAACATTCTGGGGAAGAATCCATTTTTGATGATCCCAACATCAACAAACCATCAAAAGGAGAAATTGAAAGCAAGCTTTCTGAATATCAGGAGTTAGCCATGAGTGCCTATTTTCCTGAGTCATTCAATCTCTACAAGAAAGACCAAGAAAGGTTAGAAGATCTTCAGTCTGAACAGAAAGAAATAGAATCCAGTGACGACTATGGTTTATATCTGGAAAAACTGACGAACTCCAAAGGCAAGCTGGTGAAAGGTAATCTTCAAGAAAGAGTCTTGGAATTAAAAAGTATTATTTTGAAGTCAGACTTGCCGACCAACCTGAAAGATATGGTGGAGCCTTTGAAGAAGTCTGGCTTTGAAAAGCTCAATTGGCAAAAGGGAATTCAAGACCCTAGATTTAATGAACTTGATGTACTCTATAACTATCTATCCCTTTCATCTCAACAAAGTCAATTATCAAGAGAGATCAATAAAAAACGAGCTTTATTAGTTGAAGAAATTGATAAGAAGAAAAGTCAGAAAGGTGAATACTTCAATGAAATCTTAGTCTTAGAAAATATGCTGACTCTTCTTGAAGAGATAAGCGATCTTAAAAGTCAAATTCAATTAGGCAAGTATGAACTTGAAAAGAAGACTCTAATGAAATATAAAGAGCTTACCAAGGAAGATGTTCAGGTTCTAGTGATTGATGATAAATGGATGAGCACAATATTCCATAGTATTGAAGCTGAAATAGATGAAATTTCTCAACGCTTGAGCGGTCGGATTAAGACACTGGCAGAAAGGTATGAGAAAACTCTAGGTAATATTGATGAGAAAGTTCAGGAGTTAGAAGAAGAGGTAAATGGTCATCTACTAAAAATGGGATTAACATGGGGCTGAATTCGCATAAAAGCTATCATGAAGAATTAGAGTCTATTCCAAACGAGTGGAAAGTGATCGAATTAGGGCAAGCAGGCACTTTTTCCAAAGGCAAGGGCATAAAAAAAGATGAAGTTCTCTTTTATGGCAATCCTTGCGTTCGATATGGGGAGATATACACCAAATATGATAACGTAATTACAAGATTTGAATCATTTGTAAATGAAGAAACATCAAAGAACAGCATACGGATTTTCAAAGGGGATATAATTTTTGCTGGTTCTGGAGAAACCAAAGAAGAAATTGGAAAATGTGCTGCGATAGATACCTCCGAGAAGGCCTTTGCGGGTGGAGACATTATAATACTACGGCCATCTGGGTATAATTCAAACTTTCTTGGTTACCTGTTAAATGCACCCTTTATAGCTAAACAGAAAGCTATAAAAGGTCAGGGTGACGCTGTAGTTCATATTTACTCATCAGGCCTATCACAAATATGCATACCAGTTCCTCCAAAAAAGGAACAAGACTCCATAGCCCAAGCCCTTTCAGACATTGACTCCCTAATCAACAATCTGGACAAATTAATCGACAAAAGGAAAGCCATTAAACAAGGAGCTATGCAGCAACTTTTGAAATCCCCTACTCAAGGTGGTAAGAGGTTGATGGGGTTTGAAGGCGAATGGATAGAGACTACAATTGGTGAAGTTGCTAAAGTTGGAACGGGAAGTAAAAACACTCAAGACAAAGTGGAAGATGGAAAATACCCATTCTTCGTGCGATCTCAGACAGTTGAAAGGATAAACACCTATTCTTTCGATGGCGAAGGTATTTTAACAGCAGGTGATGGAGTTGGTACTGGTAAAGTTTTCCATTATGTCAATGAAAAAGTAGATATACATCAAAGGGTGTATTTGATAAGTGATTTCAGTAGCTCAATTCATGGATATTTTCTCTATCTAGTATTCAAAGAGAATTTCTATGAGAGAATTATTTCTATGACAGCCAAATCATCTGTTGATTCGGTTAGAAAAGAAATGATTACCAATATGAAAATATTCGTACCTCCGACTAGAATAGAGCAAGAAACAATTGCTAAAATCATTTCGGATATGGATAAAGAAATTGGAGTTCTTGAGACTAAAAAATCCAAATACTTGAATATTAAAAAGGGAATGATGCAAGATCTGCTAACTGGCAAAACTAGACTTGTATGAAAAGGTATTTTAGAATCATGATGGGTGCTAAAAGCATGTATGCCCAACAATGCTATAAGGGTAATTTCATTGGTGGAGACTTCGATATAGACCTAGACCTGACCAATGATCTACCTGAAAACTCAAGGCACTTTAATGAGAAGTTCATTCCATACTGGCTTTCTAAAAACCAAGACAAAGGAAAGATTGCTGCTGGCTTGGCTTGTGGTTCTCTTCACAATATTGCCAAAGGCATTAAACAAGGAGATATTATTATTTGTCCTGACGGTCAGGGGGCTTATTATGTGGGAGAAATAGACAGCCCATATTTCTATGCCAGTGGAGATATCTTACCTCATAGAAGAAGTGTGAAGTGGTATACCGCATTAATTGAGCGTTCAGAAATGAGTTTGGCTTTACGGAATTCCACTGGCTCAATAGGCACAGTGAGTGAAATAACCAAGTATGCAACTGAACTGGAAGAGCTAATTGGAAACCAAAAAGCCCCAACTCTCATTTCTAATGACGAAACAATTGAAGACCCTTCTGTTTTTGCCCTTGAAAAGCACTTAGAAGACTTTCTTGTACAAAACTGGAAGCAAACTGATTTGGGGAATGAATACGATGTCTATGAAGAAGATGGTGAACTAGTAGGTCAACAATTCCCAAGCGACACAGGCCCCATTGACATCTTGGCCATAAGTAAGGATAAGAAAACTATACTGGTCGTTGAGCTCAAAAAAGGAAGAGTCAGCGACAATGTAGTCGGACAAATTCAAAGATACATGGGCTTTGTCAAAGAATCGCTCGCAGAACCTAATCAAATGGTTAAAGGAGTTATCATAGGCTTGGAAGACGACCTTAAATTGAGAAGAGCTTTATCTGTTACCCAAAACATAGATTTTTATAAATATCAAGTCAGCTTCAAACTTTTTAAAGGATAGCCCAATGACACACACAGACATAGGAAAACCAGAAAGATCTTCCCAGAATAGAATCATTGAGCTATTCAGAAACGAGTTGGGCTATGCTTATTTAGGTGATTGGCAAGAAGAAGTCAGGACATCCCCCATTGAAGAAGACCTGCTCCTAAAGTTCCTAACTGAAAAACAGGGTTACTCTGAAAAGGCCTCAATAAAAGCAATTGACAAGTTTAGAGAAGCAACCATTGATCTCTCAGAGGGACTATACTCAGCCAATAAAAGAGTTTATAGACTTTTGAGGTATGGTATTCCCATTCAGGAAGAGATTGGAGAACTAAAAGAAACCATCTACCTCATTGATTGGAAAAATAGGCAGAACAATGACTTCGGAATTGCGGAAGAGGTAACCGTAAAAGGCAAGAACACCAAAAGGCCTGACATTGTACTTTATGTGAATGGAATTGCTTTAGGAGTTTTAGAACTCAAAAGAAGCAAGGTTGGTGTAGGTGAAGGAATTCGTCAAAACTTAGACAATCAAAAGCCTGAATTCATAGAACAGTATTTTACCTCCATGCAGTTTGTTATGGCTGGCAATGATACAGAAGGGCTTAGATACGGAACTATAAAGACACCTGAAAAATACTACCTGTCATGGAAAGAGCATTCTGAGCATAGTCACGAATATCAGATTGATAATCAGCTTTCACAGCTATGCAATAAAGAAAGGCTTCTAACTGTCATTCATGATTACACGGTTTATGATGGAGGTACAAAAAAGCTATGCAGACCAAATCAGTTTTTTGGTGTCAGTGCTGCCCAACAACACGTAAAAGATAGAGTTGGCGGTATACTCTGGCATACTCAAGGTAGTGGCAAAAGCTTAATGATGGTAATGCTCGCTAAATGGATTCACGAGAATGTGCCAGATAGCAGGGTATTGATTATTACTGATAGAGATGAATTAGACACCCAAATCAAAAACAAGTTCACAGATAATGATGAGCAAATCTACAGAACCAAAAGTGGTGCAGATTTACTTGATTCATTAAACAAGAAAGACCATTGGCTCATTTGTAGTCTAGTTCACAAATTCGGACGAAGAGCTGAAGCCACAGACTCAGATTTTGAACAATACATTCAAGACCTTAAGAAAAGCCTTTCACAGAATTTCAAAGCTAAGGGTGATATCTATGTCTTTGTCGATGAGTGCCATAGAACTCAGTCAGGCAAACTACATGAAGCAATGAAGACCATTCTTCCTAACGCTCTATTTATTGGATTTACAGGTACTCCCCTACTCAAAAAAGACAAACAGAAAAGTATTGAAGTGTTCGGCCCATATATAGGTACTCCATATAGATTTGACGAAGCCGTTGAAGATGGCGTTGTTCTAGACCTTTTGTATGAAGCCCGAGATGTAGAGCAATTTATCACCGACCAACAAAGCATAGATGATTGGTTTGATGCTGAAACCAGAGGGCTTAATGACCTACCTAAAACCGAGCTGAAAAAGCAGTGGGGAACCATGCAAAAAGTACTTGGTTCTAAGTCAAGGCTCGAGAAAATTGTCTTCGATATAGTAAAAGACTTCCGCATAAAACCAAGACTAGCAAGCGGTGAGGGAAATGCCATTTTGGTTTCTGGAAGTATCTACCAAGCTTGTAAATATTACGAACTGTTTCAAAATATTGGCTTTAAAGAATGTGCGATTATTACCTCCTATGAACCATCCGTTAATGATCTGAAGGGAGAAGAAACAGGTGAGTTAGGTTTTACCGATAAACTGACCAAATACGATGTTTATCAAAAAATGCTGAAAGGGAAAAGCACCGAGGAATTTGAGGAAGAAGCAAAAGACACCTTCATAAAAGAGCCTGCCAAAATGAAGCTTTTGATTGTGGTAGATAAACTCCTCACTGGCTTCGATGCTCCATCAGCTACCTATCTCTACATTGACAAAAGCATGCAAGATCATGGTCTATTCCAAGCCATTTGTCGTGTAAATCGAGTAGACAGCGAAGACAAAGAGTACGGATATATCATTGACTATAAAGACCTATTCAAAAGTCTCAATAAGGCTATAAAAGACTACACGTCTACCGCCTTTGACGATTTTGATTTGGAGGATGTACAGGGACTACTGTTTGACCGATATGAGAAAAGCGTTGAAAGACTCAATGATGCACTCGATGCGGTTCATGCACTTTGCGAACCAGTTTACCCAAGAACAGAACCCAACTTTATACGGTTTTTCTGTGGCGACCCTTCCAAACCCGATGAACTAAAGGAAACAGAACAGAAAAGACTAACCCTTTATAAGCTGACAGCTTCTTTACTGAGAGCCTATGCGAACCTAGCTAATGAAATGGAAAAAGCAGGTTATAGCAGAGCTGAAGCCCAAAGAATAAAAGAACAGGTCCAATATTATTCTGATCTACGAGACACTATAAAAGTAGCAAGTGGCGACCATGTAGATTTGAAACGCTTTGAGCCTGGAATGCGTCAACTGCTCGACATGTATTTATCAGCCCATAGCAGCAGAGTCATTTCCAATTTTGAAAATCAGTCTTTGGTAGACCTCATTCTAAAAGTGAGTGAACCAGAAGGTGAATACAAAACAAGAGCAGACAAGAAGAAGGAACAAGCAATTGCCGAAACAATCGAAAACAACGTTCGAAAAGTCATCATTGATGAATTACCAACTAACCCAAAGTACTTTGAGAAAATGTCTCAAGTACTCGATGAGTTGATAGAACAAAGAAGGCTTGAAGCCATAGTCTATGAAGAATACTTGGACAAGATTAAAGGACTAGCCAAAAGGATTGAAGAACCGAATAAAACGGAATCTTATCCAACCTCTCTTACATCTAAAGGAAAACGTGCGCTTTATGACAACCTAGAACAAAACGAGGTGCTAGCTCTAGCATTAGACAACATAATACAAAGCACCAAGCTAGATGATTGGCGAGATGGAGGAATCAAGGAAAAGAAGCTTATGCTCTCTATCAAAGGCATACTCAAAGATCAGCATAAAACGGGTGAGATAATGAGAATAATCAAGGCATTGGATGAATACTAGTTCGGAACAAATACAAATCGCTAATCTTTCTATAGATGTTATAAGAAAAGACATCAAAAACCTACATTTAGCAGTCTACCCTCCCACTGGAAGAATTAGACTGGCTGCTCCAAATAAAACAGATTCAGAGGTAATCAGGCTATTCGCTATTTCTAAAATAGGCTGGATAAAAAAGCACATCAAAAACTTTAAAGAGCAATCAAGAGAAAGTCCTAGGGAGTACATATCAGGTGAGAGTCATTATTTTGAAGGAAGGAGATATCTCATCAATGTGATTGAAACCAATGGTCGAAGTAAAGTTGAAATCAAAAACCACAAGCAACTAAACCTATTTATAAAACCAGAAAGCACAAAGAAGGAGCGAGAGAAGGTTTTCAAGGCTTGGTATAGGAAGCAACTGAAAGCACAAATCCCTGAAATCATTCAAAAATGGGAATCAATTATTGGTGTTAAGGTGAATGAATGGGGTGTCAAGCAAATGAGAACCAAATGGGGTACTTGCAACAGCCACGAAAAGAGAATTTGGGTCAACATTGAATTAGCAAAGAAGCCAAAACAATGTCTTGAGTACATTATTGTTCATGAAATCATTCACATTCTCGAATCCTCCCACAATGACAGGTTTGTTGATCTTATGAATCAATTCATGCCCAAATGGAGATCATACAAAGACGAACTCAATAGCCTTCCTATCTCTCATACTGATTGGGGGTATTGATCATAAATTTTAATATTTTCTCATGTGTAAAATTAAATTTTGTTAAATTTAGTTATGACACACAATAAATACACACTTCTTCTTTTTGCCACTCTTTTCTTCTCCTGCACAGATGATAAAAAAGATGAAGTCTTGTATGACTTTAATGTGGAAGAAAATAGCTCTTTCAAAGTCGAATTTGGCGTTTCTTTCAGTTCGGGCTACCAGTGGATTTTATCGGATTCATTAGCTGAAAATGTAACACTTTTAGAAGAGGGCTTCGTTGAAAACGACAGCATTAATGCCAAGTTCCCAGAGATACAAACATGGACATTTAAAGCAAATACTTCTGGCATTTACAGAATAACTTTCATCTATAAACGCCCTTGGGAGCCTAACTCTGATGGACAAAAAACAAAGAACATCAACGTAATGGTAAAATGAAAAATATCACACAGCGCACAATACTATTAATAGGTTATTTCATCACCATTTGTCTAAACTCGTTTGGTCAAGAGCGGCCTACCGGATTCATACCGCCCAGCGAGGATGAAACACGTGACATACAAAGGGAACTAAACAACTTCTTCGGGAATAGCTTACGAACCTATGAGGGAGATTTGTCAAACATAGTTAGCCCATCTGCCCGTTTTTTTGACATAAGACAAACTAGATATTCTACAACTGTCAAAGACCAAGGACAGCAATGTGGGAGTTGCTGGGCTTTTAGTGCTCTTGCTGCTTATGAGATTAGCTATGCAATTAGGAATGGGCAAACTATTGACACCTCCGAGCAGCATGCTCTAAACTGTTCACAAGGTGGGTCTTGTCGAGGAGGATGGCCAAGTGAAGTTTTCCAATGGATGAAAGGAAACAAAGTCAAGAATGAAAGCCAAGAAACTTATCGTGGTTTTGCAACCGGGTGTTCTAATACTGGTGGTCAATATCTTGTAGAAGCTTGGGATTTTGTATCAAACAGTAGAAATTACTTAGCAACAGCCAGTAATCAACAAATCAAAAATGCCATTGCAAAACATGGCGCAGTTGCCACAACACTAGCAAGTACACCTCAATTTCAGAGGTATACTGGTGGAGTATTTAGAGAAAATACATTTATACAAAATAATCATGCAGTTATCATTTGTGGCTGGGATGATCAGCGTCAAGCTTGGCTAGTAAAAAACTCATGGGGTAGCAATTGGGGTGAAGGTGGTTATATGTGGTTAGGATATAATAGCAGCGGAGTCGGACAAGGCACGACATGGGTTGAAGCAATTAGTGACCCAAATACTCATAA
This sequence comes from Oceanospirillaceae bacterium, assembly GCA_013373085.1. Lineage (GTDB taxonomy): Bacteria > Pseudomonadota > Gammaproteobacteria > Pseudomonadales > Balneatricaceae > Marinobacterium_A. The sequence continues at coordinate 9,296 of JABXIM010000224.1, read as the reverse complement.
TACAGACTTTAACGATTACGACATAGATGGGGTCTTCATAACATTCAATGGATCTTTAGAAGGAAGCCAAATTTATGAAACTGTAAAGTTAACCATAAATGGCCAAACACATGTTTTTTCTACTCATCGCAATAGTCAGAGCAGTTTCACCAAAAGAATTGAGTTACCCAGAGGAAACCATAACTATTCGGTTTCAGCTTCCACCATGTTTATGGAAAATGGACAACAGATATTGAAGCATGGAAGTGGGAATGGAAGTATTAATGTGAATTCCTCTCGATCACTCGAACTCTATATGACAAACTTAAACGGACAGACATTTCAAATTGTAATACAATGAACAGCACAAAATTAAATATACTAGCAGCCTTACTTTTCCTTTCTATTTCTGTTCACGGTCAGTGTTATCTTAGAGAGCTCCCAACAGATGAGGCAACAGACTTAGTCAATGGTAATGAAGAACGATCTTCAGGTAATATCCAAATTGATCAGTGGATTCAATTTGAATTGAATCCCATCCTTCAAATTTTCAACCTGAATTCAAAATTCTTTTTTTATGATGATGGTGATAACCCAAATGCCTTGGCAACCTGTGATTGTAATTCAAGTGGAAGTTGTGATGGTATTGTTAAGTTCGGAAAGAATCTTTTATACCAAGAAACCTATAGTTACAATGGAGGACGAGATGCTGTAATTGGTGTTTTGGCTCATGAGTTTGCCCACATTTTGCAATGTAAAAGGCAATGGTTCGATAGAGACAAAAAAAAGGAATTACATGCTGATTTCATGGCTGGCTATATACTGGGGCAAAAAGCGAATTTTCAATTCACCAACATAGCCTCATTTGCAAATACTCTTTTTCAATTAGGATCCGATAGCTTTTCTGATGAGGCATCACATGGCAACCCAGAGGAGAGAGTGAGATACATGACTTTAGGTAGCTACTACAGATCATTAAATGCTAATGATGCATATGATGTGGGTAAAAGATGGCTAGAGGGAACAATTGGAAACTACAATATCTATGGTGATTGGCAGTCAACTTCGGGTAATAAATTTAGAGTATTTAATCAATCCGGAAATACTTATTACCAAAGCTTAATCACAGGAATAACTACAAGCGCAGCACAAATTGAGCAAAATGTTTTTCGGGCACTTTTCTATCAAATGAACCAGTTCGGACAACCTGCTCGTGATATGTATGGCAACCTTATAATTATTGATCAAATTGACCTTGTTGTTGTAGATAGTCGGAAAATCATCGCATCCTCTCGTCAAGGTACTTCAGTTTGGACAAGACTTTAAAATCACGGTCTCTTTAAAACTATTTGAATACAAATGAAACCTTTAAGGGTGTTTTTTCGTATAAAGAAGAGCATAGCAAAAGAACAATTATGAAGAACTCAGACATTTTTGTCCGACTAAGTGACAAGCTCAGGTCCGCATTAGAGGCAAGAGCAGAGGAGATTGGATTGAATGTTCCAGAACTGTTTAGGTTTCTTTTTTTGATTGATTTGAGATATCCAGAGAAGTTTAAACCTGACAAGGGCTATGGTGTTACTGAAGGCTCTCTTACAAAGATTAGAGTAGACGGAAGCACTCGAAAGCGTATCGCTGAACAAGCCAAAATGCATGGTCTAACAAGGAGTAGATACCTTAGAAGCATTGCCATTAGAGAGCTTGAGAAGTATACCGACTTCGTGGAATAATTTTTTAACCTAATTTTTTAAAATGAAAAAAGAGATAAAGATTCTCACTATTGATAAAAATGCTTTGAGCCAAAAGCTGCCTGAAGCAAATAAAAAACAGATTGAGTTCTGTCAGATTTTTTTGAACGAAATATTGCAAAGGCAATCAGTCTTTTCTGCCAACGACAATAGGTTTATGACCTTTTCATATGATACCAGAAAGAAGATGATGCCTTTAAATTATATTAATAAGGTTGAAACGGACTTGGTTGATCTAGGTCTGGTTGAAAAAGACTCAACGTATAGTAAGTCTCAAAACAAAGCACAGGGATTTAGACTTACCGATGATTTCTTCGATCAAGAACTTGCCGTTGATTCTATAGTGCAAAAGCCAGTTCTAAATCGCTATCGTAGATATTCAAGCGAAAGAGAAGATAGATATGACATAGACCTTTCGGATTCAATTAATACTGGACTAATTAAAAACTGTAGAAAGTTCAAAATCAATTTCCCCAACAAGGAGATTGATTTCACAGGCAAGGTATCCTTTTCGGAACCGACAACAACCCTAATAGGAAATGGGAAAGATAACCATTATGTATATCACTTTTTAGAAGAAAATAAGTCCAAGAAAGAATCTATTCTAAAACTTGCACAGCTTCTAAAAGCCAATGAATCAGGTCAATACTTTGTTAAACATGATGAAGACAGGCTCTATACAAAATGGACGAACTTACCCAGAGATTTCCGTAAATATCTTGAATTCAATGCAAATCCACTAGGTCTTGTGCAACTTGATATAAGTTGTTCTCAACCTGTAATTCTTGCTGGCCTCGTATATAACGCAATAAACAGAACTATTACAGAAGAGGTACAAGATGTTGTAGAGTATATGGATTTAGCTATGGGTGGTGATCTCTATAATGCATTCACTAACTATGATCGAGATTCCGCTAAAAAGGGAATTCTTTATCTATTAAGTGGAAATATTGAATACCCTCAGTTTAAAGAACTCTATGAAGTCTTTAAATCTTCATTCCCCACGGTTTGGAATTATCTTAAGGAACTAAAATCTGAAGATTATAGAAACAGTTCGAAAGTGCTCAGAACTGAAGAGGCATCTCTGATCCTTAAAGACGTTTGTGGAGAGCTAATAAATCTCACAGCTAAGGATTTCGCTTTTCTGACCATTCATGATGCTATTATAGTGCCTAAAAATTATGCAGGTTTAGTATCAAGTGTTGTTAGAAGGAAATTCTCTGACAAATATGGATTTGAGTGTTTCTTGAAAGAAGAACAAGTAACTGATAGCACAGCAGATATATCTGAATATTTCGTTGCTGATGATTACTTCAAAACCAATGGCTATAGTTATCACTTGCTTTGTGCTAATCAGAATTTAGCCATATACGGTCAAAGGAATGATGCTTTAACGGTTGGTTACGAAGTACACATAAATAGATTCAAGAAGAACACATTGCCAGACGGTAAGACTCTTGAAAAATGGTTCAGACCTTCAAGTGAACAATGGGGTAAACTAGGAAAAACCACTTATTCTTTAGGCAAGGCTATGAAAATCTATTCCAAGTTGGTTAATTCTAGATAAGCTTAGAGTTAGGTAGACATCTCTAATTGATTCTAGAACATCTCAGGGTGGTGGCTCTAAAGAGCTGCTGTCTTGAGATGTTGTGTTTTCAATCTATATGCCTCCCAAAGAGTAAATGAAAAAACTGAATAACTACCCTCCATACAGTTCAGACCTAAAAGAAACACTAATCGAGATCAGGTATACATTATGCTCAAAAAGAAGAAATCCCCTTTTGACAAGTCTGGGATATTGGTCTCATCAATAATGCAAAATTATTATTGGTGTCTACCAAACAACGGGATATACAGAATAGCTAGTAAAGATTTATATATGTGTTAAGCCATGACTGATAAAAACAATAAAAGAGAATCAAAAGATATCTATACGCTTTATATATAATTAGTCTTTATCAAAAGTAAGGGCTATATATTCCAGCATCTCCTAAAGACAAAATGGTACATATGTACAACGCTAAAAAATCTGGAGAGCAATCTTGGTCATACCCTGCTTTAGCCCCGGGGGTCAAATTAAAATCGACCTAGGGGGAGGGGTAATTGACTAAAGCTAGGCCAGGCAGAAATTGGGGAATAGAATGGGGAATAGATTTTCTTAACGCTGGATAATACAATGATATAAGAAGCAACACTAAATCAGCGTTTCAAAGGCCTCTAGTGATATTCTGCGATACTCTTCAGATAAGCACATTCATATAACGGGGACAGGTGGGCCCACTTTAGCGAAAAGCTTCACTGAAAAGTGGAGCTTTTTTGTTTTTTTATCTCTGGTTCGTCCCGATAGCTATCGGGACAGGCGGGCCCACCAAAATGCCTCACTGTAAAGTGGGCTATTTATTTTATTCTCATTTCTGATCGACTTCCACTTATGGCTAAATGGGAAGGCAGACACAACTAGCACAATTCAAGGGGTCTGCTATTTTTGTTTATGGACGCACACATCTATATCCTCTTCAGCAACTCGGTTAATAAGTTTTATGGAAGCACTGAACTATAACCAACAGAAAGGCTTAAACTCCATCTTAGCAAAGCATATGGCAATTGAAAGTTGACAAGCATTACCAATGACAACAGGCTTCTAATGGTTGCTTAGGACCGAAACCCCGGTTAAAACAGACTTTCCAATTACCTATTTATAATATATTAGTTAACTTTTAATTATATATATGTAATAATAATATTCTATATTTATTATATAAAGGTAATTAAATGAGCCACTGGGACAGGAAATTAGTACGTGAACAGCTTGATAAAAAGCTCCTTAAACTTAAGTCAACACCTCCTTTACCGTCAACTGGATGGATAAAGGCAATTCGCGAAGCATTAGGGATGACAACCGCTCAATTAGCAAAAAGAGTTGGCGTTAATCAACCTCGCATAACGCATATGGAACAAGCTGAATCCGAGGAAAACCTTAAGTTATCAACTATGAATAAGGTTGCTGAAGGGTTAGGGATGAAGTTTGTCTATGGCTTTGTACCTAAAGACAGCCTTGAAGATATTGTCAGATCACAAGCCCGAAAACTTGCCTTAAAGCGAATGGAAAGACTTGATCACACGATGCGCCTAGAACTTCAAAACTTAAGTGATGCTGAAAAAGAAAAAGCCATAAGTGATATGGTTGATCGTATTCTGATTGAGGGTGATAAAGAGTTATGGGAGATCAAATGATATTTGACGAACCGTATGGCGCAACACCTCTCGATCCCGATGAAGCAGAGGGCTTAAAGATTTCTCATATATCTACCCGTGAAGAGCTCAATCGTTGGGAACAAGAGAACATCAATCAAGCCTATTCTTGGTGCGAGAAAAGGCGGAATAAAAAGAATGTTGCTTCCGAAGAGTTCTTGACCACCCTACATAAACAAATGTTTGGGAAGGTTTGGCAATGGGCCGGTGACCTCAGGCAATCTGATAAGAGCATCGGAATTGATTGGGTGCAAGTACCAATTGAGCTTCGCCAACTACTCAATGACATTAATTATTGGATAGAACATGAAACATATCCTCCAGATGAAATTGCTGTAAGGTTTCATCATAGGTTGGTATGGATACACTTATTTCCGAATGGTAATGGCAGACACGCTCGACTAGCCACTGACCGACTGCTTATTGATGTTTTTGGCTTAGAGCCTTTTACATGGGGAAATGCCAATATTGACCGACAAGGAGATGTGAGGTCACAATATATTCAGGCATTAAGGCAAGCCGACAATCATGATTACCCTGGGTTGATGAAGTTTGTGAGAGCCTAAATATAATCCTTCTATCTTCATTGCTAACCTTGACACCGAATGCTCTGTTCATAGTAGTACGAACGACAATACTCCTCAAAATGACTCTATGACTCCTAGGATAACCGCAAATGACTATTATTTATAACTATTCTGAGTTTTAAAAAAAATATTTTTTTTTTCTCAATCAAAACATATATTTATCAAGTCATTTGATCAAACGATGGGTTCTACTGACCCGAACACACATCTTCAAATAAGTAAATATGCACAATACTTTTCTACTGAATTTAATTTCTATTTGATGACTATTGCGCACAGCCCAGTGATTTGGGAGGGGAATCCGAAAACCCTTTAAAAGAGTAGGTGATATTATTATAATTTATAACATGAAAAAACTTTATAGTTTATTAATCATTGGAGTGATTACAACTTCAACTTTATCATTAAATGGAAGAGAGGCGCATAGTGGAACATGTTGCAATGAAGAGGATGCAAGCTGTCACTTCAAATATCAAGGAGAATGGACCTACACTCATGATCAATATTTTAAAGCTGCTGATGAAACTGGAACAGCTAAATGTAACGAAATAGAAACCCCTACTTTCCTATGAAAAAGATAATAACAGCAATACTGATATTAGGGTCCGTCAGTCTAATATTTAACGATACTAAAGCGGAATCATTTGGGTTTACATGCTGCGATGAAGAAGATAGTCAGTGTATTTATGAAGAAGAAATAGTTAAAAAGGATGCCTACTATAAATCTGAAGGTAAATGCAACCCTGAAATTATAATTGAATGAAACAGCACATTAGAATTCTAGCCATATGCCTTCTGTCTAGCACCTTGTTTTGTAATTACCTGAAGTCAATGACTGAACAAATCCATTGTTGCATGCCAGAAGAAGATAGCATATGTATGTATGAGAACACTTTTACGGTGGATAGAATTTTAGCTAAATGCCAACAAACAATTAATTGATTTATTAACAGTACTAAAGACACTTATCTCCTTTTTTAAGGAGATAAGTTTTGTTCAAAATGAAAAATCATTTTCTAATACTATTATTTATACTTTTTTATTCATGTTCAGACGATAAATCTTTGAACTTCATCATTTATGAATCATCTGAAGCGGAAAAAAACATTTACCAATACCAACCTTTTAAACTGAAAGGACAAAACCTTGGTCTTACAAATGATTCCATATTGTATTCACCAAGGGATATTGATGTCTCAGGCGATACTCTACTAGTCACCGATTCCAAGGGAGACTACTTGATCCTTCTGTTTGATTTGACTAATAGTCAATTACTAGGTTCATTCAATGCCAAGGGATATGGACCCAACGAGATGATGGACGCTCCATTTGCGCAATTCCTAAGCAAAAATCGGTTAAATGCCTATGACATTACTCTCTCAAAAGTCAATACTCTAGAAGTAAGTGAGAAATCAATTAAGATAACTAACCAATACAAAGTACCTCGGATGGTTTACAATGTTCATGCTATTTCTGATTCTGTTGTATTGGGTCTCACATACACAGGAGACTCCCGATTAGTAAGAATAAATAGAAAAAGTAATGAAGAAATTCCGATTGGGGATATACCTAAAATAGATAATTCTAACATTCCAAAGCACATACTAGGGCAGGCTTTTGACTCTAAACTTCATTTATCCTCAGATAAATCATTTGCAATAATATCAAATCGTTATTCAGATCAAATAGAAATATTTGATCTGAATAATGTCGAAGAAAACCCAATAATAATCAAAGGGCCAGATTTTTTTAATCCAGTTATAAAGATTGCGAATAGAGGAGAAAGCACTGTATTGGCTCAAAATGATGAAATGCGTTTTGGCTATGTAGATTTATATACAGCCGAAAACTATATATATGGTCTATATTCGGGTAATTCTAGAAAAGAAAAACCAGGAGTTGCTCATTACGGTGATAAAGTACTCGTGTTTGATTTCGAAGGTAATTTCAAAGCTTTATTCATACTTGACCGAAACGTTTTAAGAATAGCGGTAGATGCCAAATCTCATCGTCTGTTTGCTTCGGATTTTGAAAATAAGGAGCATGATATAATACAATTCGAGATGCCGAAATTTTGAACTATGAAACACCTAACCTATCTAACAACTATAATTATTTGCTTAGGATGTAGCGATCCTAACGACTACTCCAAAATCTACTTACCCGAATCACTACTAAGCCCAAAAGGTCAACCACTAAATATGGAAATCAAGGATTTTACAGTGTTGCATTTTGTGAACTTCGGTTGTTCAGATTGTTATATGGAGCTCGAGTCATGGGAAAATCTGCTTGATAGTCTTGATATTGAAAATGCGTTTATTATAGCCTCTGGTGCCGAAAGAACTTACGTTGATTATATTGCAAACGAACAACTCAGATTTAAGTACCCAGTAGTCTATGATGAAACCTATTCTTTTTATGAAAGAAATAACCTAGATAGTGATAAATCAAAGTATACTTTTTTAGTGAATAAAGACTCATCCATCCTACTGAACAGTAATCCTTTCAGTAGTGTTAAAGCAATGGAGGAATTTCTAAAAGTTATTCATTGACTTCTTAATTCAATTCTAAAGAAAGAATAATTACCATTAATTGGAACACTCCAATTGATGGTTAAAGTAGTGTGGCTCTTATAAGTGGTCCAGTAAAATCTTGAAATCCTTTCTCCAAAGGAGGAATAAAGAAAAACAGTCCCAGTTTACCCTAAAACTGAGAAAGACTAGTTTCTCCTTCTCCGCTTAGAATTGAACCGCTTACTTCTGTAAGGCTTGTCAGTTTTTTGGTTTGGCTTATTGGAGTTTTGTTTAAAAGACTTCTTAGCCTGTTGATTCGTCTGCGCTGGTTGCTGTTTGCCTGCTTCAGATAACTTACCGGTAGGCTCAAAACCTTTGATCACCTCAATATTCAATCGGTGATCCAAAAGCTTTTCTATTCCCTTCACCAATGGTAGTTCTTCAGCATCAAGTAGTGAAATAGCAGCACCGCTGGCTCCTGCCCTTCCGGTTCTTCCAATTCGATGAACATAGTCTTCTGCAACCTTTGGCAATTCAAAGTTGATGACATGAGGGAGTAATGGAATATCCAAACCTCGGGCAGCAATATCTGTGGCTACTAACACTCGGACTTCGCCCTTTTTAAACCCATCCAGGGCCTTAGTTCGCGCTCCTTGACTCTTGTCGCCATGAATAGCAGCTGCGGTAATGCCCTTCTTCTTCAGTTTATCGCTGAGGCGATTGCAAGCATGTTTCGTCCTCATGAAAATGAGTACCTGCTGCCAGTTGCCTTCCTTAATCATTTTAATGACCACTTCAGCCTTCTGCTTCTTGTCTACATGATAAACCAGTTGCTGAACTTGTTCTGAAGCAGAGTTTTCAGGATTCACCTCAATCAATTCAGGATCGAATAGAAAGGAACCTGCCAACTCTTTGATTTCTCTTGAGAAAGTAGCTGAAAACAGCAGGTTTTGCCTTTTGGCCGGGAGCAATGGTAGAATTCTCTTGATGTCTCTGTGAAAGCCCATATCCAGCATTCTATCAGCTTCATCCAAAACCAATATTTCAACATGAGCCAAGGAAATATGACCTTGACCAACCAAATCCAGCAATCGACCGGGAGTAGCGATCAACACATCTACCCCGTTTCGCAATGCCCGAACTTGTGGGTTCTGATTCACTCCTCCGAAAATTACAGCCGATTCCAAATGAAGAAATTCACCATAGGTTTTAACACT
>JABXIM010000026.1 GCA_013373085.1 Oceanospirillaceae bacterium | reverse complement strand
TTGTCATTTCAAATGACAACCCACTAGGCAATTCTCTACGAGCCGCTCCGCTAATTGCCACTGGGCCGGAGACGCTGCGCCCTCCTGGACCTCCCGCGAGATGTTGGCCCCCTGTGTATGACAGTGATGGTCTTGGTAACTCATGGCATCCCGGTGAAAGCTGTTCGGGATGCGCCTGCCGCCAGGTCCGTCGTCGCCTGGCTCACAACGGCCTAAAGGCTGGTATCAAAAAAGTGGCTCGCCCGGGGAGGGGCCGCCCCCCTTATTTATCCCCCGATACCGTGATACCGATATACCGCCGATACCCCGATACCTGATACCTCGATACCAATGTCTTAACTTCAAGCTCATGTTCTGGAAGGTTTAATTTCAATCCAGTGCGCGCATATGCGCGCACTGGTGTGCTGAGGTGAACATATTTAGTGAATGACAGGTGGTAAGAAGTTTATTGTGTTGACGTCTGTTTGTTGCTAATGGTAAAAGTTAGAGGTTGACCTTGACACATAGGCGCGCTACTTATGGCTCATCGTTAGAGCAGAAGTGTAGCGGGTCTCCAAAACCAGCCGAATCTTCAGAGCCTATCCTACGGGGTGATGGGCCGCTTCGAGCGAAGGGGCCGGCTTCCAAACCTGGCCCCGTTTTTATTGTGAGGTGCCATGGCTGTACGCGGTAAACGCCAGATCCTTCAAAGACAGCTCGATGCTAGGTCGAAGATTTGGCCTGACCTGAACCCGGATGAGGTTTGGAGGCTCGAGAACGAGGGGTGGGTAGCCATGCCTCGCCTTATGCCCCTGATGATGAACATCATGGATGAGATGTCAGGGAAGGGCTATCCAGTTAGTCGAACCTACCTCGAGCTCTGGTCTCGTTTGCGAGAAGAGCAGTTTCTCACCCTGAACAGGCCTGAGGAGATGGCTTTCCATGCTGGGTTCGAAGGGCAACGCGCTCTGAGAACGTGGAAAGATCGAATGCTTCGCTTGGGCGAACTTGGGTTTATCTCTCTTAAAGATGGCCCTCTCGGACCAATCTCTTATGCGGTCGTTTACAACCCGTACTACGTCATCAAGCGTGCACAGCTTGAGGGAAAGGTTTCCGAACGTAAGTGGCAAGCTCTAATCATCAGGGCGAATGAGCTATCTATTTTTGATCCTGACGACGTCGGAGATGACGGAAAGCTCATACCAAAAGAAGAAGAACAGAAATCGACTGCCCAGAAGAAGCCGCTGAAGCGGCCGGTGAAGGCTAAGCCCACCTCAAAATCTGGCTGAGGGTTTCGTTCTATTCCGGGGTTAGGCTGAGCAGCGTGTACCTGGTCGGTAGAGGGGTGCCATCCGCTCTCTCAACATCCTTGATATGGATGTTAGCGACATAGCGCCTTCCTAGTGACATCGCTTGGGCCTCATCATGCTCGGTCAGCTCTTGTAAGGTCTGCAACGTTTGGAGCGCCATGAACGGTGACACCTTGCCGGTCACTAGGGTATCGGTCTCGGCGTCTCTAAAGTCGAAAGTTCGCTTCACAGGACTGAAGCCGATTAGCCAGCCACGCATCACGGTTTCTCGCTCTAGTATATCGCTCCTCATCACTCGTTCATGAGCTACGGATAGGTTCTTGGCGTCTAGACTGATGGTCCGATCTCTCTCGGAGATGCGGAGAACTGCGTCTGCATCATGGAGAGTGCGGATGAAGGCTCTCAATCGTTGAAAGACCTTGGTGTCCACCTCGGAGAGAAGCTGATCAAAATCAGCCTCAGGACTAGACGTGGTTTGCAGAAAATTGTCTGCCGAAACCACGGCCTCTTTTGTTCTAGTGTTCAGTAGTTCGAGCTGCGAACTGTCTTCCTCTAGGACAAATCCGAAAGAGCCGTGCATGACGCCTGATATGAAAAGCTCCCCTGGAGGAGGAGAGCTTTTCGTCCTCCCCCGCCGGGGTGGCGCGGCTTGCTCATCTGAACCCTGCGATATGACGCTCTGGATGAGGTCTTGGTACTGCTTGAGTGCCTGAGAAGCGAAGCCCATGTTAATCGACTTCGCTCCGACAACCGGATCGCCGTCAAAGATAAGAGCTACAGAGGCGTGTTGGTCTGGAGAAGACACACCGTCATCCAGTAGCGCCCGCAAGTTTTCCAAGCGCCGCTCCAAAGATTTACGGCCCAGAGGACTCTTTGAACTCTTCCTCGATAACATCCTCTCGACGGTAGCAATCTCGCTACGTAGAGCGTCGAGGTTAGCTTTGACTACCATTGAGCAGCCCTCTCAGCGAGAAGGGCTATGGCCTGCCCTTCAGTATAGTCATCGAGTTCAAGCTGGACGATGCCCTTCCATACTTCAGTATCTCTTTGGTGCGAGAACATAGTTAAATAGTAGGCGACTTCTTCCAACATCTCATCGTTCAGTTCAGAGGTGTAGGCATCGCATCGAAAGTGTTCTTTCGTGTGGGCGGCATCCATCAAAAGTTGATCGTTTTCAGCTACTAGAGCATCCCAAGCTTGCTCGTCATCCAAGGGCCGCAAGAAGGTCACAACGTCGATATCGTCCGGGGCTCTGGATCGTATCAGCTCGCAATCCTCAACGAAGCTGCCCCCTACCCACTGTATGCCTTCAGTCAGGCCAATGTCCCGGAGTCGGCGTCGATACTCCAAGAAGCCTTGCAGCAACTGCGTACGGGCCTCCGTCGTGGCAAACCGCTTAACGAACACCAACAATTCAGTAGGATACGGAGATCTTCCCTCGATATCGGCAGCGCCGTACATCCCGTATGGGGGGAGAATTCCTACATTGCTAAAGGCGGGGATCATCAAACAGTACCATAATCTCTGTAGTTATCAGCTACATCAGAGCTTTTATCATTTTAATCAATTGTGAGTGCAGCTTGTTCGAGTGGCTCAGGGACAACCGTAGCTGGAAACACACGTTCCGCTCTCTACTTTCGCCACGGCCACCATGAACGAGCCTTCGTGTGGGTCGCGGGAGGAGGCAGCATCCGTCTGAGATCCTCGATGCGTTCGGCACGTTCTTGCGCCAGCTTTTCCGCCGCTTCAGCACGAGCTTGGGTCAGCGCCAGCTCTGACCTCAGCCTGTCTACTTCTTGGAAAATTTGCATGTTCCGGCTGGCAACGTTGGCTTCCTCCTCCACATCTCTGTCTACTATTTGAGCCTGGCGTGGCTGGTAAACTCTTGCCATCTCGGAGGGGTCTATTTCCCATTGACCTTTGCCGTTGCGAACACCGCTAATTTTCCCTGAATTTATTGCCTTCGTGAGGGTTGGGCGTGAGACGTCGAAAGCCTTTACCGCCTCTCTGAGGGAAAGGTTTGCCATGTTTTACCCCCTTTCCTGGTCTTGTGGCGTCTTTGCCGGAGTGGGTGGTAAAGCTTTCCCGCTCTCTTCAAATGCCATCTCGCGGATGATCCGCTCCGGCCGTGAGCGCATAATACCGCCGATTTCCGTCTCTCTGCCTATGTGATCGGCCCAAGAGTCTCGTTCGGCATCGCTTAGCTTCTCCCACCAGAGACGTGCGGCCTCCTTCGGCTCTTCGATCATCGGCGGGGCGTCGTCGGTATCTTGCCGCTTGCGGCGCGTCGAGCTGTGCCGCTCGTTCTCTATCGCGGTCTCAGCCGCGTCATGCGGGTCCTTCCAACGCCAATCGAAGCGAACAGCGTGAACTGATCGTCCACGCTTCTCTGGGGTCATTTTCACCGTGACAGTCCCGTAGTCGTTGATCCCTTCCAGCGCCGGTTCGAGGACCCATTGTCGAAAGTTGTTCCAGCGGGAGTAGGACTTCTTGTCATCGACGCCGAGCAGGGCGCGAAGCTCTTCCACGCTGAATGTCCAGTGAGGGCGTCCGAGACGCTTCTTGTCTGCGAGGATCGTATAGAGGCGGCGTCCGTGGCCGCTCAGCTGGTGCGCGGCGGTGGCCTCGATCTTCGTGAAGGTTGTCGGGCTACGAAGAGCATGGACGCCAGCTGGCGGGATCAAGAGGCGCGCAACACTTCCGCCTTGAACGATATGCCATTGAGCTAGGACGACAGCGCCCCAAGGATCGCCTTTGTGCTCACCTGAGAGCTCGACCTTTGTCAGTCTCCGTAGGCACTCACGCAGCCAGACGTTATCAGCTCTCGAGCCCTCTCCGCGCAGCCGCTTTGTGGGGACTTCCAGCCACACGGCATTCTCCAGTGTCGCTGGTATACGCTGCTCATCTAGGGCCGCTGCAATTTCCCAAATGGCTGAGACCATCGCCGGGGCGAGGGGCAAATCGGATCGAAGCGCGACAACGCTGGATGGCACCGTAAGTTCTCTCATTAGACTAGGTTAGTTTGTAGATAACTAGTTGTAAATACCTAGTCATACCCCTCCGAGACCTAGTCGCTACCACGCCCAATCCTAGTCGCCAGCACTCCCAATCCTAGTCATGAACACTCCCAGTCCTAGTCTTCAGCCCTCCGGAGCCTAGTCTTCAAGCCCTATAGTGTCAGTGTCGGGTGTCGCGGGGAGCGAAGCGACACGCGACACGCGACACCCGACACTCAGGATCAAAACGGCGGCTAGTGCCGCCCGCCCCTCAGCTTGCCGCTGGATGAAAGCGCTGCGCTGAGGGGCGGTGGTCTGGTTGACAAGTGTAACGCTGCCAAATTGCATTTCCTGCTACAGTCCCACCCTTACAGACCGTAATCGTCTCCACGGTCTCGGCTGCGGCTACGCTGCTCCTGAAGCGGCTCTTCATCACGAGCCTTCTCAACCTCGAGGGTTCGCTCTTGGTGGGCAGGTCGGATGTGCTGGGGAGCAGACAGGCCCAGATGGCGATCGTAGCGCTCCACCAGTTCCTGTGATCCGAGTGGCCAGAGGATGCGCGA